>JBDHHP010000196.1:0-7061 GCA_039589275.1 Gemmatimonadota bacterium | reverse complement strand
GAAGCCAAAGCTCTTCATCCGACATGTGCGATCCCATGAAAGCTCTGGGTGGTAGTGGGACTGCGAGGCCTGGCCAGAACAAGGTGGTGGTCCGTACGCGCAATCCTGGCGGAGGTGATTTCCTCGCAGTCCCGTAACGCGACTGCCAACACTTTCGGACCGGGAACAGAAAAACGCAAGGCATGCGCAACCGTCAAAACTGTTAATCCAGTTTACGGCGACACCGAACACGGAGCCAAGGGTCGCCGTCCGGCACAATCAAAGCCCCGAGCGCCGCGAGACGCCCGGGGCTGGGCAAGCATTGAAGCGACGGGTGGCACAGGTCCGACTGGCAATGTCGCTCAGCTATGTCCAGGCCCCTCCGTGGTTCCCACGTTCATGTCAATGTAGAAATACTTAGGCTCCTGCCCTGTGGATTCGGCGTACTCGTAGCCCCACTTGAGCACTGCTGGCTCTGCTGCTTTCGGCATCGTGAGAATCATGACCTCGGCAGATCCGTGACTGACCTCCGTGAACGTTGAGTGCACAATCGCGATAGGTGTGTGTTCGTTGCCTTCGGTATCGACTACCCTTGTGTTCAGTGGTCCCTCTGGGTTGCTCGGTAGAAACCTGACATGTCCGCTCTTCACTCGTTCGAGTGCAAGATAGATGACTACGAAGTCTGCCTCCTCACCAAGCCGAGAAACGTCCATGCCGGCCTTGTACTTTGAAGGGAACTCGTTGGTTCGCACCAGGCTGTCAAACCTCATGACGACTCGATCATCCTCAGATTGCCGCTGAAAGCACATTAACGCGCCAATTGTAGGGTCCCGGCGGTAGGTCTTCCGGAGGTATCACCGAGGTTTGGCTGGAACGGAATCGACGTAGCGGACCCGGTCCAGCAACCTCCACCTCGTATTGAACGTCTTCCCGGTGAAAAGCCCAGCGGAACTCGGGTCGTGGAGTGCGTAGGTCCCTGGGATGGCCGGTGCTATCCCAAGATGGCCAAACTAGATCGAGCTCGGGACAGACCAGCGTGAACAGGTCCTGATTAGTAACGCTTCCAGGTCTTACCTCGACGGCCGTACCAGGTCCTGCAAACGTGGTCCTGCCGGGTTTGTCTGATAAGAAGAGCCGAACGTCTCCCGTGGCTAGGTGGACTCGGAATGAACCGTCCTCGCGTACGGGTTCGGCCGGGGACAACGACACTTTGTGTTCACCATCGAAGCGATAGATGTAGCGCGTCTTGTCCACGGCTGGTTGGCTATCACACCTGTAGCGTACGGTGCCCCAAACCTCACCTCGATTACCAGCCGCTGGACGTTGTGTCCGAGTGATGACGCGCTCACCGCGCTGCGCGACCATGCCCACGATGAGCACTGCAACAAGCGCGAACAGCGTCAGAAGTTGCTTGTTTCGTTTGCTCATCTGTTGTTTCTCCCAATCCGTGGTCCGCCCCCGGTCTTAGGACGGGATGTTCGGGAACAGGATATCTTCGACCGCTTCGCTTTCCTTACAGACACGGCGGGGGCAAACGACGTAAGCCTTGAAACTCCCTTCTTGACCCTCAACAATGCCTGTACCTTCAATGGAAAATGAGTGGAGGAGTGCACTTCCTTCGTCGAAGACTGGGTCACCGACCAATTGCTCTGGTGTCCAGTTGCGGATAGACTGCGCGCTGACGCTGTCGGACATGCCATTCCTGTAGTGGACATACATGCTCCGAAGGTTAGTAGCTGTCGGGACTGCCCGTAGGCTGGCGCTTCGCCAAATAAAAGTGACCGACGTAAGCTCTTCGAGCGGCGCACTCCGGACGAGCTCCACATTCTGAACCGTCGCGACGTATTTGAGGGCACTGTAGGAGCCGCTCTCCATGCTCGACAAATAGACGGTGTTCCCTTTACGCTGAACCCACCAGTAGACAAACCGGAGATTCTTGACCTCGACACTGGATCCATCCACGAAGTGCACGGTGGTCTTACTCCGCAAAGATGCGATCTCGTCCGCATTCGAGAGCCCTGCGTTGCTGTCCTCGACTGTGGTCGAGTCCGCCAAGGAAGTGTCCAAAGGCATATCGGTCGGTATCTGAGGCGCTCTCCGCTCGACCCGACTGTTGAACCATCCGATTACCAGTAGTGTCGTCACGATCACTAGAGTCCACTTGGCCTTCGTTGACATGAAAACCTCCTCCATGACCTTTCGTCGGCAGTCCAGGGTCTCGTCGTCGGGCGGGCGTCTACTGTGGCGTCTGAAACGGCGTCAAAGTGCGGCGTCTACTACGGCGGCGGGGCCACGAAGGCCACCGGCGTTTGTTGTCCAGCTCAGTGAGGGCGATGCCCGATTATGTCCCGAGGTACATAGGGTAGCAAGACAAAGCCCCGAGCGCCGCGAGACGCTCGCGGCTGGCAGCGCCCGGCAAAGGGCCGGGCGTGGTAGCGTCACTGATACTACCAGACTATCTGCTGCTGGCTGGGTCCCTCAAGTGGCTTCCATGTGCCAACCTTCATCCCCGTTAGCTTGTCTAGCAGATAGGGAGAGACTGGCCGATAGCTACTGGGAGTGAAGTGGGGTCGGACCACGACAGGGGGATTACCCGAACGGGACATGTTCTCGAATACAAGCGCACCGAGCCCCTCTTCGGGAACGGGCAGTTCCTCCCCAAAACTGACGGATATCTGGTAGTTGTGTTGGGGCTCGGCCGTGAAAGTCAATTCCCAGACACCCTTTACCGCACATTGCTCCTTCGTGGTCACCAAGCCGCTGCCCTCGCGACGCTGGAATTCCAAACATACCTGGGTGTGCGGTTCGATCTTTTCCCAGCCCTCCCCTTTGAAGTAGTGCTCGGCATAATCACACCGGCGGATCGCAGCAATACCCGTCAACTGGCAGAGTACCCCAAGAAGCTCGATGGTGTGCTGCCCTGGAGGTAACTCATATCCCGAATTGGACCCCGTGAAGCCACTCTGCTGCCTCATCTCTTCGTGGGTTAGGCCGTCAATCTTCAGTGCGTGAACGTATTGCAGTGGGTGTTCGTAGCTGAGGATCGCTACTTCTTCTGGCGGCAAGGCGGGGCCCGAATTGGCTGAGGAGCTTGCCGAGCGTGAGGGAATCAAGGCCATCATAGCGGGAGAGATCGGGGCATTAGGCAATGGCTATGTGCTCTCCGGCCGCGTCATCGCGGTTGCCACGGGTGACGTGTTGGTGGCGGAACGGACGACGGCCGGCAGTGATCAGAACCTGATTCATGCGGTCGACGATCTCTCGGCGAAGCTACGGGAACGCATCGGCGAGTCGTTGCGGACGGTTCGCAGTACGCCGCCGCTGGCGCAGGTAACCACAGGCTCGCTCGAAAAGCCGCCATGGTGGCACGTCGAGGATTTCACTGACCTGCTTGACCGTTAGCAGACGCAATGAGTCATCGTTGGTTCTGCGGCGCGGACCCGCCCACCTCGTTGCTGCTTTCCTGTTCCTGCTCATGAGAACCCGTTTTCGTCGTAGGGGCACCTAGGGGAAGGACCTGTTTGTGTCCTCCTTACTCTTATATAGTCCCCCCAGCGTCGTGTTGCCGGCCGTCCCAGTCGGTTCTGCGGCGGGGTACTCATATCCTGTAGGGGCTACCAGGAACACCCGTTGGGTCCTCTTGGGGGCTGTTAGGCTGGGTCGGGATTCGGGGGTTGGTAGCGGGTCAAATCCGCCGGGCTATGTACGTCTATACACGGCAGCGTGGGAACTGGGTGACTCACAGCCTGCACCAACTACGAAACCCCGCTGTTTATGCGGGATTTGGGCAGTGACCGGGGTGGGTCTCGAACCCACGACCTACGGATTAAAAGAACAGGCCTAACTCAATACGCCTCAGCCAAACTTGTGCTAACTCCGCACGGCTCGGTAGCGTGGGAATTCGAGCAGCACCAACTTGCACAAGCGATCACAAGCTGTTCCAGGCGCAACTCCCACGGTTCGTCCCACGGTGTCAGAGACAGAAGCTCCAATACCAGCAACCACTCTGTTCGACGACCTGCGACATCAGTCTGGCGGGAAACTCATCTCCGCGATGTCCCTCGACAGATTCTCCAAATCAGGGAAGATGCTGGACCACCTGACGCCGAACCGCACGAGCCCTTTCCAGATGTCTTCCTTGGCTTTGGCGGGAACATCAAACCGCATGAGGAAACCTTCCGTATTCGGCAGGTCTTCAAGTGGTGGTGCGCTTGCTCCGTGGATCGTGAACGCTGCGCGCTGCACCATCATGCGTGCATCCACCTCATGCGCCACGACTGCGACGACTCGATCACTCTCTGGCACGCCGTCGTCGAACGGTCGTTGAAAGAGAGGATACGCGGGTCCCGAGACCGGATCCACAACTCCGTTCATCCCAACCGTCTCGGTGTTCAGTCGACCGGCACTGAGAGCGCAAAGGGTGCCGTCGCCCCCAGGGCGTTCGCACACGGCAAAGAACGCAGCGACAAAAGGCAACTCCGTCCAATCGAGCAACCTGGTTGGCAGGCCATAGTGCTGTGCCATGAAGAGCCAACTGACCAGGTCACCCCGTTCGGGAGTTCTTTCCGCCCTCGACGGAGCACGCTACCGAAACCTGCGAATCATGTTCGACTCGCGCCTGTAGCCGCTGTCACCACGATGCGCCTTAGGTTGCAGCTTCCAGTTCGCAGTACTCGCTTGGCCTCGCCACCACACGTCGGCCACGTCAAAGGAGCGGGATGCCACCTCAGTTGCAGCGTTGAGATCGGAAAGGCCCTCGATCTTCATGATCACAGACCCCTGTGGAGGAGGCGGTCGAATGTACACCCGAGGGATGCTACTGCAAGGAGACCCAAGGCAGCCCCCTGCACATGGTGTCAAGCGTCTTTGCACGGATCGCCAGTCCGTTTCTCGGATGTCGCAAATGCTTGTTGGCGAACAGCTTCTGGAGGACGACAAGAATGACCGTGGGATGTACCGTGGGTTTGCACCAAGCGTCCTTGAAGCGACGCGCTGACCGACATCAAGCGAGTTGACCTGACACCTGAGAGGGCGAAGAGCTTGGGCGGAAAGGTGGACGGGCCTCGGGCAAGGCCCGCGCCTGGAGACGGCTCGCTCTTGCTCCGAAACCACCTTGGAACGGAAGGTCAACAAACACCAGATAGGAGTCGGACCGACGGATGGCACACGATAGAAGGACGACCCATGAGCTGGACCGGAAGCGGGTGAGGTAGTGCGACGGAAGCCAGGTCGTCCCCGCATCATCGAGAGCCCGGAGGCAATAGAGGAACACGTTGCGGGCGACGGCGGGCCCTCGCCATTCAGCGAGATTCAGCATCCTAAAAAGAGGGCATTCCTCCGAGCCCTCGTTGAGACGGGCGGGAATGTGACGAGAGCCTGTGAGCTGGTTGGCATAGACAGGAGCACGCCCTACTCAAGGCAGTGGAAGGAGGATGCTGAGTTCCAGGCAGTCCTAGAGTCTGCGCGGTATATGGCAGCCGAGGCGTTGGAGTCCGAAGCAATAAGACGTGCGTTCGAGGGCGTGGACAAGCCAACGGGTTGGTACAAGGGCAAGCCTAGCGGCGTGGTTACCGACTACTCGGACACGCTTCTGATCTTCCTGCTCAAGGGCGCCAAGCCGGAGAAGTACGCTGATCGCATGGAGCTACGTGGTAACCTGGCGAACATGGATCTCACGCAACTGCCGGACGAAGCATTGTCGCGGCTCGCAAGAGGGGAACACCCTCTAACAGTCCTAAGTTCGCTGTCGGAGGACGTCCGCACCAAGCTGCTTGGGACGGGGGAGCGCAAGAGCGACGAGGTGTCAGAATGATGTCGGCAGCTCGGGCGACTACTGCGTGTAATAAGAACTTATGTAAAGCTGTGTTCGTACCTATGTGTTGCTCCTGAGCAGACTTACGACTAACGACACCGATTATGCGCTGTCAGACAGCTTGATTTCGGCCAGACTGGCAGGGATCGGTGTCGTTTCTTTGGACCGTGCTCTCATACAATGAGGGGTGTTATCTCGCTGCTGTGAACGCCATACTCTTGTATGGCTGATCGCCAGTCGAACGGGACTGCCATCGGTCGCGGACGCCATATCCATATGATGCCTATCGGGCTCCCTGCCGGGAGGACACCATGCTGCACCGCCAGTCTTCTTGCATCGACCGCCGCGGTTTTCTGAAGGGTACTGTTGCGGGCCTTGTCCTCCTCCCCTACACGGATCTCCGTGCCCTAGGCTCCCGCCTATTCACTCGAAAGACCAGGGTTGCCCTCATCCGCACTAGCGACCGGAAGGAAGGTGTGCGCCGCGCCATCGCTCTCCTGAACCCCCTGGGAATTTCCGGCAAGGCCGTCAACTTGAAGCCCAACTTCAACACCTCCGGCCCGGCCCCGGCCAGCACCCATAACGACACCCTGGCCCAGATCGTCAGGGAGCTGAGAAGACGTGGCGCGCGGAACGTCATCCTGGGTGAATCATCCTATCCATCCACCAATGAGGTGATGGAAGCAAAGGGGACATTCGACCTCGCCAACGACATGGGGTTCGAGATCGTGAACTTCGACGAGATTCCGGACAACGAGTGGGTACATTTCAAGCCCACGGGCACCCACTGGCCCAAAGGGTTCCACCTTCCCTCCCATGTTGTGGAGTCAGAGTACAACGTCAGCACCTGCTGCCTGAAGACGCACGGCTCAGGCGGTGTCTTCACTATGTCCTTGAAGCTCTCAGTGGGCCTCACGCCCAAGAGCATTCGACGGGGCATGCATCGTTCTCCGCACATGCGGCGTATGATCGCTGAGCTGAACCAGGGTTACGCACCCAACCTCATTGTCATGGATGGTGTGGAAGCCTTCACCGATGGTGGCCCCTCCCGCGGTCAGTTGGCTCAGGCGAACGTCATAGTTGCTGGCACGGACCGAGTTGCGGTGGATGCTGTGGGCCTGGCCGTTCTCAGGGAGCTGGGGGCCAACGAGGCCATCTGGACTTCCCCCGAAAAAGTGGACACACAGTTAAGCCCCACCCAAGATTGGAGGTGGAGGTGTGTTCATGTCCAAGGCAAGACGGCGTTACAGTGCGGAGTTCAAGATTGAGG
>JBDHHP010000195.1:0-9146 GCA_039589275.1 Gemmatimonadota bacterium | reverse complement strand
AGTGGGACACCAACTCTGACTTCTCCAACGCCGGCTCTTACATGTCGTCTTCGACCAGCGCGACCTTCGACGTGGGTTCGGGTGGCGCCTGGTACTACGTGAGGGCTCAGGCCGTGAGTGCATACGACGGGTCGGGTGTGTGGAGCGAGCTAGACTCCGTGCTCGTAGAGCTGCTCATGGAGAGCCACTTCCCCCAGGACGTTGAGGGATGGACGTCCTACGACAACGCCGACAGCCTCCCAGCGCATCAGGATTGCAGCGCATTTGGCGGTTCCGGCGGTTGTCTGCGGTTCCTAGACTGGCAGGGCGGCGTCTACGGTGGCTTTGTTGCGCCGACGTCCTGGACCTCTAACGCGGACTGGACCGAATACTACGGCGGATCGATCTCATACAAGCTCTATTTCGACGTCGCACCGACGGACGTCTTGGCCGACCTTGAGATCGTAGGCCCCAGTTATTCACTACTGTTCCAGATCTATTCTACTTGCTACCCGCAGACGGGAGTTTGGCAGGAATTCGATGTCCACCTGGGCACGGCGCCGACATATGCGTGCGAGGCACAGCCTGAGCCCACGAACTGGTACATCTCGACCACCGGCGCAACGGCGACGCTCCCTCAGATTCTTGCCGTGCTGTCGGACGTGTCTGGCTTCCGCATTCGCATGGAGTACACCACACTCGCTGACGACGCATACCTGGACGACGTAGAGGTCCGGCTGCCCGGCGCCCTGGCCTCGTGCCAGAGAATCCGGGATCACGATCCTAGCGCCGCGGACGGCGACTACAGCATCACGCCCGATACTGTGGCGTTCACCGTGTATTGCCACGACATGGAGGGTACCCCAAGCGAGTACCTCACGCTGGTCAACACAGGGGATACTTACAACTACGCCCAGCACACCGGCGGTGGTGCGTGGCCTCCTCCTGGAGCCAATGTCATCAGTAGCTACACTAGGATACGCCTAGATCCGTTTGCCCTGCTGGTGAACATCTCCGACACAACGTTCGCGGCCTCGACCGGCAGCAACGATGGCGGGACATGGGCCCGGTACGGGACTGCTGGGGACTGCTTAGCATGGGGGTCTTCGACTGGCCACGGCAACATCGATCTGACAGGCACTCCGTTCAAGGTCGCCGACGGGTTCTCTCCAACCGGCTTTCAGGCAGCTGGCTCGGCGACGTTCAGTCAGAACGACCAGGTGGTAGACCTCACGGGCGGAGGCTACTGCGGGTATATCTATCCCAGCGGGTGTGCTCTCTACGGGTATCGTGACTTCTGCTTGGACCTGGGGTTCGCGGATACGCCGTAGGGGAACTGCGTCCTGGTTCGTCTCGGACCGCACCGATCGGTGCGGTCCGACTATCTTGAAGGGGATATGCGCGGTTCGATGAGAGACCTCGCTTCGTGCTTGGTGCTGTGCTTACTCTCCGTGGAGCCGGTGCAGGCTCAGAACCTTCGCGGCAAGTTTCTTGACCTATTCCGGTTCGGCGACTGCGGCGAACAGGCGCTATTGTGTCTGACCAACACGAGTGGTCAAGATGCCGCCCTCACGTTCTCGGATGCTATCGAAGGTGGTAACGATCTCCTGATCGGCTTCGTGGCGGACGCGATCGGCCTGTCCGTTTCCAGTATCCCAACTCCGGCAACGAGCTCTGCCAGCATAGTGGAGTTCACGCCCGGTGGGCGCATCACCACCCGACAGCTCTCGTCCGGACCGATATACGGCGAACGCGCGCCGTCTCTGGGCCCCGGCAAACTGCTTACCGGTGTTCTCCTGGCGCGAATGCAGTTCAACGCGCTGCGCGGTGTCCCCATCAGCGACCTGTCGTTCAACTTCAGACACGTGGACATACCCGGAACACCAGGCCTAGGCGACCCCGTTCAGGAGAACAACGTTCTGCAGGTAAACATGGAGTTGGCCGTACAGACTATTGCCGCGTCCTTCTTTGCGACCTACGGCCTCAACAACTGGATAGATGTGGGTATCGCCATCCCGTTTGTCCGAACCTTGGAGCGAGGCGCAGATCATACCGTTCGGATCGAATTCGGTATACAGCTTTGGAGGTCCGGCAGACGACCCCAAGTTGAAAGAGACCAGCTTCCAAGAAGGTTCCGCGACAGGGATCGGTGACGTTGGCGTACGGGTGAAGCTCAATCTGAGTCAAACTGGACGCTTGGGAGTTGCTTACCTGGGCGATCTCCGGCTTCCCACCGGTAGCGAGGACAATCTGCTTGGCTTGGGTGCTGTCGCCGCTCGCGGCCTTGGTGTGGCGTCGATGGAGTTTGGCAACTTCACGCCACACATCAATCTCGGCTACCTGTACAGGGGACGTGCTGACTCGCTGCAGAATCACACCTTACTCGCAACACTGGGATTCGATCACCTACTGACCACTGGAATCACGCTCGCGGTTGACGTGATGTCGGAAGTGGAGTTGGACCAAAGTGCGCTGCGGGTCCCGCCGGACATCGTGTATACGGAACCATTCACTCGTACCATCCCTGCAAGTAGCATCCCCGATGTGCGCGACAACCGTGTGGATGCAACCTTCGGATTCAAGTGGGCTGTGCCGTGCACGGCCGGCTGGAACACGTTCTGCGCCACCAACGCCGACAAGGGGCGGGGACTGACGATCATCACCAGTACCGTGGTGCCACTCAACAGCGGCGGCCTTCGGCCGGGTATCATCTGGTCTGCCGGCGTGCAATACAAGTTCTGATGCCAATCCGACCGCGGACTCTGCTGACCCTGCTCGCACTGGTTGCCTGTGATGCCCAGGTGACCCCCCCCGTCGAACAAGCGAGCATCGCTGTTTCCCTACGAGAGGTAGAGCTTTTCGCCACCGTGGGCAGCGCCACGCCCGACGTGGAAACCATCACCATATCTAACAATGGGAGTGGTTCACTCGCTGGACTGGCAGTGCAAGGGCCCACGTACATTGGCCAAGAATCGGGCTGGCTCACCACGGGGCTCCAGGACACGACGCTACAGCTCACAGCCTCGGCGGGCGGCCTCGATGTAGGGTCCTACTCCGCGGTCGTAGATGTGTCGTTGGTCAGCGCCACGAACAGCCCGCGAAGCATCAGCGTGGCCTTCTTCGTTGGTGAGAGCGAGCGCATCGACCTGTCTCAGGACAGTATCAGGTTCACCGCCACTGAGGGCGGTACCGTTCCACCAGGACAATCGGTGACGATATCCAATGGTGGCGAGGGGACTCTGAGCGAACTCGAGTATGAGGTCGCGTATCCGGTGGGTGGCGAACAGGACTGGCTGTCCACGACCCTTGGCTCCACAACCGCACCGACCAGCGTGGGCATTGTGCCGCAGCGAGTTCTGCCGGCCGGCACCCATGATGCCATCGTGAGGGTGCGATCGCCTCTCTCGGTACCGGGTAGCGACAGCGTACAGGTAGCATTTGTGGTAGCCCCGACTCCTGCGGTGCTGATTTCAGCTGACGAGCTCGTGATCGACGCGGTGGAGGGCAGCAACCAGCCGATCGCGAGGCTTGTTGCGGTCGACGAGAAGAACCGTCGCACACTTACCGTTGCCGTCGAACCTGGAGCAACCTGGCTTTCTACGACAGCCGACACGATCGTCACACCTGCCGAATTGGAGTTGATCGCTGATCCAACGGGACTGCCGGTCGGTACTCAGGTCGGTTCTATAGCGGTGTCGTCGGGCAGCAGCGACGCCGATACAGTTGTTGTCAACCTCGTCATTCGCACGATGCCGACCGCAGAAGCCTCCGCACAACGCGTTGAGTTCACAGCTTATAGAACGGGACCGATTCCGGACCCACAGATCGTCAGCATCGAGAACGCCGGCGCCTACGCGTTGTCCGGCCTGACGCTCGACGTCGTCCCTCCGTCAGACTGGCTCACAGCCTTCCTGAACCAGACCGATGCGCCGGCGAAACTCACTCTGCAGGTGGATCCGGCGCTGGGTGCTCCAGGTACGACGGTGGGAACAGAGGTGATCGTATCGGGCAACGCGGCCAGAGCCGATACGGTTGCGGTGTCGTTCGAATTGCTGCCAGGGCCCAGCCTGGCCGTTTCCTCAGACAGTGTGACATTCCGAGCCGAAACAGGGCAGGCGCTGCCCCAGGAACAGAGCCTGGCTGTGGCAAATGACGGCGAGGGGTCCCTGGCGGGTCTTTCCGTCAGTGCCTCGCAAACTTGGCTGACGGCAAGTGTGACGGCGACGACTGCGCCGGCAGAGGTGGTGCTGCGGCCAAACACCACGGCCGTGGCGGTGGGGACGTACACGGCCGATTTGTCGATTCTGTCACCCGTGGCGGACGACAGTCCGCGCTTGGTCACGGTAGTCTATGAAGTGAGTGCTCCTGGCGGTGCGGAACCTGCCGAGATCGTACTCTCTATTGACAGTGTGCACTTCGTCGGTAGAGCGAGCGACTCACCGCTTGCTCCACGAGAATTGCTGATAGAAAACGGTGGCTCTGGTGCGCTCACCGACTTGTTCGTTGAGCCAATGCCGGCTCCTTGGCTCAGGGCTGATCTCGCGGACTCTGACGCTCCGACCGTGCTGACTCTCACGCCCGATCTGGATGCTACGCCGGTCGGGACCTCAGATACTTCTGTGACGATCACGTCCGATGTCGCCGATAGCGTTTTGGTGTCTGTCGTCCTAACCAAACAAGCAGGACCGGAAATGGTACTGACGACCTCGGAGGTCGTCTTCAGAGTCCATCAGGGACAGGCACCGCCAGATTCCCAGACTATCACCGTGTCAAACGCTTCTGGCGGAAGTCTCGACGCGGTGAAGGTCATCCGGAACTCAGTACCTAGGTGGCTCAGAGCATCACCTACGTCAGCGAGCGCGGCACCCACGACGGTGGTCCTATGGCTGACCACCTCTGCCACTGGCAGCGCGCCCGGAACCTACACGGACACTCTGCAGATCGAGTCGTCCACTGCCAGCAACAGCCCAGTCGAACTCATCGTGCGATTAGAGGTCGATCCGGGTCCGACGATTGTGGCGTCACCACGCAGGCTCACCATGACCGGTGTACTCGAAAGCGCAGTGCCAGACACGCAGGTTGTCACAATCTCAAACGGTGGCAAGGGGGACCTCGGAACTGTTCTGGCGTCGTCGGATTCGCCGTGGCTATCTGTTAGTATGGACAGCTCTACGTCGCCACCCCACGTGTTGGTGGTGGCCGATCCCACGGGCGGACCCGTAGGCTCTCGCGCTGGAAAAGTAACCGTAGGCTCGCTGAATGCCGCGACAACGGTGGAGATCCCTGTCACATTCGATGTCGTGCCGCCCCCTGAGATCGCACTTTCACCGACGGTGCTCGTCTTCCACTCGACCGTGGGCGATACCGAACTGCCCGCTCCTCAGACGGTCAGCGTGTTTGATGCGACAGGTCGATCCCTCGGCGACGTCACCGCGGACTCGGCGGCGTGGCTGTCGACCACGGTTGACATTGCGACAGTGCCGGCATCGGTGGTGGTGCAGCCGAATGCGGTCTTGGACGTTCTGGATTCGCCGTACTCTGCGACCATTACGGTTGGATCGAGCGCTGCTACCAACAGCCCGCAACAGCTGACCGTTGTGTACTACATCGATCTAGGTGGGCGTCCTGTGATTCGTCTGTCGCCGGATAGCCTGACGTTCGAGCGTGGCAGCCCGCCGGCGCAGACAGTCTTCATCACGAACGGCGGCAGTGGCACCCTGAGAGACCTCAAGGTCGTGGATCTCACTGGTTCCGACTGGCTCTTCGTGCTGCTCGACAGTAGGGTTGCTCCCGCCAAACTGACCGTTGCGATCGACCCGGCACGTGCTGCCGGTGCACCGGCTAACGCCGTCGCGACGCTGCAGATCTCCGCTGAGGGGGCAGAATCGAAGGTTGTGACTGTGCTTCTGCCGTAGACGGCTCGGGTAACGTTGGGGCTCTGACTGGCTACCCGATCTGCATCCGTAGACGATCCAGCTCCAGGCCACTTGCACCTGCCTTGAACCCGGCGCGGAAACGCTGCCGGATGCTGCTGGACCGACCTCCTCCCTGGAATTCGATCTCTACGTGGAAGTCCACTACCCATGTATCCCCGAACAGTTCAATGGGAAATGTCTCGGCCGGTCTTCCCTGCCAGTTTCCGTCCAGCGCGAACCGGGTCTGCCACTCCTCCTCGTCATCAGCGGGCAGCGGCACTCCGTAAGCGCGCCTCACCGCATTCAGATCCTTGGCTCTGAGTGCCTGGCTCAAATCTGTTACAAACCTCTCGATCCAAGCGTTGATCTGCGCTCTTGCGGTGGCCTCGTCTACTGCGGCTACCGCACGGACTACGGTGACCTGCGCCTGTCCCACTTGCCCTCCGCTCGTAGCACTAATGACGGACGAACCCGCTGCAAGGGCAGTCACCGTTCCCTGATCGGAGATGGACACGACGCTGGGATTGCTGGATCGCCATACTACAACACGGTTTGAGAGCCCTGTGCCAGTGGCACTCGAGACCACCGCTGTGAGACCCGCAGTCTGTCCTTCGTCGAGCTCCAAGTTGGACGGTGTCACCGTGACCAAGCCCACCGCCTCTGCTTCTACGGTCACAGAGGCGGTACCGCGTATTCCATCCACGGTGGCCACAATACTCGTAGTGCCTGGTGACCTGGCGACGACCTCTCCGTCAGTCGAGACCGTGGCAGTTTGCGGGTTACTGGAACTCCAGCGCACCGGGCGACTGCCAACACGCCTTCCGCGTGAGTCGAGCGGTGCAGCGGACAGGGACTGCGACTGTCCCACTGAAAGTGAGATCGCGTTAGGCGAGACAGTTACCCTGGCTACAGTCGCCGGGGCCGCTCGATCCGCCCGCGGGTTCACCTGCTGCGCATCGATACCGGGCTCGACAACGATATCCAGCGTGCTCGTGACACCGGCACCCATCGCGAGGATTGTCGCGGTCCCTTCGGCAATCGCATTGAGCAAGCCGTCTTCCACCGTGACCACTGCGTCGTTGTCGGAGCTCCACACGACGTCTTCACCAGCGATCGTGGTGCCGCCTGAGTCGCGTAACGCGGCCTGCAATTGGATTGTTTCTCCCTCGATGAGCACGCCCGGCTGCGGAGTTATGCTGAGCGACGCGGCGACGGGTCTTGGTCGACCTTCCGGCTCACGTTGCTGCCAAGGCGCTATCAAGATCGTGATCGTCGCCGCCACGGCCGCGGCACCGGCAGTCACGATCTTCTTCAGGTGACGCCGTAGACCTGTGATCGTAGCGGAGGGTCCTGCCGACCAACCCGGGGTAGGTGTTTCAGGAGTGGCTGCGGCGACCTGGCTTACTGAACTCGCACCGGTTGCCAACGCCGCCATTTCGCGGCGAACTGGATCATTTAGGCTGGGTGGTGTGGTGCCGGATGCAGCTACCGCGTCCGCCATCGAAGGCCAGCGATCTGCTGACATCTTCTCGAGCATGCGGTGGATTGCCGTCGCCAACTCTGGCGGGCAATCCCGACGGATCTCGCCAATCGGCCGTGGTGTTTCCTCGGTGTGTGCCCGCATCTGCACCAGTGCAGACCCTTGAAACGGAGTCTGCCCGGCGAGCGTCTCGTAAGTGACAATTCCCAGTGAGTACTGATCGGAGCTGCCAGTGACCGGATTCCCGAAGCACTGTTCCGGGCTCATATAGGCCGGCGTTCCCATGGTCATGCCGGTCATAGTCAATCCGCGTTTCTCGGTGACCTTGGCGATGCCGAAGTCCGTGACCACTGCATTGCCGTCGCTGTCGAGCAGGATGTTCGCCGGCTTGATGTCCCGATGGATCACGCCACGTCGATGTGCGTAATCCAAGGCCTCACCGACCTGGGCAAACCATGCCGCGGCAACGGAAGCGGGCAACTGACCACAGCGTTCGACAACGTCTGCTAGAGAACCGCCGTCCACGTAATCCAATACGAAGAAATGCAGCTGGCCGTGGTGTTCGACGCTGTGAACTGTGATGATATTGGGGTGCTTCAGAGCGGCGATTGTGACCGCTTCCTGCTTGAAGCGGTCCAGCATGCCTTTCTCCATCAGAATACCTGGCGACATCACCTTGATCGCAACCTTGCGATCAAGTGCGATCTCGTGCGCCAGGTACACTGCCGCCATGCCTCCGACGCCCAGCTCGCGTTCGATGGCGAAACGTCCTCGGGTGGCCTCCTGGAGTTGTCCCTGCACCAGGTCCCAAGAATCCGCTTCCTCGATCGGCTGTGTGTCTTGGTCTGCCTGAGGCGCGATGGAGGCACCGCAGTTGGCACAGAAGACGTCATCCACTCCGAGGGTGCCGCCGCAGTTGGGGCAAGTTGGCATGTCAGTCCTTGGCAGTCACGTCGCGATCCGTGGCCTACAACCGACTAAGGTAACATTTTTTGGCTCGTCGCATTCCGCCCTGGTCTTGGCCAATTCACGGCGTTCACGATGAAGGTGACTGAGCTACATGCCTAAGCTCAGGCCAAATCCTGCCATCACCGTCAGGGTTCTCCATTTGCCGTCGGTGTTATCCCCGAAGTGTGACAGGCCGTAAGTGTAGCGTAGGTCTACCGAGAAGACGCCGATGTCGAGGCCCGCGCCAACGGCGCCGGAAAGGACGGCCGATTTCGTGTCGAAACTGGTGCACTCGTCCTGGAGCACCGCCGTGCTGATGCCGCACGAGGTTTCAAACGAGGCGACCGGGGCTACATAGATCATAGGCTTGACGATGATCCCGAAGCTGGTGCCGAGCAGGAGTGCCACATCCACGTAGTCTTGATCGAGGTCTCCGGGGGTGGGTCCGGTTGGATCGAGCGCCGCGCGTCGCTGCACGTACATGAGTTCAGGTTGGATCAGCAGACCGCCCAACCCGATCCCGGCGTATGCTCCAGCCGCGACGCCCCAGCGGGTATCGACGTTATCAACGCCTGAGATATCTGATAGCGCACCACCCGCCTTTACACCGGCCCGGATGCCCTGGGCGCCGAGATCTGACGCGCCGAGCGTGAGCAGGAACGCGAAAGCTACTCCTCCAACCACGGGTCTTCTCATGGGATCCTCCTCAGCAACCTTGGTTTCGACCTCCGCAACGTCCCGCAACCTGGCGCCGCGGGCAAATTGATGTCTGTGAGCTTTGACACAGGACCACCATCTTATACACCTGATTGGTTCGACGTTCG
>JBDHHP010000194.1:0-9313 GCA_039589275.1 Gemmatimonadota bacterium | reverse complement strand
AACGGCGAGGTGACGTTGGACGCCGCCTCCCCGGCCGCGACGTGGAGCCGGCGGAGGGATAGGACGGTTCCCTAACGGTCCGCGCACGTCACGCCGATCTTGACGCAGAGTCCCGTCTCGCGAGTAATGACGAGGCCGAAGTCGCACTCGACGCCACACTGAACCGGTAAAGGCACTTGGGTTTGGTCGGTCAGCTACCTCAGCGTACCCAGACGGCGCTCAGCGAGACGCCCTCGATGTCCCCGAGACCGATGCCAACCCTGAGGTCTAGTACGCGACTGACCCTCACATCCGCACCCAGGCCAAACGTGAACAGCAACTCGATGTCGTCGCCACCCAGGTCACCACGGTCGGGGAAGTAGTCGATTATGAGGGTCGGTTGACCATAAGGGACTATGCTGACAGGCGAACCTTCGACGTCAATTCTGCGACCGAAGCTTACACCGCCGGGGATGAACCAATGGTCGAAGCCTTGGGTACCGAGGCCCCCAACGAACGAGCCGTCGAGCGGAAAATCCTCGGTGTGCGACAAGAACATACCGCGGCCCTGCACACCAGCCACGAAATCAGCATTCCCTGGCCCGTCTGGCTCAAAGAACCCACCCCTTACTCCCACGTCGATCCGGCCGGTACCGAAACCGTACAGGCCCTCGAACGCGGTGGCTCCGTCTAAGAAGCTGACTGTGCCGCCCAACTCATGCTGGTTGAACGCCCTGTAGGGGGCACTGAAGTACGGCGTCGAGGTGATCTGGGCTGCGGCCGAGCCCGCGATCCCAAGCGCCCAAACGGCGGCCATGGCTACACTACGCTTCATTGTCCTCTCCTTCTGCATGCTCAGTCACGACATTTACCGCGTTGTTAGCGACCTGTAGGAACCCGCCCCGCACGCGAAACACCGAGGACATCTCCTCCTGTTGCACTGTCAGCTTGCCGTCACCCAACAGAGTCATGAACGGCGCGTGCCGCGGCAGGATCCCTACCTTGCCGTCGTAGGCCGGAGCAACGACGGCCGTGCACTCGCCGTCAAAGATGGACTTTTCTGGAGAGATTATCGTGACGCGCATCACGCTCTGTCCAACTTCTCGGCCTGTTCGATCACGTCATCGATGCCACCGACCATGTAAAACGCTTGCTCCGGTAGATGGTCGAACTCGCCTGCTACCACGCGCTCGAAGGCTTCGATGGTGTCCTCCAGGCTCTCTACCTAAGCGAATAGATGGGATCTCGCAGACGGCACGTCAACCCGAGAATTCGCCGATGGTCGTGAGCCACTGCCGGGGGATACCTTCCCGATTTCAACCGGCCCGGGGCCCCGTGAGGGCCCTCCCCTTCATCGCTGGCAGATCCTGCATCAATCTCCGTACGAACACGGTTACGAACACATGAACACATAGCGATATTCACTATGTCTCTGAAGGCTCAATGTGACGTGTGAGAGGGCTGTGCTTCTGTCTAGTCGGACAAGAGTTCACGAGTGAGTCAGGATAGCGGCAAGACACCGGCCTCCTATTCGCGTGAAGAAGCTGCACATATCCGGGCTCGGGCGTTGAACCCCGACCTGGAGATCATCTGCCCCCGCTGTGGCAAAACGCTGGAGATCGGGCCTGCCGTGTTCCCAATCGACCGAAGAGGAGGGCAGGTGATCCGCTTACTGACGTGTCACGCTTGCCACCGATGTCTCTCGATCGGGGACATGCCAGAGAGAGGCAAGTGTGAGTGACGTGACCAAGGAGACGTTGATCCAGGATCTAAACGGGGACCTCGCCGGACTGCTTGGCGTGATCATCCAACGCATCACATACGCCGCGAAGACGACAAGTCGGTATGGGCGACGGCTCACGGAGTTCCTCCTCTCGGGAATAGCGAGCGAACAGGTACATGCCCAGGTATTGGCGAAGCGGATCGTGACGCTGGGAGGCGAGCCGACGACCGTGCCACGCGCCGTCCCTCAGGCCGCGACCAATCGCGAGATGTTGGAAGCCCTGTTGGCTAACCTTAGGCAGGTCGTTAACGATTTCTCGGAGCACATGAAGCAGGCTGAGAAGCACAGCGACAAGGCGCTTGCCCTTGAACTGGGTGACATGGTGCGTGAGGAAAGGGTCCAGGCCGCGAGAACTGAGCGGATCCTAGATGCCTGGCATCTGTAACACTTCAGCGGTGCGATTGTGACCCACCAGCTCCCGAAAGACCGGTCTCCGTGAGCCGACCGAGCGTGCCGCCACGAGATTTTACCTGCCGCTTGAGAAAGTAGCCATGGCCCAAATCACCGCAGCCGACCGTTCCGCGGCCCAGCACCTCCCTGATGCATTCCGTGAGCTGTCAGATGATGCCTTGAGTCGCGTCGTGGAACTCGTGACACGGTATTGGGATGACTTCGACGCGCAGCCGAGAGCACGACTGGCCGAAGCGTTGCTTCCCCTTCTAGAGAAGTTGCTTGATCCCGACGCTGGGATCACAGAAGAGGACCATGACCTGTGCGAGGGTATTGTCGGGTCCTGGATCTTCAGACGATCGCACCGAAGCTCGAACCGGCGCTGCACGTGAGCGGCACCTATCCGGAGGATTGGAACGATGAATGATGTGGTCCTGTTGATCATCCTTGTTGTCGTCGTGGGAGTCTGGCTGAGGTTCCGCAAGGCAGCAAAACAGAAGTAGAAGAGCGGTTTCCCTCGAGGAGGAAGTGGAAGTGTCGGACGCAGAGAGCGTTGAGGTCCGCTGTCTGATCTGCCATTTGTGGTTCCCAGCACCGTTCATGTCCTGGGATCCGGACTCATTTGACATCGGGAAGTTCGAAGGAACCGAAGTTCGATGCCCGCACTGTGATGGCCTGACCAGCTGCACCAAGGAGAACGTGCGGGCCGGGAAGGGAAATGCCGGAGGCCCGCCGTGAAGCGGGTCTCAAGAATTGAACGTGCGAACCTTCATTGATCCAGAGCGCCACGAAGAATGGCGTGTCTTCGTCGACTTGGACTGGAGCCGCGCAGAACGTCTGGTCTTTGAGCGCGAGTACCGTGTCTATGCTGACGCCGGCCGAGACCTGAAGGTCGACGATTTGTCGGAGGACGAGCTCCTGCGGCTCTTCCGATTGAGCTACCGTGAGTTCCAATATGACGACGGGAAGGTGTGGCGCGTCTGCTGGGAGGAACAACGGAACCACAAGACCTGGACCTGGTTCGAGTCGGCGTCGGGAGAGAGGCGCGTGATCAAGGCGCAGCTTATGTTCCCATTCATCCGAGCGGAGCAGCTGGCTAATGCGCTGAGGCGAGCGGCAGAGAACGCCGTAGGCCCGCCGTGAAGGGCGGATCTTGGTCTCCTCTCGGGGCAATTCATCGTGTACCCCACCAATCTTGCTGGTGAACTAGGCAGGAGACACGATCGGGAGTGTGGCAAACCACTGACATTGCCAGAGGAGAAAACGCCTCACAGGCGATCCTAGGGCCTCGAGTCCGATGAATGTCGGTGCATGGCTCTGGGTTTCGGTGCACCATTGAGGCGATGCCCCGATCCGGAGTCGCCACTGATGAGGTATCCGAAACGTAGCCAGTACAAGTACGCGAAATCGCCATACCGAGTTCGCAATTGGCCTGAGTACGAGGCGGGCATGCGCAGACGCGGCGACCTCACCGTCTGGTTTTCGAACGACGCCATCAGATCCTGGCGGGCGCTACCCAGCGGCAAGCCTGGCGGCCAATGCATCTATGCGAACATTGCGATCGAGGCGGCCCTGACGATCCGCATGGTCTTTCACCTTCCGCTCCGACAGACCGAAGGCTCCCTGCGATCGCTGGCAGACATGCTTGAGGTGGAGATCCCAATTCCCGACCACACGACTCTGTCCCGGCGGCTCAAGACGCTCGGTGAGATCTCGTCTCGCGCGGTCGCGAGCAATCGACCTATCCGCCTACTCGTTGACAGCACCGGCCTCAGGATTCACGTCGGCAGTGTGCGCAAGCCACCGAAGAACAGGGCCTGGCGCAAGCTGCACCTTGCGGTCGACGCGGCCACTGGCGAGATGGTCGCCTCGGATTTGACCAGTCGCCGAACGTCTGACTGCACTCGGGTTCCTCCCCTGCTCGGGCAAATCGACCCTCGAGTGGCCTCCATCTCCGCAGATGGTGCCTACGACACGGAGGGTGTCTACGAGGCGGCCCACGCGCAGGGCCAAGGACGACACGTGAGAGTGGTCATATTACCTCGACGCGACGCCCAGCTGAGTCCAAGACCCTCAGCCGCATTGAAGGAGAGGAATCGGAACATCCGCTCCATCCGCAGACTTGGTCGATGCGAGTGGCACAAGCGGTCGGGCTACAGCAAGCGCAGCATGGTTGAGAACACGATCTATCGATACAAGACGATCATCGGCCGATGCATGAGGAGTCGGACCCTGGCGGGCCAACAGGTGGAGGTGCAACTCGCGTGCGGAGTTCTCAACACGATGACCCGTCTCGGGATGCCCGACAGCTACCGAGTGGAGTGATTCTATCTCGGGGTACGGGGAACCTGGCCTCAGTTCCGAGTCATGCACCAACGCCGCACGAGATTGCAATTAAGTTGACAGTACCCTCACGAAAGCAGGAGCCTCATTCCGTCGGCAACTTGACCGAGGTTCGTTTCCGGGCGCAACACCCACGAGTGGGAGTGGTCCATGAAGCAGTTGATGCCGCAGCAGTGCCCGATGGCCTTCATCTATATGACGTGGGCCGTCTACGTAGCTGGTCTAATCTATCTACCGTTGCGCGGCGACTACGGTTTGGGCCTGGTGTGGGCAGCGGCACTGCCCACTGCTCTGTGGGGCTATGTACGGGCCTTCCCCTGGATATCCCAATATCTAGGCTACGGACGAGTCGAGGACGTATGTGCGTCACAGTTGGAGCGTAGGAGCGCGAAGGTGACGATGTACGGTTCTGCGGCTTGCCCGTTCTGTCCTATAGTGAGACGGCGGTTGCATGCACTGCGTGAAAAGATGGGCTTCGATCTTGAGTATGTGGACGTGACGGCAAAGCCAGGGATATTGACATCCAAGGGTATCAAAGCGGCACCGGTTGTGGAAGTTGGAGGCCGGCGAATCGTTGGCCATGTGACCAGCGAGCAAATATCGGAGTTGGTGTCGGGAGGATAAGCAGGACGCACACTTGCCGCGTGAGTGAGTGGCGGACTTGGCGGAGGCAACTGAGAATGACTGCAAACCAAGTCGACGAAAACTCCAAATTAGTCCCTCGCTGGCTAAGGGCTGCGCCCATTGATCGAGTAATCCGAATCGATGTTGGTCTGGAGGGCAATTGGAGTGAGACGGTTAGGCAGGTGTGGTCACGGTCGACAGGTTTCACCGGTTTCGAGCGAGTCGCACGCAGTCACTCTGAATACCGACCAGCGTTGGAGCTGTGTCTCGCCGAGGGGTGGATTGGCGTGCTCTGTTATCAGGTCCGCAATGGACAGAACGTGCTTGACGAGACAAAGGCCTGTCGGCTGGTCGAATATGTGGAGTCATGTCAGGGATGAATCGGGGAGTTGCCGTGGGCGATGACTACGAAGCGACTGTGAGCAAGAAGACTGATGACCTGCAGCGGAGGGACTTCTGTGCGTTGGAGGCTGCGGTAATAGAGAAGCGACTGCGGTGGTGCCACGATAGCCTTGAACTTCCACCGGGAGCGTCGGTTACCCCGCGACTGGGATATGAGACGCTGCTCTTCGGATATTTGGGGTTGATTGAGGGCGACGTCCCAGTGGCTTCCGAGTCAGACACCAGCATCACGTGGCTGTCGCGCAACCGTTGTCCGACGCTGGATGCATGCGTACGCCTCGGACTTCCCACGTCGGTCGTGTGCCGGGCTGTATACGAGAAGCCGACACAGGCATTGCTGTCGCGAATTGATCCTGAACTGCGCTTCGTGCGTGACTATGGTGAACTGCGGCCCGACCATGATCACTGTAAAGAGATGATCGTGCGTCTTGATTTTGGTGAGATGATGAGGTTAGCGATCGTCGAGGCGGAGAAGTCGCTAGCGACGGGAAACAGGGGATACGGTGCGGTTGTGGCTGTCGGTGAACGCGTGTTGGGTGTTGCGCACGATACGGTGGTGAGTGAGCGTGATCCGAGCCTCCATGCTGAAGTGAACGCGATTCGCAAAGCCGTGCTGGTGTGCGGTGACACGAATCTGTGCGGAGCTGTGCTGTTTTCTACATGCGAGCCTTGTCCTATGTGTGCAGCGTTGGCGGTATGGGCAAATGTCACGACGATTGTCTTTGGCGCATCAACCGAACAGACAGCGCAACTGGGCAAATCGCGGATTCGGGTGAGGGCGACGGAGATCGTCGGCCGTTCGCTGGGTTGGACGGAAGTCATCGGTGACGTCCTTTCGGAACAGTGTCTGGACCTCTACCGATAGCGGCTGATCCGCAGCTAATTGCGGACAATCTCAGTCACAAAGATGCGACTCCTGCGATCCATCCGTGCACCCAATCAACGGGCACGGCGAGTCCGCACACCACACACGTCCCCTAGGCACCGCTCCGCTGGCTCGATGGCGGCCTCCAATACCGTCTAACGCTCACCAGAAGATAAGCCGCGGCCGCAACGAGCAACGGCGATGAGTAGACACCTGGGGCGGCACGCTGCATGTACACTGATGCGACAAGATGCTGAATTCCATTAAACAGCATGACTACGGCAACGAAGTACGATACTATCTTCATCCACTTCACACCGCGGTAAGCAAACCGAGACAGGTACGCGAGTACCATTACGGCGAACACGAGACCGCCCAGCCATAAGGGAAACGAGAATGTGGGCAATGGCGCGAACGGCAGGCGCTCTCGGATGGAGTGCACGAGGGGATTCCAGTAGGACAAGAAGTCCGTCATGGTTTCGTCCGCCACATGCAGTGCCAAGGCAACGCATAGTGTGACCCACGCATTGCCCCACTGCGTAGCGCTCGATCTCGAACAATCTTGACTCACCCAGCATCAGCCTCGGAACACCGGGAGAACCGATGGCCATAGCGGTCAGCCAGCGCAGCCTTCAAGCGGTCCATAGGTCTGCCTCCCTACACCAGCGTCATTTCATCATCCAAAAGAAGGCCAGCACAATGGCCATCACGTCATCGCTCGTATACGATAGCTCCCAGTCTCCGGTTCGCGTTGCACCTGGGTAGAAAGAGCCGTCGTACACGGCTGCCTCGCTTTTCAGTCTGAGTACCAGCGTGTAGGGCGGGTCCAACTTGTAGGGGGTGTATATGCTCAGGTTACGGAGCGCACTCTCCACACCAGCGCGGATTCTCTCGCGTGCCATTGCTGGATGCAGGCTCAGAGCCGCACCACCGATCCCTTCCTTCACCGCAACCGTCTCAACCTCACCAAACAGCGCCTCCGCTTGATCGCACACGGCTCGGTCGCCTGCCACCAATACGACTGGCACGTCATAGTGGCCGGCAATCAGGGCGTTAAACCCCGCCTCCGGCAAGGATACACCATTTACTGAGACATCCGTGACGCTCCCGCTCCACGTATGGTCGATCACCGCATCAGGAGTACCGGCTTTGGCATGGTAGCCAACAAAGATCACGGCGTCGAACGTGACCGCCCGACCAGTCACGAAGTAGCTGCGCGTTCCGATCCAGCAACTCAGGAAGGATGTTTCGTGCCGAACCGTGCGAATCGCGCACCACTATGTCGGTTGCGCCAGCCGCAAGCGCACCCTCGATCGCGGCATTTGTTTCCTTCGTCATCACCGTTCTGAAGTAGTCGTAATCCTGTCCGGACCGGCCTGTCTCCTCTGAGTTCACGACACCGGCTATTCCTTCCATGTCAACCGAAATGAAGACCTTGAGACCGTCCCCCGACTGTGCGAATGCCGCAGGAGGGACTAGTAACAACAAGAACAGTGCAACGATTGCTCTTCTCATCTTGATCTCCCATCTCTGGAGGTGGTC
Organism: Gemmatimonadota bacterium; assembly: GCA_039589275.1. GTDB lineage: Bacteria > Gemmatimonadota > Gemmatimonadetes > Gemmatimonadales > GWC2-71-9. Next base: position 1,385 of record JBDHHP010000194.1, on the reverse strand, counting down.
CCAACATCGGACCGGCGAGAGTGTCGAGGCGGGCCGCATCAAACTCGCTCAATGCGGTACCGGTCGGCGAGGGTGGTCTTGAGGCGGTCGACGGCGTCAGTCATCGCAATGCTCGGCTCTAGTGTTGTGGCTCTCCCACCAACCGCTCTATCCGCCGCCTCACATCCTCCACCAGCGGCTGTAGCTCGGGATCAGCGTTGCTCCACAGCTCGACGAACCTGGCGTAGTACTCAACTGCCTTCTCGCGATCGCCACGCTCTTCGTAGAGTTCACCCAAGCGGCGATGCACAGCCGCGTAGACCGTCCGGTCTGCGGAGGAGCGATTGGCCTCAAGGGCCACGAACCGCTCGTAGACAGCCAGCGCGGAATCGGCGTGGTCGGCTCGTTCGTAGGCTTCGCCCAGTTCAGGATTAGCTCCGCACAGAGCGATGGTTCCGCGCACTGGGTCGCAGGACTGGCGGAACAACCCAGCTGCATCCTCCGGACGGCCGTCGGCCAATGCCACCTGCCCTTCGTGTCGGAGAAGGCGGGACCGCGTCAGAAGATCGGCGCGCTCTCGCTCGCTGAGCGCCGCGCGGTACTCCGTCAGGAGTTCACTCGCCCCTGCCGGCCGACCGGCTCGGGCGAACGCCGGGATGAAGTCGCCGTAACCGCGTTGATCCGGTTCTCTCTCGGCATTCAACGCCCGGAAGCGTTCCCAGATTCGCCCCAGGTGCGGCGCCAAGACAGTGGGATCGGGTATGTACGAGAGTTGTCGCTCCACATCGTCGAATTCCGTCCGGAGGTCTCGTTCCTCGGCGGACATACCCACCCGCCGTGCCCTTATGCGTAGCGCCTCGCGGCGTTCCCGGCTTGCTCTGGCCATCTGACCATGGATTTGCGCGATCTCCGCCAGCCGACTGTGGGCCCACTGCTGCAGATTGGGTGGCGCGTTCAAGACCTCTCTTGCCCTGGCCTCTGCCGTCGCCCAGTCGTGCCGAGCAAGGGCAATGTTCGAAGCGCGTCGCGGGATCTCGAGGCTGCCGGGGAACCGCTCTCCCAGAAGCTGGAGTACGGTGTCGGCTTCTGGTACGTCCCCGGCCCATAGTCGAACCCCGATGAGGTTCGTATAGGAGATGACAGGGGCAACATCAGCCACGATTGCCTGCCGTAGTGCTTCGTTCGCTTCGTCTGCCCGGCCGAGTCTACGGTATGAGACAGCAATGTTGTTCAGGCCGGTCGGATCCAGCGGGTACTTCTCGAGTAGGGCCAGATATGCGGTGACAGCTTTCTCATTATCCAGTTCCACGTTCCTAGCGTACATTCCTTCGACTTGGTACCGCTCGCGGTCGGACAACCGGTTGCGCAGCGCGTACGCGCGACGAAGTGCTTCCCTCCCCCTCTCT
>JBDHHP010000193.1:0-7170 GCA_039589275.1 Gemmatimonadota bacterium | reverse complement strand
GTACGTGCGCCCGGCTCGACGACGCCTCTGGTGTGCGCTAACCGGGTCGTGGTTCGAAACATCACGGGTGTCGCGAACTGCTCGCTCAACTCGAATGCCGTCCTTATCATCTCGTGTGCTTCAGCCGCATCGGCTGGCTCGAGCAGCGGCACCTTTCCGACCTTAGCGAAATAACGACTGTCTTGCTCGTTCTGAGACGAGTACATACCTGGATCGTCGGCCACCAGCGCGACAAAGCCAGCGTTGGTGCCGGCGTAGGGGAAGACCATGAATGGATCGGCGGCAACGTTCAGACCCACGTGCTTCATTGTGACCATCGCGCGCACTCCACCCAGTGCCGCGCCCACGCACTCATCAAACGCCACTTTCTCGTTAGTTGACCATTGCGCCTCGATCTCGTCATACCGGGCGAGGTTCTCGAGCACTTCCGTGCTCGGCGTTCCGGGATAGCCGGCGGCGAACACTACGCCGGCCTCCCACGCTCCCTGGGCGATGGCCTCGTTACCTGACATCAAGGTCTTCACGAAGGGTCTCCTTTTAGCTCCGCTGCAGCATCGTCCTCGAAACTGCTTCCGGCACGGTGACCTTGTTGGGTCATCAACTCCGGATAGTGTTCGTGGAACGCGGCGAGCATACGTTCGTACGGTAGGTCGGCAAACTGGCCGTGGTCGCGTACGTATTCCATATAACGACTTCCCCTGCGGTCAGACTGCTGCAGCAGCGAATCCTGACGACCGTCGAACACCAGCGGCTCGACATCGCAGCGCTCACACAACGAGCTATTGAACGCCGGTGTCGCCTTAACCCATCTCTGCTCTAGCAACAGTTCGGTGTAGCCGTGGAACGCAAAGATATCGGTCTGCATCAAGCGTCTCAGCTTCTCGGTCGTGAGGTGGTTCTTCACATCCGCAAAGCCGAGACGGCTGGGAATTCCCTGGGTTCGCGCAACAGCAGCCAGTAGGACGGCTTTGGCAACACAGAAACCGTATCCCCTTGCCAGCACGGTGCTGGCGCGCATGGCCTCAGAACCTAGGTCGATCCGGTACGGGTCGTACCGAATCCCGTCTCGCACCGCCAAGTAGAGTGCTATGGCCTTGTCGATGTTCGTCGACTGACTGTCAGCAATCTCGGTGGCGAAGATCTTGACTGCCGGATGGTCGCTGTCGATGAAATCAGTCGGCTCGAGATACCGGCTCAGGTCCTGGTCGTCGCCCATTATCAGTGAGCGACGGACTCCACCGCCTCCAGGACCTCCTCTTCCGTAAGCAATCGCTCCGACTTCTTGGCGACGGCGAACACGGCCTCGATCACCTGCTCGTCGGTCGGCAAGCCTCGTGCCTTCAAGTAGTATAGAACGTTGGAGGCGCCCGACATGTGTCCGATTTCGATTTCCTGCTCTCGACCCACCCAGCTAGCCGGTACGCCGGAGTACACCCGGTCGGCCAACCACGCCTGACCCTTGCGCTGAGCCTTGATCACGGCAGCGGCATGTACGCCGGTCGCGGTGCGGAAGCAATCGCGACCGATGATTGGTGTGTTGATCGGGATCGGGACTCCCACCGCCTTGGACACCGTCTGGACATACTCAGGTAGGTTTGTGAGATCGTCGTCGCGCCAACCGAACAGCTTGAGGTTGAGCAGGAGTTGTTCCATGGGTGTGTTGCCGACCCTCTCGCCAATGCCGAGCGCCGTGCCGTGAACGCGTGTGGCACCGGCCTGGAGGGCGGCGAGAGTGTTGGCGAGGTCGAGGCCGCGATCGCGGTGCCCGTGCCAGTCGACACCGACCTCGTCTCCAACCCCCAACTCGTCCAGCAGCTTGCAGACAAACGTGACCAGGTTGGTTACACCCTGCGGCACGACGGCGCCGCAGGTATCGCATAGACACACGCGACCGGCACCGGCCTGGATACCAGCCGTCAAAAGCAACTTGAGATCTTCCGGCCTGGAGCGGACCGTGTCTTCTGTTACGTACATCACGTCCAGGCCTTCGCGGACCGCGAACCGGACCGCCTCTTCCGTGTGTCGCAGGATGTGGTCGAGGTCCCACTCCTCGGCATACTGCCGTATTGGGCTGCTACCGATGAATACGCAGGCCTCGATTGGCACGCCGGTTTTCTGCACCGCATCGGCGATAGGCTGAATGTCGACGATCATGGTCCGGGCCGCGCAGTTGGCCTTGATGTTGAGTTTGGCCTCATCAATCTCGCGAGCTAGGCGTTCGACGGCCTCGCGTTGCCTCGGGCCGGACCCTGGTAGGCCGATGTTGGCGGTTTCGATGCCAAAGCTGTTTGCCAGGTGAAGGATCTTGATCTTCACTTCGATGGGGGGATCAATCACCGACGGGCTCTGGAGGCCGTCGCGCAGCGTCTCGTCATCCAGCATGGCCTTCCGCGGGGCCTTGATCTCCACGCCGCCGGCGGTGGCCCAATCGTAGATCAGGTTCTCTTCAGAAGCAGCAGTTTCCATGACCTCCCCGTGCGTTGAGTCCAAAAACACCCCTCAGGAAACGTCTTTGTTCTCGAGTTCGTGCGCGCGCTGGAGCAAATCGTTTGCTTCCTTCTCGTCGCCGCGGGACCGGTAGATCTCTGCAAGCTGATAGTAGGAGTTGAAGGTTTCGACTCCTTCATCCGCGCATCGCTGCAGTTCCAAAATGGCTTTGTCGAGTTGTCCCAGCCGTTCGTGGATGACGCCAATGTGATACCGTGCCATCAGGTACTCTGGAGTAAGCGCGGCGCACTTCTGAAAGTGCTCCAGAGACAAGTTGAGGTTGCCCGCGTGAAACAGAGCCACCGCCAGGCGGTAATGCGCGGCGTTGTAGTGTGGATCGATCTCCAGGCACTGCCGAAAGGCGCCTATGGCTTTAGGCATGTTGCCTCTGTGGTAATAGGCCACACCCATGTCATACGCGCACTCAACAAAGCACGGCGCCAGCGTCATGGCCCGCTTGTAGTGCTCGATCGCTCGGTCCAACGTGCCCTGGTGGTAGTACACGTTCCCGAGCAGATGATTGGCCAAGATGTTGTCCGGTTCCGCCTCCACCAACCGCTCCAGCTCCTGCCGAGATTCTCGATAGTTGCACTCCGTCTCAAGCACCATGGCATGGAGCAACCGGTGGTCTATGAAGGCGTCGCGCAGAAACAAGCCGCATTCGGCGCAGTATTTGTCTGTGTCGGTGGCTTCGTGGCCGCATCGCGAGCATCGCATTATGGGTTTCTCCTTGCCAGCTGGCGGGGGTTTCTCTGGCTTCTTGCCGACTAAAGATGGCTCAATAGTGGGGCCGGGCAAAGGGTGGCGTTTGGTGGCCTGTCAAAGTCGGTACTCGCATGCAGGCCCGTTAGTGGGCATCTTATTGCCGTCTGGAAACGAGCATCGAACAGCGAACAGCGAACAGCGAACATCGAACGTCGAACGTCGAACGTCGAACGTCGAAGTTAGGGACAAGCAAAGGCAGCTGGGAGCCGGTAGCTGGCAGCCTCTCCAACTGAAAGGGATTCTGCATGGCCTCGTACAACATTGGCGTTTTACCAGGAGACGGTATTGGCCCTGAGGTGGCAAATGAAGGACTAAAAGTCCTCGAGGCCGTCGCTGCTGCCCATGGTTTCGGATACAAGCTCGTGGATTACCCGTATAGCGGGGAGTACTACCTCAAGACCAAGGAGTTGGTGCCCAATTCAGTCATCGACGAATGGCGCGCGCTGGATGCGGTGTTCTTGGGTGCTATTGGCCATCCAGAGGTGGAGACCGGCCTAGTCGAGCGATCGGTCATCCTCGGCCTGCGTTTCGGTCTCGATTTGTACATCAATCTCCGGCCGATCAAGCTCTACGCCGAGCATCTTTGTCCACTGAAGGGCAAAGGTCCCGAGGATGTTGATTTCGTGGTTGTGCGGGAGAACACCGAAGGGTTGTACTCGCAGGTCGGCGGTCACCTCAAGAAGAACACACCGGATGAAGTAGCTATCATAAACGGCATCTACACCTGGAAGGGATGCGAGCGCGCCTCGCGCTATGCCTTTGAGTTGGCGCAGAAACAGGCTGCGGAGCGTGGTAGCGGCGGCAAGGCAACAGTGACGCTTGTGGACAAGGCCAACGCAGTCAGACCACAGGATATCTGGACTCGAGCGTTCGCCAAGGTGGCAGAGGACTTCCCTGACATTGAAACGGACCACGCGTACGTCGATGCTTGCTGCATGTGGATGGTCAAGAACCCGGAGTGGTTCGACGTCGTAGTCACGACCAACATGTTCGGCGACATCATCACCGATCTGGGAGCCATGATACAGGGCGGAATGGGAATCGCCGCATCTGGCAATATTCACCCGGGCAAGACCTCGATGTTCGAGCCGATCCACGGCTCGGCGCCTAAGCACGCCGGAAAGAACATAGCGTGTCCGCTCGGTGCCATTGGGGCAGTGAGTATGATGCTGGATTTCCTGGGCGAGACGGGCGCCGCAGCCAGGATCGAGGGTGCAGTGGCAGATTTGCTTAAGAGCGGCGAGGTGCCTTCGGCGGACGCGAGGAGCGGCATCGCCACTTCGGAAATGGGCGATATGGTCGTGCGGCGGCTCCAGGGTTAGTGGAGCGAAAGGGACGTTCTGGGGCAGGACGAAGTCGAGGCGTGGCCGACAGCGTGATTTCTCCTGACAGGCCGGCCTTGCGACGGGCCATGAAGCTGCCCCATGCCGTTGCCATGGTGGTGGGCACCATCATCGGTGCGTCGATTTTCGTTCAGCCATCCGAGATCACCGGGCAGGTCCCCTCCGTCGTAGCAGTCTTGGCGGTGTGGATCGTGGCCGGCGGGTTAACGGTCATAGGTGCTCTGGTATGCGCCGAGCTGGCGTCGACGTTCACTCGCACCGGGGGCGTGTACGTCTACCTCACCCAGGCTTACGCACCGTCCGTGGGATTCCTCTGGGGCTGGGCGATGTTCTGGAGCATGCACTCCGGCATCATCGCTGCAATTGCAGTCATTTTCGCCCGCTACACCGCCTACTTCATCGCTCTGGAAGACGCCGGGGTCAAGGCGGTAGCGGTGGCCACCGTGCTAGTGCTATCCGCCATCAACTACCTCGGTGTGAAACACGGCAGCACCCTGCAGATGTTGTTCACGGCAGGCAAGGTCGTGGCCGTCGGGCTGATCATCATACTCGGTTTTTGGTTCGGTTCGCGCCTGCCTGAGCACTTCGTGGTCCCTGAGTCGTTCGCGGGAGATGTGTCGGTTGGCCCCTTCCTCACGGCGCTGGCGGCGGGGCTGTTCGCGTTCGGTGGATGGCACATGGTGACTTACAGCTCCGAGGAGACCGTGGACCCGCGCAGGACGATTCCTCGCGCGCTCGTAATCGGCACCGTGGTGGTCACTATATCCTATCTGGCAATCAATGCGGTCTACATGTACGTGTTGCCACTCGACGTGGTGGCGTCATCGACACGCATAGCGGCTGATTTCGCTGATGTCGTCATTGGCGGGCACGGTGGCGCCGTTATGTCGGCCATAGTGATGTTCTCCACTTTCGGGGCGCTGAGCGGGATCGTGCTGGCTGGGCCTCGCGTCTACTACTCCATGGCGCAGGACGGATTACTGTTCCGTTGGATGGGTGAGATTCACACCAAGTACCGCACGCCGCATCGCGCCATTCTCTTACAGGCGGTTTGGTCGTCGGTGCTGATCTTGACCGGGACGTACCGCGAGCTGTTCACCAGGGTGATCTACACCGAGTGGGCCTTCTTCGGGTTGATGGCATTGGGGCTGTTCTTCATACGTCGCAGGGCGGACGAGAAGAGACAGTACTCAATCTGGGGGTATCCGGTTCTGCCTCTCGTCTTCGTGGTAGCATCTTTCGCGTTGGTCGTGAACCAACTGGTGTTCAACACGGTCGAGAGTGTCACCGGTTTGTCGTTGGTGCTGCTAGGGCTACCTGTCTACTACTTGTGGGGCCGGAAGGGTTACCGGAGGGAGCACGCGAGATGACTGTGATAGACTTCCACAACCACTACTATCCGCCCGAGTACTTGAGCGCCCTGCAAAAGGGACCGAGCAAGATCGCGGTGACGTTCGACGAGCACGATAATCCGGTGCTGCACTCGCCCGGTGACAAGAACTACATCGTGCCGGGCCACCGCGACATCGAGTTCCGTCAGAGCGTGCTGGACCAGGCCGGAATCGATAGACAGGTACTTACGCTCACCGCTCCTGGTACTGTGATCGAGGATCCGAAATGGGCCGTTTCCCTGGCTCAGACGGTGAACGATGCATTGGCCACCATCATGACGGAAAGATCGGATCGTTTCACGGCACTAGCGACACTCCCGCTCAACGATCCGACGGAATCCGTCCAAGAGTTCGAGCGAGCGACAGGTCAGCTGGGCTTCAAGGGCTGCATGCTGTTCGGCAACGTGAACGGTGTAGCTCTGGCCGACGAGCGGTTCTGGCCCGTGTATGAAAGCGCTAGTGACGCGGGAGCGGTCATGTACATCCACCCCACCTATCCAGTGGGTGTCGAAGCCATGACCGAGTATTGGCTCATGCCGTTGGTGGGCTTTGTGTTTGACACGACGCTGGCAGCGGCGGGCCTCGTGTTCGGCGGCGTGGTCGAACGGTTCCCTGGAATCCGCTGGGTGCTAGCACACCTGGGAGGCGCAGTACCCTATCTGGCCGAGCGATTTGATCGTGGTTACTACGCGTATGACGATTGCCGCTCTGCGATACCGAAGCCGCCGTCCGAGTACCTCAAGCAGTTCTACTACGACACGGTGAACTTCGATGTGAAGGCGCTCGAGCTTGCTATCGAGTTCGCCGGGATCGATCACGTCCTGGCGGGGAGCGACTACCCTCACTTGATTGGCAGTCTGGAGAAGATGCTCAGCAGCATCGAGGAACTAGGGCTCTCACAGGAGGAAAAAGCGAAGGTGTTGGGGGGCAATACGGCCGATCTGTTACAGCTGTGACGTTGAAAAACGGGTCGCTGGCCGCTGAGAGCCGATCGCTGATCGCTCTACCGAACGCCATGCCCATAGATGATCAGTTGTCCAGCGTCTATGTAGGCCCAGCCGCCATTCATATAGTCGAACCCCTCGACACCTACCGCCATCGGGTCGATCCGAATGGCAATGACACCACGCACCATGGAACCGGCGTTGTGATCGGCATCCGCCCTGAAGTCGAATGCATCACCG
>JBDHHP010000192.1:0-7170 GCA_039589275.1 Gemmatimonadota bacterium | reverse complement strand
AAGCTTGCGCTTGGGGTCGGACTTGCAGCCGAGAGATCTTAGGGAAGCATGCCTGACCCCACACGCAAGTGTGGGGTTCAAGGTAGAGGAAGGGACTGCTCCCCGCTCCCTACTCCCCACTCCCTCCAACTATTAACATTACTGGTTATGAATTCAGCAGACATCCGCACCTCTTTCGTCGACTATTTCAAGTCGCGCGGCCACACCCACGTCGATTCCGCGTCGCTCGTGCCGGCCGACGACCCGACTTTGCTGTTCACCAATGCCGGGATGGTGCAGTTCAAACAGGTGTTCCAGGGGGTCGAGAAGCGCGATTACGATCGAGCTATCAGCTATCAGAAGTGTGTGCGGGCCGGAGGAAAACACAACGATCTCGAGGAGGTGGGTCACACCGCACGGCACCACACCTTCTTCGAGATGCTCGGCAACTTCTCGTTCGGTGACTATTTCAAGAAAGAAGCAATCGAATTCGGCTGGGAGTGGGTGACCAGCGAGGAATACCTCGGTATTCATCCCGATCGCCTGTACGTCTCTGTGCATCACAGTGACGAAGAAGCCCGCAAGCTGTGGCACGATGTCACCGGCATCAGCGAATCCCGCGTCTACGGTCTAGGTGACAAGGACAACTTCTGGCAGATGGGTGACACGGGGCCGTGTGGCCCCTGCTCGGAGATCTATGTCGACATTCGTGAGGCGGTAGGGCGGAAGGGCGGTAGGGCGGTAGGCGATTTGTCCTTAGACAACTTCGTCGAGCTGGCCGAATCGGGACACCTGCTCGAAATCTGGAACCTCGTCTTCATGCAATTCGATCAGGCCAAGGATGGATCACGCACGCCTTTGCCGGCTCCGTCCGTTGATACTGGCGCCGGCTTGGAGCGGATTGCCGCCGTGATGCAGGGCGTGCCGTCCAACTTCGACACCGATCTGTTCCAGCAGATCATTCAGCGTGGCGTCGAGGCTGTGGGGACTCCATACGACCGTGGACAGGCAGGCGTTGGCTATCGTGTGCTGGCTGATCACGCCCGTGCCGTGGCGTTCTTGTTGGCGGACGGTGTGTACCCCTCGAGCGATGGCAGAGGTTATGTACTGCGCCGCATCCTGCGTCGAGGCGTGAGGCACGCCTTCACCATGGGTCGTACGGAACCCACGTTGGTTCACATGGCGGCTGCGGTCGTCGAGGAGATGGGTGATGTGTTCCCGGAGCTGCAAGAGAAATCCGATCACATCGATAGCGTGACGCGCGCCGAGGAGGAACGGTTCTTCGAGACCATAGGTGATGGACTGGAGCGACTCGACAACATCATCACTCGGCCAGCAGGTACAATCTCCGGTGCTGAGGCCTTTAAGTTGTACGACACGTATGGCTTTCCTATCGATCTCACCGAACTCATCGCGCGCGAGCGCGGGTGGTCGGTCGACCGTGGTGGATTCGATGAGGCGTTGGCGCGGCAGCGTAGGCAATCGCAGCACGCTGCGCAGGATTCGCTCAGCCTGAGTGAGAGTGCTGCGGTGCATGTGAAACGCAAGGGCAAGTTCGTTCGTGTCATCCCTCGCGTGAGGCAGAAGTTCGTCGGCTACGAGAAGACGCGGTCCGAGACTGATGTCATCGCCTTCCGGCAAACGGAAGACCGGCTGGCGCTCGTTCTGAAGGAGAACCCGTTCTACGTCGAGTCCGGCGGACAGGTCAGCGACGTCGGTGTGGTGCAGGGTGACGGCTGGGAGTTACTAGTCGAGGATGTGCGCAAAGAGGATGGCAAGACGGTGGTGATTGGTCCTTACGAAGGACCGTTCGAGCCGACAGATGTGCTTGCCATAGTAGACGAGCCCCGTCGCCGTGACATCGAGCGCAACCACACTGCCACGCACCTCGTGCATGCCGCGTTGCGTCACGTCTTGGGTGCTCATGTGCGGCAGGCCGGATCGGTCGTCGATCCGGAACGGTTGCGGTTTGATTTCTCGCACCATGCTCCAATCACTCACGACCAGCTCGCCGCGATCGAGGCGGAGGTGAACCGCAGCATCTGGCTCAACGCTGATGTGAACAAGTACCATATGCCGTATGACAAGGCGATCACTATGGGTGTGATGGCGCTGTTTGGCGAGAAGTACGGTGACAGAGTGCGCGTTGTCGAGGTGGAGGGGGTATCGCGTGAGTTGTGTGGCGGCTGTCACGTGCGAACCAGCGGAGAGATAGGTCTGTTCCAGTTCCACTCGGAGACCGGCGTCGCAGCTGGAGTGCGACGCATCGAGGCCTACACCGGCCCGGGTGCCTATGCGTTCATCAAGTCGCTGAGCGAAAAGGTCGACGAGGCGGCGGAGACTCTGCGGACCAGTCCTGAGCATGTGACTCGGCGGATCGAGGCGTTGCTAGAGGAGAAGAAGCGACTGGAGAAGCAGGTGGAGGACCTGCTCAGGGAAGGGGGAACGGGGAACAGGGAACGGGTCGAGCAGCACGACGTCTCCGGCACTGCTCTGATCGTCGAGGATTCGTCTATTTCCGATCGCAGCAAGATCGGGCTCATGGTCGACACTTTCCGCGAGCAAAATAGAAACGCGGTACGAGTGATCTTCGTGACAGGTGATCGGCCGGGTTTGCACGTGGCGGTAACCGATGACCTGATATCCAAGGGCGTCAAAGCTGGGGACATTGCTCAACGCCTTGCAGGGCTGAGCGGTGGGAAGGGCGGTGGCAGGCCGCACTTTGCGTCGGGTGGCATTGGAGATCCATCGAAGCTCGGCGAGACTCGTGAGAAGGCGCCGGCGATTCTCGCGGAGTTGCTTGGCGTGGAGGCACCCTGAGCGAGCTCGAGAGTTGGCTGATGCCGCGGCTCGAATCTGCCCCGGAGGCCTTACGCAGCCGAATACTCGAGGCAGTTGAGGAGCGAACTCCTCCCTCCTCCCTCCTCTCTGACGTCGGCACGGCGGAACGTCGGAACGGCGGAGAAGTCGTCGGAACGGCGGAACGTCGGAGCGTCGGAAGCGTGGAGGCCGAACTGCGAAAGCTCGCAGAGCAGCTACTCGAGCAAGCGAAATCAGGCTCTGCTGATCACGATACTGCGATGACGTTGTTGGCTGCCGATGCGTTGATCACGTACGCGTGTGAGGCGGCGGCGGAGGCGGGCTCTGACGCCGCGGTCGGTCCCGGATGATGAGGCTGATCCTGAGCAACGAGCGAACTGCTCCCTGCTCCCTGCTCGTTGACGTCGGAACGGCGGAACGTCGGAACGTCGGAAGGCTTGTTGGAAGGTCAGTGCGTCTGAACATCGGCACCGTTCCCCGTTCCCCGTTCCCCGTTCCCCGATGATCGACCTCCACTCCCATCTCCTGCCCAACATCGACGACGGCTCGCAGAGCGTGGAACAATCGATTGCTGTGCTAGACGAGTTCGCCAGGCGGGGCATTACCGACGTAGTTCTCACTCCCCATGTCCGTGCTGGCGAGTTGCTCATTGATGCCGATGACGCGATCGAGCGCCGAGCAGTAGCCTTGGAACTGTTGGAAGACGAGTATCTGCGTAATCCGCGGCCGCGCGATACGCGGCGGTGTAATCTGTGGCTGGGTTTTGAGATCATGCTCGATCAACCGTTGCCGACTGAGATCTTGAGCGATCGCAGGTTCTCGTTGGCCGGTTCACGCTACTACCTGATCGAGTTCTTCATGTCGATCGCTGCCGATTCGGTGCGCGTGGCTCTTGAGACCTTCACGGAAACTGACGCAGTGCCAGTCGTTGCGCACCCGGAGCGCTATGGCATGTGCAGTGCCAAGGCTATCTGTTCATGGCGGGAACTCGGTGCCAAGATGCTGGTCGATGCAACCACGCTCGCCCGCGGCAACTCTCGGGGAGGAAAGGCGAGGCAGATCCTGGCGGGAGGTTGTTGCGATGCAGTGGCGGCTGACAATCACGGTGACCACCGGACAATGGTGACTGCGTCTGCCTACCTCGAAGAACGAGAATTCGGGGACGTTGCGCGGCTAATCACGACGGTAAATCCGAAGGCGATACTCGACGACGATGACCTTACTTCAGTTCCATCCACGGTGATTCGGGAGGGAGTGTGGAGCAGGTTCAAGAACATCATCAGGACCTAGTGGAGAGGAAGCGTTGTCTTTGATCGATCTGAGCGGGAAGGTTGCGTTGGTTACTGGCGGGAGCCGGGGGATTGGGGCTGCGACGGCGGAATTACTCGCCAAAGCGGGTGCGAGCGTCGCTATCACCTATCGGAGCCGCAAGGAAGATGCGGAGGCGGTCGTGGAGGCGTGCAGCGGGAAGCGTGAAGCGGCAGGGGGAGCGGGGAACGGGGATCGGGGACGAGTACCGCCCTACCGCCCTACCGCCCTACCGCCGATCGCTATACAGGCGGATGTGTCGCTTCGGGAAGACAACGAGCGTGCCGTTGCTGAGACCATCGATTGCTTCGGGAGACTCGACATCTTTGTGGCAAACGCGGGCATTTGGCCACCGGAGGAGATTCCTGTGGCGGAGATGACGGACGAGCATTGGGAAACTACGATCGCGACAAACCTCAATTCCGTTTTCTTCGGTTGCCGTGCGGCGATAGAAGCAATGCTAACCCGACTGGATCACGGAGGGTCGAAGGACACGGAAGGTACTCCTCCCTCCCCCCTCCTCCCCAGTTCGGCAGAACGGCGGAACGGCGGAACGGCGGAAGAGAGGAGGGAGGAGGGAGGAGGGCGCATCGTCATCGTTTCCAGCACCGCTGGCCAGCGCGGCGAGGGCTTCCACGCTGACTACGCCGCCTCCAAGGGCGCCGTCCAAGCCTTTGTGAAGTCCCTTTGCGTCGAGGCCGCCCTCCACGACATTACGGTGAACGCCGTGGCTCCAGGATGGGTGGATACGGAGATGTGTGAGGTGCCGTTTGCTCGGGAAGCGGGAAGCGGGAAGCGGGAGATTGAGGTTGGCATACCTCTCGGGCGGGTTGCAGGCCCCAAAGACATTGCGGGGCCGATTGCGTTCTTGTGCTCCGATCTTGCCAGGCATATCACTGGGGAAATCTTGAACGTCAACGGTGGATCGGTGCTTTGCGGATAAAAGGGGAGCAGGGAGCAGGGAGCAGTACTCTCCTTGCTCGAGGAGGATTCGGTTGGTGGGGAGCGAACTGCTCCCTGCCCACTGCTCCCTGGGGTGTGGGGTAGTCGGATGGCGTTTCCACCAGCTCTCCCGATACCTGACGAGGTTCTCCGCATAGCGAGGAAGTTGGAAGGGGAAGGGTTCGAGACCTGGTGTGTGGGCGGCGCCGTCCGCGACACCCTACTCGGCCAGGAGAACAAGGACTTCGACCTGGCCACCGCAGCCCGACCCGAGGATGTCCGCAAGATCTTCCGCCGCACCATCCCGGTCGGTATCGAGCATGGCACGGTGGCGGTGTTGGACAAGAACAACCAGCCACATGAGGTCACCGCATTCCGCCGCGACGTGAAGACCGACGGCCGCCACGCAGTTGTCGAGTTCGGCGTGGCCCTGGATGATGACCTCGCCCGCCGCGACTTCACCATTAACGCCATCGCCTACCATCCGCTGAGACACGAGTGGAGAGATCCGTTTTGTGGGGCCAAGGATCTGGAGGACGGGTTGATTCGCGCCGTGGGCACCGCCTGGCATCGATTTCGGGAGGACTATCTCAGAATCCTCCGTGCTCTCCGGTTCGCCACTCGATTCGGCTTCGAGATCGAACCGGCAACTTGGAAGGCTGCCAAGGCGTGTGTTGCGGGGCTGCAACACCTGTCGGCGGAGCGGGTGAGGGGGGAGTGGATGAGGGGGATTGAAGGGGCGGTCAAGCCGAGTGAGTTCGTCGCGCTGTGGGAGAAGGTGGGGGCGCTGGGGGTGTGGCTTGAGGAGGTGAGGGGGGAGGGGGGAGGGAGGAGGACGTTCCTCAGGTTAGACGGGTTCCGCGTTCGAGATCCGGTCCTTCTCACGATCTACCTATCGGCTGATCCTGCCACCACAATGACGCGGCTCAAATGCTCGAAGAGGGAGATCGAGCGAGCGAGACTAATTGGTGGGCACCGCGCTTCGCCCCCTGATCCCAGCTCTGCTGCAGCTGTCAGGCGATGGATGGCAGAGGTGGGTGATGTGGCCGACGATCTCTGTGAGTTTGCCCGAGTGGACGGGAAAGGAGATTCATTGGCTGAGTCTGTGAACGCAGTGCGCGACTCAGGAGCTCCTTTGACCGTAGGAGAACTCTCTATCACGGGCAGCGACCTCATCCGTGCTGGTGTCGCTGAAGGGCCGCTGATCGGCGAAGTCCTGAACCGTCTATTGGACGATGTGCTCGAGAATCCGGGGCTGAACGTGAAGGAAGGGTTGCTGCAACGGGCTCAGCTGTTTCTCAAGGAGAGTCCACCTCCCTCCTCCCTCGGGGGGCAAGGGGGTGGGAGGACTCTCCCGTGACCGCTCTCACCTACGCCATCATCGCGGCCCTGGGCAACGTCGCGGGCGGAGTGGCCGTCGCAAAGGGGGCGAAGCTCGGTCTCCGCGTGATCTCGCTCAGCGTCGCCTTTGGCGCAGGGTTCATGTTGGCGGTGGCGTTGGCCGAGGTGCTGCCAGAGGCGTTCGAGATGGGCGGCAAGAGCGCGGCGCTCTACGTTCTCTTGGGATACCTACTCGTTCACCTCTCGCAGCACACTGCAACAGAGCATTTCCATTTCGGCGAGGAGACGCACACTGTCACCCACCAAGCGGGCGTCGCTGCGCTCATCGGTCTTCTGCTGCACACGTTCTTCGATGGTGTGGCGATCGCGAGTGGGTTTGCGGTGAGCAATCGGCTGGGCTTCTTGATGTTCCTCGCGATCCTGCTCCACAAGCTCCCTGAGGGAGTGACGATATCCAGTATTCAGATTGCCGGAGGCACCAAGCCGAGTAGGGCGGTGGGCAGTGCTGCCCTGTTGGGCGTGGCGACGGTTGCTGGTGTGCTCCTGACGGGCTCGGTCGGTTTTCTGGTCGCTCACGGTCTGGCCATCTCGGCCGGCGTCACGATCTATGTGGCGGCGTCGAATCTGGTGCCGGAGTTCCAGGGGAAGGAAGGGTGGGGTCTTCCCATATCGTTCTTTGTGGGGGCGGCGGCGTTTTTCGGGACGAAAGAGTTGCTTGGTTTACTGGGGGTATGAGGTTATTCGGGAAGCGGGAAGCGGGAAGCGTGCAGTGGGAAGCGG
>JBDHHP010000191.1:0-7182 GCA_039589275.1 Gemmatimonadota bacterium | reverse complement strand
CGTGTTTGGGGCGACGGCGTCGGGCTCGTGGAAATTCACATGGAGAATCTGCTCTGTAGAGTGGTAGGAGCCGCCGTCTGACAAGACGCCCTGCCAGGGAGTCCCGTCGATCATTGCCGTCATGCTTCCAGTGGGCTGTGGTTCTGAAGGGGTTCCGCAAGAGACGACCAGGAGTGGCAGCCCTGTGCTGACAATGCTAATCAGCAGGGTGGAGCGCATATGAGCCTCTGACGGAGATGCCCTAAGCTACGATTCGCCGGCTGCGAGGGCCAGACTGCGGCTATTGCATAGGTTCAGGATGCCTCGGCAACACTCTAGCGTCGAAAAGGACTTTTCTTTGATTTTCGCTGTTTTCACTACTTCAAGGACCTATGCACCTATGCAAAGGGCCTGACCCCCATTTGCGTCGATTTGGGTCCTCCCATGTACGGCTAGTCAGGTATTCGCCTGTTCTGCCAGCCATTGTCGGAAGCGTGAGTAGTGCTTTGAACAGAATCCTCTCGCCTTATGCTTTCCCCGGCAGCCTACAATCTGACAATGCTGTGGTTCGCTGGGTGACCGGCCCGTTGGAGATCCAGAAGACCGCCAACGGCTGTAATGCCTCTTGCAGAGACCTCTGGCGTGACAGGGTCTGCCACATCACTTGACGTCGCAGATGGTTGGACGAGTGCTACTTCGTCTCACCGCAGCCATAGCTTCGCGGCGGGTCAGCCCCGGAATCGTATGGGTGTTCATTGGCCCCCCTAGATAGCTGGCAATGTGCACCCCACCTCTGCGACCCGCAACGAAAAGGCCGGGCCGAGCGGCAAGAGGAAGGGCCGGTGATGACCGGATCTACTTGGTTAGGAAGGGTTATCAGAGCGGGAAACGGGACTCGAACCCATGACCCCAACCTTGGCAAGGTTGTGCTCTGCCAGCTGAGCTATTCCCGCTTGTAGCACGAACCGATGAGCAACAAACGCGCCACCAACGTTCAATAAAGCTGAACGGGGTTACACGAAAAGGCCGAGCCAAGCGGTCTGTGCTGCTACAGTGCGGTGATTTTCCTGTGTAATGCCTCTCCCGACAGCATGCGAGTGAATACGCTATCCCCATTCTTAAGCCCTAGTGCCGGAGCCAGTTGGTGAGGCGCAAAGACCTCAAGGAATGTGTAGTCATGTTCCACGCACTTCCAGGCATGGACGCCGACGGCGCATTCATTCAGGATGACGGGGACAGCCTCCCATTGCTCGCCAGCGACGACGAACTGGCTCGGTTGACAAAGCACGATAGTCTTGTACAGACGTAGGTTCAGCGTGCCGGGAAACAGTCGCAGGCCCAATTCCCTCTCGAGGTGCTTCACATACGCACGTGAGGTGCTGGAGCCGGTGAAGTAAACGGCGAGTGCGATCTGGCCATCCGTTGGAAGCGTTAGTCCTTCCGTGAGACCCAACAGGGCCAGTTCTTCAGTTGTGGGTCTTCGGTCGTGGTTCATTGTTCCGTGACTCCACTGCCCAATCTGCGCCCTGTTCCCAGCGCCCGCAACGAAGAGGCCGAGCCAAGCGGCCCGGCCTTTCATTCCTGCCTATCGCGCGTCATTCCTATCTCAGATGTTTCCACCTTCGGACTTCACATCGCTAGCGCTTGTTCCGCTCCCCTGCCTTGGCGAACTACTTATCGTACCAGCGCCGGGCATACTGGCCGCTTCGTCACCAAGAGACGAGGAGTACAACTCACTCGGTGACCTGTCGAGGATTTCAAGTGGTGGCCTGCTTACTTTGTGTGTACCGCCGGCGACTTCGTCCAGGTCTTGCTCACTCAGTTCGTCGGTGAACGCGAAGTCATACCTCCCAGCGAGTTCGACCAGTTCCTTGGCTAGTTCGGGCTTCTCGTTGGCGAGATTCAGGAAATCGAGGATCGTGCCTTTCATTGTGCCCTCCAGTTGACGGCTACCGCTAAGATGCGGCTTGGTCCGCAAGGCTGCAACGTGCGTCAGTTCAACACGGGCTTACCGGTGAGCGTCTCAGCGTACTTCTCCAGCACCCTGATCGTTGGCACCAGCTTGAACGTGAGATCGGTCAGGTAGCGCATCTCGTCAGGTGTCGGGATTGAATCTGGTCCACCGTCTTGAAGTGCTCGCGCACGTCGAGCACCGAGACCGGGGTGGGTACGAGGATCAGGTCGGGCATCCGTGGCTCCGGTTGGTGTCGGGCCACGATAGCACCGGGGTCTCAACAGAATCTCAACACGTTGATTGACTTCACCTTGCAGAGCGTTGTACTGCGCCACAGATCATTGTGTTGCCTTCCAGCCAAAATGACTCTCCAACTGCGGTGTCGGTCGGCGGTGATTCTCAGGTGACGCCGCTGAATTAGATATTGCCCGACAAACGACGCACACCGGTGGCACAAGGAAACACGTAGATGAGTCAGCCTGGAAAGAGAAAACTAGGTGTATGTGGACAAGGACATGGTAGTAAGTCACCTCAGAATTGTAGCAAGTTTTATGGTGACGCACCGATCCATAGTCCTGATGGGCCGATCATCGGAAAGGTGTACTTCCCGACGGGTCAGTCAGTATTAAGCTCCGACGACTATGACATGCTTAATCAACTGGTCGTATGGTGTACGTTCGAACGCTCGCAAGGCAATCTTCTATCACTCAAATTCCTCGGTAATGCAGACAGACAGCAATACGCTTCCGAACGTAAGATGTTTTCTAAGGCCAACCTAGAGCTGTCGAGGCAGCGGGCAAAGACGGTCTTGGACTACGTCAAGAGCACCTTGGATTTGGAAGGCATTGACTTGGTCGAACAGGAAGCCCGTGGATTGGGTGAGAGTCACAAACACACCGACCCTGCGGAAGACCGACGTGTGGATATTGTCGCGAAGATTACACCGCTGCCACCTCCAGCAACAACCTCAGCTGATCCATTAGTGAAACCGGTGCAAATCCTGTGGGTACATTGCCAGCATGCACTGAGGAGCGGTGGACGAGGAACCGGACGTGGAAGAATTAATCAGCACGATACAGTAGTCGTCGAAAAGGTCGCCCGAGTCGAGAAAGATCAAACGGTTCGGGTTGGTACGATACCTGATAAGCAAGCTTGGAATCCCAAGAGCTGGCATAAACTCCCAGGGTGGGTGATCAGCGTAAGTCGACATCAAATCGAATATCGGGTGCCCACTACAGGGGATCGAATCCTGCAAGGGATAGACATTGGGGGGGGCGTTATGGGACAGGGTCCCCCAGAGGGAGACGGCCTCCCGACAATGGGTCCACCGACGGATATGTATTACAGCTGGGAAGGCCTTAGGAGAAGGCGGCCCAAACTGTACAAGGATTTAGAGAGGTACAAACGATGAAAGCTATCAAGCCCAGTGGGCGACTGAAAGGAAACACCTGAGCACCATCGATGTGGCTAGGGCCGGAGGGTGGTCCAACGTGGCTACTCTGCAACGCTGCTACCAACAGCCCGATGAGGAGACTATTTTGGAGGTCGTCCTCGGTGGCGCGGAATTGCGAGAGCGCCATGCGTAGCGGGTGTTTCTTACACAGTTATTTGCACACCGCTCGATTTGGCGACGCGCCGAGACGTGTTAACTTGTTGCAGCGCAGTAACTTCGGGGCGGTAGCTCAGCTGGGAGAGCACCTGCTTTGCACGCAGGGGGTCGAGGGTTCGAGTCCCTTCCGCTCCATCAATCGCACGGCGCCGATCATCAGTCGGCGTACTTCTCCCCGATCCGCCGATAAGCGTCCCGGAAGGGTACTCCCTCCTTGACCAGCTTGTAAGCCGCTTCCGTAGCATACAGGTCATCCGCCATTGCGGCTTCGCAGGCACCGGCATCGACCTCTATGCGTTCGACTACATGACACATGATTCTGAGACACGCTTTCGTGGTGTCGAACCCTCTGAAGACGGGCTCCTTGGTGAGCCCTAGATCGCGCTGATAGCCCGTCATGAGGTTGCCGATCAGACCCTTCACTTTGTGTTCTTCACCCACCACGAAGTGGTATTTGCCGCGAACGAGCTCGAGCACGTCGGGATTCGTCTTCTGCGGCATGATCGAGGAGCCAGTACAGAGATCCTTCGGCAGCTTGATGAATCCGAATTCTGTCATCGAAAACAGCAGCAGGTCGGTTGCCAATCGGTTGAGATCAAGCAAAACCTGCGCGAGCAAAGACAGGATCAGCGCCTCGTACTTCCCTCGTGTCATGTGTGCGTGGATCGGGTTCTCGAGCAAACCGCCAAACTCCATGGCATCCGCCGTCATGGCGCGATTTAGCTCGAAGATCGGCACTCCGTATCCGGCGCCGGTTCCGAGCGGAGACCGATCCACGAGCCCGTCCGCTGATTCGAGCATCAGCCGATCGTCCTCCACAGCGTCCGCAAAGGCGGCGAACCAGGTCCCGATCGTGGTCGGCATTGCTCGGCGCATGTGAGTGAACCCGGGCATGGGCACCTCCGCATGCGCCACCGATTTGGCCGTGAGTGCGTGTCGAAATGCTCCAAGCAGCTCACGCGTGTTAGCAAGCTCCTCTTTCTCGTAGAGCCTGAGAGCGGTGAGCACTTGGTCATTCCGCGACCGCCCAACGTGAATCTTCTTTCCCGCCTCCCCAATGTGGGCGGTCAGCCACTCTTCGATTGCCGTATGACAGTCCTCTTGTTCACGCCGGATCGTAAACTCACCTGCAGCATGGAGTCGGATGATCTCCGTCAGGCCTTTGACCAGAGTGCGGCACTCCGTTGCGTCGATTGCACCGATACTCTCCAGCATTGTCGCGTGAGCGATGGATGCCCTACAGTCATACGGCACAAGGCGTTGGTCGAGCAGGTATTCGTCGCCGGCAGAAAAGGCTAGGATATCGTCGTCGACACTGTAACCCTTCTCCCACAGCGTCATCAGTCGACTCCCCAGTGCTTATGTTTCTTGTGCATGATCGCGCTGTGTGCCATCAGTCTGATTGCGTTGATCTTTATGAATCCCTCGGCGTCCTGCTGGTTGAAGCCCCCCTCGAGATGCATGCTGGAGAGTTCTTGGTCATATAGAGATGAAGAGCATTCCCTGCCCACCGCCATCACATTGCCTTTGAATAGCTTGAGGTGTACTGTGCCGTCGATTACTTCCTGGCTCTTGTCGACTGCGGCCATCAAAAAGTCCATTTCGGGGCTGTACCAGAAGCCGTTGTAGATGATCTCGGACAGCTTCGCCGTCAGCATGTTACGGAGCCGGAGGACCTCTCGGTCCATTGCAATGCCTTCGATGTCCAGGTGGGCAACGTGCAGGATCGTCCCTCCGGGGGTCTCGTAGATTCCCCGTGACTTGATGCCCACGAACCGGTTCTCGACCATGTCCATGCGGCCAATTCCGTGTAACCTCCCGAGCTCGTTGAGATACTCGAACAGCCCTAATGCATTGGACTTCCGAGTGCCGTCGTCCAGGTTCTCCACGGCGACTGGTATGCCGTCCTTGAACGTGATCGTGATTCGAGTCGCTGTGTCGGGGGCCTGTTCCGGCGCGTTGGTTCGGGCAAAAACGTCTTCACCCGCCTCAAACAGTGGGTCCTCCAGAATGCCTGCCTCGTGGGACAGGTGCAGGATGTTGTCGTCCTCGCTGAAGGGCTTTGCCTTGGTGGCGGTCACATCTATCCCGTGCTGCTCGGCGAACTCGAGCAGTTCGGTGCGGCCCTGAAACCGCCCGAGGAATTCGGGCATCTTCCAGGGAGCAAGTACCGTGATCTCCGGGTTCAGGGCGTAGTACGCAAGTTCAAACCGCACTTGATCGTTTCCCTTACCAGTGGCACCGTGCGCAACAAAAGGCGCCTGCTCTCGGGCCGCGATTTCGATTTGCCGTTTGGCTATCAGTGGACGTGCCAGGGCGGTTCCCAACAAATACCTGCCTTCGTACAGCGCGTTGGCCTTGAACGCCTGGAAGATGAAGTCTGTGACGAACTCCTCACGCAGGTCTTCCAGGTACACCTTGCTGGCGCCCGTCTGCAGGGCCTTTTGCTTTGCAGCCTCCAGGTCCTCGTGTTGGCCCACGTCGGCGACGTAGGCGATCACCTCGTAGCCCTCGAGGAGCAGCCACTTCAGGATAACCGAGGTATCGAGCCCGCCGCTGTAAGCCAGAACGACTTTCTGCTGCATCATTAGGCCTTTCTTTCCGGGTGCTTGGCGGCAAGGTACGGCGCGTGACGCAAGTCAGGAAGGTCGGACACCGAGTCGACGGATTCGAGCCGTATGGAATGTTCAATGGTCGGCCCCGCCGAGTCTGTCGAGCGTCTTACGAACCCTCAGGTACCCGCCTGCTAGCTGCAACGCGCATCCTTCCGAGGTCGGTGGCTAATCCCGGCGCGAGAGGTAAGACCAAGATCAGGAATAACACCAGTGATATGGTTGCCGACTCAAGGTCGGGGTTAGGCAGGAACCGCCCGAGCGCTACAACACACCCGGCGCACCAGACAAGTGGAAGGAATGCCCGGACGAGAAAGTGGCGCCGGCGACCCGTATTCCCGACGGACGTCAGCAGTATCAGAATGCTGACGTCAAAGGCGATTCTTCCCAGAAGCACAGCGGCCGCCACGCCCTCAAGACCCAATCCGAACTGGAGAGCCGAGACCGAGAGCAACAGACTCACGGCCAAGGCCAATATCGAGTAAGCGGGCAGCTTTTTCTGCAAACCGGCTGCCACAACTCCCACGGTCCCAAGCGTGGCGAAGCCGGCTGCAACTCCTGTGAAGATCAGCAGGCGGGCCGCCTGCACCGAGTCCAGGTAGCTTGGCATCAAGTGCGCCACCGCTGGGCCGAGCATAAGCCCGACGACACCGAGGATTGGGGGCAGCAGTCGCGCAAATGGGACCATGATGCCCTCCAGATGTGCCCGGATTGCCGATGGAGCACCGTCAATCTCAGTGGAGCTGTACAACTGGGGGAAAACCACCGTCCTGATCACCAAGCCAAGCGATGCGGCCAGCGCCGTAAGAGACCCGGCAAACGCATAGTAGCCGAGCAGCCTTGTGCCACCGAAGCTGAAGACTACCAGCCGGTCGGCGGTCGCCAACACCGCGTTCAGCAGCATTGTGAGTACGACCGGCAAGCCAACAGACAGCATCCTTCGGAGACATGCTCCCACTATTGTCGGCCGGAGCGGGACCTTTCGACTCAAGAGTGCGAAGCCACCAAGACTCGCCAGGAAAAACCCC
>JBDHHP010000190.1:0-7228 GCA_039589275.1 Gemmatimonadota bacterium | reverse complement strand
GTACTTCGTGGGCACAAATGTCGTACTTTGTCGTGTTGCGTCACGCAAGCAACAGCGCCCGGCGTGGGGCCAGGGCGCTCTGGGTTACTCGACGGTGAACTCACTCCACTTGCTGCTCTCGGCGGGCGCTTCGACGATCCACGCTTAGCGGCCCGGCTCCACCGTCAGGTGAAGTAGGCCGTATAGCCAACCAGCATCTCCTGGGTGCCACCCAGGAACTGGGTCCTGTGGCCTATCAGATGATTGCGTTTGTCCGCATGTACGCGGGGCGACGGCCACAGACACCACCTGGCTGAAGACGCTGGGGCAGTACATCCTGATGGATTTCATGCGGAGGAAGACGAGGAACGTGGGGTAGGAACGCACGCGACCGGCGCGGCGGCGCCTTGCCGACCCACCCCCCGACCGTAGCTTCTGCTAGAGACACGAACAGCCCGGCCGAGCCGAGCGGTGACCGGGCAGTACTTGTCCGAGTCTCAGCCAACCCACCACCCGTGGATCGGATGACCCCCGGGCATCCACTCCAGGGCAAAAGTTCCCTAGCGTGGCGTCACCGGATTCACCCCGCCCCGCTAGTTCTTGATCCACAGCACCGCGTGAGTCTCCCCCCCGTCAGCTATGCTGGACCCCACGATACGGCCGGCGTTGTTGATCCCTTCCGCGGCGCCGTGCTGCCCCTGCAGGGTAGGGAGCTCCACCAGCCCCGCCGCCGGCGTCCAATGAAACGGGTTCGACGTCCCCTGTATGTCCTGGCCCGCCAGCTCGCCGCCCGTGTTGATATCGTGGAAGTGGTAGCGCGGTGTGGACAGTCCTAGGTCCTCGAAGACCACTTCTGGGCACCCACCGGTGGCCAGATTCAACGTCCACACGACGACGCTACCCTCACCTGGAGCGATATGCCTGGTGCCCAGGACCCTGACCTCGCCTTGTGGAGCCGGCTCGCTTACTGCATCTGCCATGCTGCTATACGCGCCGGCAGGATGCAGGTTGCAAGCCATGTATCCGGATTCAGTATCAGCGGGTAGCCACAGGACCGCGTGGAAGAACTGCTGACCGCCAAGCTGAACATTGCTGTGGCCCACGACATGACCGGCGTTATTGATGCCGGACGCACCGCTCCAGTCACCGGCAATGAAGCCAGGGAGTGTGGGGAGTTCGGTTGGGGTTGGGGGGTCGGCGTCTGGGTACCAGACAACGGCGCGTCGAATCTTCTCCTCGGGCGTAATGTAGGCGATGCCACCCACGATCAGGCTGTTATTGTTGACGTCGCTAGCGCCGCCGTCTGGCAGTGACGGAAGCGTCCCAAGCACAGCCGGGCTACCATTCGGCAGTGTCCAGCGAACGGGCTTGCTGGCGAAACCGTCAGGGCTGGCCGAGCCCACCACAACCGTGCCGAAGCTGTTGATCGCATTGCCATAGCTACTGTGGTAGCCCTCGGGCACTCCCAGCGACTCCGGTGGGTCGACGTTGATCTCGCCGGTCTGGGTCACCTGCCACGTCCAGAGAGTTGCGACGACCCCCCCCTCCTCAACCTCCGCGGTACCCACGGCGGAGTTGGCGTCGCTAATGTCTCTCGCCACGCCTCCACCTCCCCCGGGTAGCGTACCAAGGTCGGTGATCGTGTAAGCATCGTCCCCGCGCTTTCTAACCCTGAACAACTCAGAGCCGATTCCCTTCTTCCCCCGCCCAGTCATCACCTCGACGTCATAGAGTGCCTCCACGGCATCGAAGGCGATCGTAATGTCCGCCACCAACTCCTTCTGGCTCACGAAGCGCGTGGAGTTGGTCCTTACCTTCCCAGTGGGGTCTCCACCGAGCGTCATCTGAATTTCCGAACCCTTGTCGAATCCCGAACCCAACACTCGGACATAGAGCCTTGTGTCTTGCTGCGCCTCGCTCGGGTCGGTCGCATCCACCCTGGGGGCCTTCCCACCACCGCCTTTCCCTCCACCACCCTTCCCTCCACCACCGCCCTTGGCCGCCTGGATGGAGTCCGGGTTCGGGTCGGTCAGATTCGAGTCGGTGCACGCCGTGAAACTGACGAGTGTGCAGAGAGCGGTCACACAGACCGCGCTGGTCAGGTACCGAGAGCGATCTAGCATCGGGAGCTCCCAGGATAGGAAGGAAGCCTTCGCGTAGCCCACTCCTATTCCACGGATTGGCTGCCGGATCTGTGCGGCAGCTCTGCTAGCTCCCGCTTCCGGCCAGCTGGTAGGCCGCCCAGTGGTAGGGGGAGCTGAATCGTGGGTGTGCCAACAAGGCCCGCTGGGCAGCGGCCAGCGCATCGGCTGGCATGTTCGTCGCAAGGGCACGGTAAAAGCGCTCTGCAAACGCTGCCGCCCCGGCGTCCTCCACCGGCCAGAGCGTTGCTATCACGTTTCGGGCGCCGGCATAGAGAAACGCCTGTGCTAAGGTGGCGTAGTCCTCGCCTCGGGCAAATGCGGTCGAGTGCGCTGCTCCCACTCCCGTCTCGCACCCGGACAAGAACACGATTGGCGAGCTCACTGAGATGCCGAGGAGTTCGTGCACCTCGAGTCGCCCGTCGTCCGTGGGTTCTCGAGAGCGTCCCCGGGCCAATTCGAGACGAGAGAACATCGGGTTCCGGGCGTTCATCACCCCGTGAGAAGCTACATGCACCAGGCTCGTTCCCTCCAATGCCCGGCGCAGCGCGCGCTCGGTCGCCTGGGAGGCAAAGTGCCGTCGCACCCGTCTCATCCCGCTCCAGACGGCCTCGGCTTCCTCACGGGTCGCCGGAAGCTCGTCCGGGAATGGGGCGAGGACCGTGGCGCCACTGACCGCAAATCCGAATTGTCGACTCCCTGACGCAAGTGCGGGCAGCGCTGCCGCCGACGGAAGAAACCGAATGGTGAAGTCTTCTATCAGGTATCGACCAGTTGTCCCGTTACGCAGGGCTGCAAACGGGACATAGTTCAGCACTTGGTGAGGAACGAATATGACCTCCGTGACTCCGTTCAAGATCCCGGACAGAGCAACGGGCGCGAACAAGACGTCATCTAAGCCAGCCAACACACTGTGGCTCTTGGATGGCGGCGCACCGGGCCGGGCGATGAGATCCCGCGCCAGACGCACCCGACTTGTGAGGTTCTGGGCACTCACCGCGCTCTCGAGTACCTGAATGGCCGAGTGCGACACAACGAAGATCAACACTCGGTCCTGCGGCGTGACCAGGTACTCAACCAGCAGCTGACCAGGTTCCAGCGCATCGCGCACCTCCTGGGCGTCGACGTGAGCTCCCCCCAAGAGGGCAACGGCACCGGGATGGGTCTCGGCGGCCTCAAGCAGGAGCGTCTCGTAATCGCTTCGGGCTTCGTCCAGCAACCGGTAGAGGTGAGCCGCCTCGGCTAGCTGCTCTTCGCTTCGCTGGTCCGGTGGCGTTGCCTCCAGAACGTCGATGCTCTCCACCAGACGATCGACCTCCCGGAGCAGTGTCTCCCCCTCCGCGAGCGATATGACCGTCGTGGCGTGAGGCGATCTCGCCGCCGCGAGCTGCTCGAGAAGCGCTCGGCCCCGGGCGGCGTCGGCAACCTCGAACGCCTCATCGACGTTTCCCAGCCGCAGCAGCACGTCCACCGCTTCCCCATACACGTCTCGCTTGTCAGCGACGTACGCCGTGCGAAGCACGCCGGAGCCGAACTTCCTCCGCACCCGCTCGACGGTCGCCAACGCTCGCCTTCCGGCCACTGCCGCTGAGTCGAACTCTCCCAGCCGAGCGTAGGCCCGCGTGCGCAGGAGATGAGCCTCCCATTGGCTCGAGTAGTCCCCGCGAGCGAGATCGGCACCGAGCCGCTCGAGCACCTCGAGCACAGCCCCGGATTCACCACGCCGATCCGCAATGCGGGCCTCGGTGAGGGCGACCTCCGTCCGGGCGACGCGGGCATCCAGCTCGGCTGCGAGCCGGCGTGCCGCACGGATATGAGATCCGACCGAGTCGGAGTGACCGGACTGGTCCAGGATCTCCGCCAGCAGCAAGAGATCCATCAGCTCTTCGAGCTCGGCCCCTGCGCGTCTGTGGATTGCCAGCGCTTGAGCGGCGTACTCGCGCGCCCGCCAGAGCTCACCCAGCCTCACATGGATGTCAGCCGCTCCACGGAGGTCCATGCCGGTCTCAATGTCGAGTCCCAGATCCGTATTGATCTTCCTAGCCTCGGCATACAAGGCGAGCGTACCCTCAAAGTTGCCGGCATCCCGGTACTGCTCCGCTAGCGCCTCAATGATCGCTGCTTCCTCCTGTCGGAGGCCCTGCGCCCTGGCCACGCGCAACGCGCTGTCGAGCGCAGAAAACGCCAAGTGCGGCTCGCCCAGCACCGTGTACGCGGTCCCAAGCTGACCGAGCGCACTCTGGGTGCCGGTAGGGTAGTTGATGCTCGCGTAGAGCAGCAGCGCCTCTTCGAGCCTCGGAATCGCCGCCTGAGGATCGTCCAACCGAATCTCCAGCATACCCAGATTCGTCAGCGCGTTCCCCTGCAAACGGACTTCGCCCAGCTCCTGCATGGTCGCCTGCATGGTGAGGAAGCCCGCCCGCGCCGCGGCGAACTCCCCGAGTTCGGTCTGCACAAGGGCCAGGTTGCCGATCGCCGTCGCTGCGCCTCTCTTGTCACTCGTCTGGTCTGCTACGTCGATCGCTCGTTCAAACAGTCGCCTCGCTTCAGAGAGCCGATTCTCGTTCCAGGCCAGCAACCCGAGCGCGTTGTAGGACCGAAAGAGCTGACCGGTGAGTTGATGGCGCAGCTTGAAGTCCAGCGCTTCCTCCCCAAAGCGGCGAGCCTCCGCGTAGGCCCCCCGTCGCCACGCGGCAAGACCGAGCCAGGTCAGGGCACGTGCCTCGGCAGCTAGTGCACTAACCTTCTTCGCCTGCCGGTGGACAGCTACCAGAAGAACGGCCGCGCTGTCGTACCTGCCGGCGAAGTAGACGGTTTGTGCTTGTGAGAACAGGGAGTCGAAGTACGCGTCCGACACAACCGCAGCTGCTGCGAGCGAGTCCGGGACCTCCAGGACTCGGCTATCTGAGGTGCGCTCGTCGCCGGAACACGCTGCCGACAGCAGGCAGCTGAGGAATAGCGCCTGCGGGATGCGCCGAATCACGGCGTCACGACAAACTCGAGCACTCCGGTAGTCGATGAGCGAGCTCCACCCAGGAGCGCGTCCACATACCAGAAATACTCTCTCCCAGGCGCCAGTCCAACGCCGCCAGGCAGCGCAACGCTCGTATCGGAGGTGCTGGCGGTCCAGACAACATCTCCGATCCCGTTCGTCAGCGTTAGCCGATAGCTGACGCCGGCGCCCTGGCTGCGCCACTGAAAGAGCAGGCTATCCGGATGAACTTGCTGCCCGTCCAACGGAACGACCGCCGCGAATCTGAGAGTCCCCTCCGACTGCTCTCCCCGCATTACCGGAGCGCCAGGGTCCGCCGGTCGGGTCCGCTCGGCAGGCAGCAGCAGTAGCGCCGCCAACGCTGCCGCAACAGCCGCAGGGACACCCACAACCACCCAACGTGCCGGCCGTCGCGCTCCGACCTCGGAGGCAGCCACGAAGTCTCGGCGGCAGGCATTGCACGTCGCGAGATGTCCTTCAATCCTCGCCCGCTCGACCGTAGAAACTGCCTGATCGAGATAGGCGGCGATGTCTCGCGGCGCTAGATGCTCAGCCTCTAGAGCAGCCATACGGTAGCCTCAGGTCGGTGGACTGTGCTCACCCATATGACACGGATACCCAGGCAAATTGTGCGGACTACGAAGATGCCGATGACCGGTTGCTGTCTCACGGACCGGCACACCGCACCGCTCACGGTTCTGTGATCCCCCGCTCTTCAAGCGTGCTTCGCAGGGTCGCGAGCAACATCTTGAGACGTCTGTGTACCTGAAATCGCGTCGAATACCCCATCAAGGCAGCGATCTCTCCTACTGGGAGCCCGTCGCTGAAACGGAGCGCAATGAGGAGTTGATCGCGCGGATCAAGCGTGCTCAGTGCACCACCGAGTGCCTCTTGCCGTTCGTGGGCCAACACCTCGGCCTCGGGACTTGGGGATGCTTCATCACACACCCTCTCCAAGCTGAGCTGTCCGGTGACAGAGTTCGTCAAATGTTTTCGCGCACGCCGAACGGCTGCTTGGGTATCCGTCTCGAACCCTGGCGGTGGCGTTCGTCCATATTGCCGCCGGTAGTGGTCTGTGCAAAGACGCCGGCCGACAACGACCAGCCAGGTGGTGAACCTTCCACGGCGGTCAGCGACGAACGTACGCAGTCTTCGGAAGTCGTCATCGCGGAGCTGATCGAGGATGAAAGTGTAGCGATCCATCGCCTCGTCATAGCTGCGCGATGTGCTGTGCGCCGCGTGGAGCAGCACCTTGCTGTAGCTCTCGAGAAACGCGCACCACGCCCTGTCACGGGCAACTGGGTCGGACGCCGCGAGGAGGGTGGACAGCTTCGGTGGGAGCCCTTCGGCCATTCCGAGTCGCCGCCAATAGAGGACCGCATGGGAATTTCAATTGGCCCTCGCAAGATACGCCCCGGGTGAGTGGACCGTCCAGGGAGCCTGATGTGGTGGTCCACCCGCTGCTTGCGGTCTGATCCGGGGGCCGATCGGCACTCGTCGAGAGCCCCGAGCGTCCCAGCGTCGTTCGGGGCTTCTTGCTTGCGGCCCCGCGCCGGGCACTGTCGATGCCGGGGCTTAAAGCCCGACAAACCCGGTCCACAATCACAGCCACCACTCCAAGTCCCTGGAACAAGGTTGATGGTACTTGTCGAACCGCCGATGGCCTCGATCGATGGTCGGGGTGGCCAGGGTGGGATGGGCAGTGGGAGGGTCCCGGTTAGCGCCAGTGTCGATGATCCGCTTGGACCGCTGCCGGCTGACGGTCGCCCGACTGCGCATAATGACCAATTATGTTAAGCTGGCCGGGACTTCAACTGGTTGTTCTATAGTTACTTCGGGGTAGCGACACCAATACGATGGGCGTTTCTTTGCGCGCTTCGGCCAATCTGGCACGGGTTGGTGTCGCTGATCATTCCTCTGCACTCAGGGGCCCGAAACCCGGCAACTCGTCACTCTAAACGCGAGTACAGTGGCGGGAGTCCCCGATCTTCCTACCAGCTACTACAGCACCGCTTCTCCAATCACCCTCGACTAGCGACTGAACTCATCGCTGCCAATGCGTCCGTCATCTTCGGCAGTTCCACCTCTCGGAATCTCTGAAACCGCTCGCCGATCC
>JBDHHP010000189.1:0-10437 GCA_039589275.1 Gemmatimonadota bacterium | reverse complement strand
TGTTCCACGAAGGTCGTGCGCTGATCTGTGATTTCGGGATCGCGCGGGCCATCGTCGAGGCGGGAGGCGAGCACCTCTCATCGAGCGGACTGATCATTGGCACACCGGCATACATGAGTCCGGAGCAGGCGAGGGGCGAGAGCGAGCTCGACGGGCGCAGCGACATCTACTCGCTGGCGTGTGTGGTGCACGAGATGCTGATCGGCGAGCCTCCGTTTACCGGTCGGTCGGCACAAGCGGTCATGGCCAAGCACATTGGCGAACGGCCACCCTCACTCAAGGTAGTGCGACCAGAGATCCCGCAGCACGTGGAAGATGCCGTCCATGCGGCGCTGGCCAAGGACCCGGCTGAGCGACCCGCCACGGCGATGGAGCTGGCCACTAAGCTGGCGAATCCGTAAAAGAGTAGAGCCCTGTCAGTTCCGATCGGTGAAGTTCTCGCGCGGACGGTCCCGTCCGGCGACTCCAATGCCACAACTCACACCTTACAGAGCCATGAAGCAGGTGCGTCGCAAGGTAGGTCTGCGATCTCACAAGTAGTTGTGAGGTAAAGAGACAGCGCGTAGCGGAATCCATGCTCGAAAGCCAACCCGCGAGGGGAAGAAGCTCATTCAGGCCAGCAAGAGGTTGTCGCAAGACCGACCTTGTTACGCTCTGGCCACACGAATATGTTGCCGCGACCAGCAGCGTAGGGGCTCATTCCATGAATGGCGATCTCTCGAAAACCATCGACATGCACTGCCACGTGGGACTGCTGGGCGACGAGCACCCCGAATGGGGCCGTCTCTCAGACTGGTACCGCAAACAGATCACCTACCGGACGTTCCTGCTGTACGGACGGATCAAAGAGAATGCGGTGTGTGACAGAACACTCAGAGAGGCAACTGAAAAGGCCCTAGGCGAGTGTTCGCTGGACCACGTGGTGTGTCTCGCGCTGGATCCCGTGTACGACACTGCTGGTAACCGGCACGAGTCGCGTTCTCACGTTTGGGTGGACAACGACTACGTGCTCGACCTACGGCGCACGGTAGGCGATAAGGTGCTGTTGGGCGCATCAGTGCATCCGTACGACCCCGAGTTCGAGAACCGGGTAGAGAAGTACGTGGACTCAGGAGCAGTGCTGCTCAAGTGGCTTCCCTCTGCGCAGCAGATCAACCTGGCGGATTCACGCGTAAGGGACCGTTTGGAGTTCCTGGCAACCGCGGGTCCCAACGGGCGACCGCTCCCGCTGCTACTCCACGTCGGCCCCGAGTACGCTATACCGTCATCGGACCCTCGCACTCACACCTACGACTGGTTGTCGTGGACCTTCTGGGACAAAATCGGGAACTTCTTCCGCTTCGGGAGTCGCTGGCACACACCGGATCTTGACGGAGTGCATGCCAACATCCGAGCCGGGTTGGATGCCGGAGCGACGATCATCTTCGCCCACTGTGGTCTGCCCTATTTCGCCGGGGCCGGCCCGCTCGGCCGCCTGCTCGAGCATTCGGATCTCAAGGCAGTGCGCGGATATCTAGAGGGCCACCATCCTGGCGCCGAGAAATCAGGCACCGCATACGCCGATGTGTCGGCCTGCGCCACCCCATTTCGGCGCACCTATTTCAAGCAGATCAAGCAGCTCCCAGCCAACTCGCTACTGTTTGGCTCGGATTTCCCAACTCCCGTATTCGAATTGTCAGCTGACCTCCAAGAAGTGTGGACCGACTTCAAGGCAGTCATGGCGGGTCACTTGGAGCGGGTCTTCATACCGCAGGACAACCTGTTGGACGTGAACTACCGGGAATTGCGCAAGGCCTTCCCAGGGCACGCGATGTTCTCGAATCCGGGGAGGGTGTTTGGGGTGGGCGGGTAGTGGCTGCAGCTGACACCGAATCGCCCAGACAGATAGACACACCCCACTCCCGGTCCCATGGATGCGAGACTGTGAGTTGGTGTGTGCTGCCTAGTCTCCTGCCCTGCTGCGGAGGAGGTCCTAGCTCCGCGCTCCCTCGTTCGCCTTACTCGTACGGCGGTGTCGGTACCTCGCCAGGGTCGCCTGGAGGGAGCGTATCCTTGCCAAGTTCAGACAGCAGCTTGTTGACTTTCCAGACCGTCCTTCGATGGCTTTCGTTTGGTGACAATGGGTCGCGGTCTTGAAGCAAGTCTGACAGCGCGTCCCAGTTCCATCCGTTCCTGGAAAGCCACTCATGCGCCAAGAGGTCCCGCCGCACGCGCCACATCCATCTGTAGAGCCCGGCTGCTCCGTCGTCGTACATTCTTACCCCCACATGTTACAGTCAAACTGCCGAAACGAATTGGCCTATTGTCTGCTTACCACGAACGCATTACTCCCCATAGCCGTGCACTGCTGAGCCACTTCCTAGCGCGGCGAACCCACATTCCCCGCCAGTTCCATTGCACGCAGCCGCTCCCGCGTCCGCTCCACCAACCGCTCGTCCCCCAGCGCTTGTGCTGCCCTCAACCGCAGCTCCAAGGTCGCCGGTAGGAACACCGGAAAGACCAAGGCCGCACCACCAGGCGAGTCGAAGGCCGCCAGAACTCGTAACGCTTCGCGGTATTGCTGCCGCTTGATGAGAACCTGCGCTCGCACCAAGTGCTCATAGCCCAGAGATTCATAGGGGCGGGTGAGATCTTCTTTGGCGGCTGTCGGTCTGAGACCGGAAAAGACGTCCATAGCAGCAGCAGTGTCACCTTCGGACAAGAAGACGTGGCCGTACATTGAATAGGCAAGCAGGGTGTCGGTGCTCGTCGCTCCGGCGCCGAGCGACACCAGACGCGCTTGGAGCAAGTCGCGTATTGCTCGTGCTTCGTCCAGTCGACCACGATACGCGTCCCAGATTCCCAGGTGCCACAGCTCGAGTCTGTTCAGGCTGTCGATGCTCTGGCGTAACTCAGCCGCAAGCGCACCAGCTTGAGGTTGGACGTCTACTCCTGCTACGGCATCCCAGATGTAGAAGCGCCTAAGCGGCGGCCCCGCTTGCGCTCCCGACGCCACCACCGAGTCCACCATCTCGACAAGCTCACGAGTACGTCCAGTCGCCGCGAACAGACTCTGCAAACCGACCAACGAGCCCCACTCGTACCCTGGGTGACCCGTTGTGTCGTGGTTCAGCACGGCACGATAAGCCGCGACGGCACATTGGGGATGAGCCGCCGTGACACCGAGCAGCTTGCCCGCCTGGTACACCATGGGCGTGCTGACATGAGCCTGGCCGCGCCAGTCGATACCATCCGGTCCGTCATCCACACATCGGAGCGCCAGGTCCAGAATGCCAAATATCTCGGGCTCCGGATCCACCAATCGGTGTTCGCTCAGCAAGTCCGACGCTCGCCCCAGGTCCCCCTCACGGATCGCGAACTCGGCGAGGTGATAGAGAGCCGGTGCGTAGCTGCTAGTGCGCTCGTATACCCTTGCGAACGCCTGCTTGGCCAACGAATCCTGCGGCGACTTGGATGGCAGCAGGTGCTGGTAAGTCTCTCCCAACCCCATCCACCCCTCAGGCCACGAATCGTCCACCTCGATCGCCTGCTCGAAGTGATACACGGCAGTGTCCCCACGGCCGTTCAAGTATGCTTCAAAGCCTCGTGCAAAATGGGCCCAATGTGAGGGAAGCATCTCGACATGGTCGATCGCGACACCAATCAAGCCTCGGGCTGCGCTCTGGTTGTGGTTCCAGCTCGCCGCCTGAGCACCTTTCACCGCAGCAAGCGAAAACGCGGGGTCTCTCTCGACCGCCGCCTGATAGTTTTCGAACGCGTCCTTGTACCGCCCATGATAGAAGGCCATCTCGGCCTGCACAAACGGCTGGATCACCTCATGGCTCCGTCCAAACACTGCGGCTCGTCCGACACGGCCGGCGTCTGGCAGCAGTGACAACAGCACTGCACCCACCGCGCTGTACGTCACGTGCTCCGCGTCGCCGCGCGGGCCAGACGTGTCCGCTCGCGCAACGACGGACTCGTCCGTTGTGCTGTGGAGCGCGAGTACGACGCGAGCAGTGTCGCCGCTCAACAGCAACCTGCCATCCAGGAAGTAGCCGGCGCGATTCGCCCTCGCACCACGCCTCAGATCCAGCTCAGTCGCGGCACGCACGTCCTCCCGCTGCGGCGAGTCGAGTAGGTCGCGACCCTCGACCCAGTTCACTCCCCCCAAGCCATCGAGCGCGCTTATCACCAGGTACGCGAGGTTGTCACCAAGCTGAACGTCAGCGGCCTCGCTGGCGTCGCTCACCTCAAACGGATAGGCGACAATGCGATTGAGATCGAGCGGTGGCGTGGGCCAGAGTAGCAGTCGCGCGGCAACCGCGATCACTACCAGGACTCCGGCGAGGACAAGCCACCGGACGGGTATACGTGGACCAGGAGGCTCCTTTACTGCTACTCCGTGCGACAGCGCGTCGGCAAACTGCTCAGCCGTCTGGAACCGGTCGGCCGGCACCTTCGCCAACGATCTCTCCACCGCTTGTGTCATCCCATAGGGGATGTCAGCTCTGACTACCCGCAGTGATGGGACACGCTCGTTGAGATGGCGTGCTATGATGGCCGACTTGGTCTTTCCGACGAAGGGCGGGTCACCGCCCAGCATCTCGTATACGACGCAACCCAGGGAGTATATGTCGGTCCGAGCATCCACACTGTCATCCATCGCCTGCTCGGGACTCATGTACTCAGGTGTCCCCATCACAATTCCGTACGTGCTTAATGTCTCTCCGTCAGCCTCGGCCGTAGCCTTGGCAATGCCGAAATCGGCTAGGAGCACTCGATCGTCTGAAAGCAGGATGTTCTCGGGCTTGATGTCCCGGTGAATCACACCATGGCCATGCGCATGTGAGAGACCATCAGCGACCGCGTTTGTGATCCGGACGACCTCGTCCACCGAGAGTCGCTCTTCTCTCTCGATGCGTTTCCTGAGCGACTCGCCGTCAATAAAGGGCATCACATAGTAGGAGAGACCATCTGCATCACCGGAGTCGAACAAAGGAACGATGTTGGGGTGATCGAGCGAGGCTTCGATGCGGACTTCGCGCAGGAATCGCTCAGCACCGACGGCTTGGGACAGCTCGGGCCGGAGCACCTTGATCGCCACCTGACGATTGAGCTTGAGATCGGTGGCCAAGAAGACCACGCCCATGCCACCGCGGCCAATCTCCCGCTCGATCTTATAGCGGTTCTCAAGAGCTGATTGGATGCGGCCCAGTACATCTGACACTGCTGCGGTCTCCAGCGCAGAAGGCTCACCAATGTGAGGCTCATCTGTGAGGGCCGCTAGAGCACCGCCTTTCGGTCTCCGACCAGTGCCAGTGATGCGCCAGCTAGGCAGTTTCATGACACCGCCGTCACACAGTCGGACAGTTTGCTCACAGTCCAGCCCCCAATACCGCCAGCCGCTGCTCGAGCACCGCAATGTTCTCTTCCCACCCCAACGCTCTCGCCGCTTCCAAACGCAACTCGATGCTAGCTCGCAAAAACACCGGATAGACCACGCTCGCTGCGCCAGGCGAGTCAAAGCAGCGGGCCACACGATACGCATCGTCATATTCGCCCCGTGCCATGTGAATCCTCGCCAGAGCCAGATGCTCGGCGCCGAGCGATTCCCACGGTCGCGTGAGTTGCCCTCGTGTACCCGCAGGCACCAACTGCGCAAACGCGCGGACGGCCGAAGCGGTATCACCTTCCGCCAATGCTATGTGTCCGGAAAGACCCACGGCCATGAGCGCATCATCCCTGTCACCGTCATTGCCGCGAGCGGTTAGATAGTCTCTGAGCAGTCGCGCCTCATCCAGCTCACCGTGATAAACATCCCAGAACGCCAGGAACCAGCGACGAGTCGAACTGAGGTCATCCAGCTCGCGCCGCAGTGAGTCAGCTATCTCTCGTGCTTGGGGTGCCACGTCCGCCCCCGCATGCTCATCCACTATGTACTGCAGCAAGCCGGTCTCGCCCGAGCGAGTACCTGACGCGCCCGCCGAGTCCAACAGCGCCCGCAGCTCTTCCGACCGGCCCATTGCTACAAGCATGCTCTGTAATCCAACCAGAGAACTGAACAGCCATGCCTCATTCGTGGTCGTGTCGTGATCCAACACCGCTTGCCAGGCCGCGACCGCACACTCAGGGTATGCGCCTCCGACCCCAAGTGACTTTCCCGCCTGGTAGACGCGATCAACGTCCTCCAACACGTGGTTGCGCCAGTTGATCGCGCTCGGAGTTCCCTGAGCGCAGGATAGCGCCAGCTCGAGGTTAGCCAGAACGTCAGGGTCAGGATCGGCGGCCCGGTACTCAGCTAGGAATCCGGAGGCCCGGTCGAAGTCTCCTTCGCGCATGGCGAACTCGGTCAGGTGATACAGAGCGGGCACGTAGCCCTCAGTTCTCTGGTAGACTTGCTCGAAAGCGCTCTTCGCGATGGAGTCCTGCGGCGGGTTACTCGGTAGCAGATGCTGGTACACCTCACCAAGTCCCATCCACCCCTCGGGCCAGTCGTCGTCCAATTCGATCGCTCGCTGGAAATGGTATGCGGCACTATCGCCGCGATTTCCCAGATAGGCCTCGAACGCGCGCGCGAAATGTGCCCACCTCGGAGCTAGTTGCTCCTCATTTGCCACAGCAACGGCGATCAGCTCGCGCGCCTCGCCCGCCTCGTGATTCCAGCTTGCTGCCTGTGCACCCCTCGCTCCAGCCAACGCAAACGCGGAGTCGCGTTCAACTGCCTCACGATACAGCTCGAGCGCCCTCCTAAATCTTCCCGAGTGGAATTCTCGTTCGGCCTGGACCATGATCTGGATCGCCTGTGGGTCGATTCCGCCCACGTCAGACACATCCACCGTTTGCCCACTGGGCAGCAGAGACAACAGCAGCTTCCCTGCAGCCATAACGCCGAGTTGCGTTGCCGAGCTGAGTGGTCCGATCGTGTCCGCTCTTGCGAACGGACGCTCACGCCTGGCCCTGTGCAGCGCTAAGATGATGCGCACGCTGTCGGAGCCCGTCGGAATCGCCCTGCCGTCGACGTAGTAGGCCGCCTCTTCCGCGACCGCCAAAGCGCTCTTCTGTTCGTGCCGCAGGAGTCGCACGTTTTCCCGGTAGCGATCTTCCAGCAAGTGCCACCCGTTCACCCAGGTGAACGACCCTCGCCCGTCGAGCCACGCGACAATGAGATACGCCGCGTTCTCGCCGACCAATGCGTGGTCGTCACGCGCTTCACCCCCGTCTCCATTGCCACCGCCCCACTCGAGCGGATACAGCACGATCGAGTTGGGATCGAGTCCGAGGTTGGTTTTCCGCGGACCGATACGAGGCACGGTCAGCTCCCCGCTGGCACCGCTCGACAGCGCGCAACTGAAGGCGACCGCCGTCTGGTATCTGTCCGACGGTGTCTTGGCGAGAGCTTTCTGGACTACGTAAGCCACCTCCGGCGGCACGTTGGGACGGGCGACCTCTACCGACGGCGCCTGTTCCGTTGCTTGGCGCGCCAGCACGGCCGCGGGCGTCGGGCCCTTGAAGGGCGGCTCGCCCGCGAGCATCTCGTACACGACGAGTCCCAACGAGTAGACATCGCTGCGAGCATCTATGGTCGTGGTCCCGGTCGCCTGCTCCGGGCTCATATACATGGGGGTCCCGATTGCGACTCCAGACGCAGTGAGTTGCTCTCCACCCGCCTGACTGACAGCACGCGCGACACCGAAATCAGTCACCATTGCGTGATCGCCCGACAGCAGGATGTTCTCCGGCTTGATGTCGCGATGTACCACGCCGTGCTCATGTGCGTAGGTCAGGGCCTCGGCCACGTCGCTGGAGATGCTCACGACATCATCGACTGACAGCTGTTCCTCGCGTCTGATCCGCTCCCGCAGCGTTTCCCCTTCCACGTACGGCATCGTGTAGTAGAGGAGACCGTCCGTTTCTCCGGAGTCGTAGAGGGGCAGTATGTGAGGGTGCTGTAGCGATGCCTCGATCTGGACCTCGCGTAAGAACCGATCGGACCCTACTGAAGCCGCCAGCTCCGGTCGCAGGACCTTGAGCGCCACCTTGCGGTCGTGCCGTTCGTCCCGGGCGAGAAACACCAGCGACATGCCACCACGCCCCAGCTCACGCTCGACTTCGTACTTGTCGGAGAGAGACGCCCGTACCCGCTCCAGGATTTCAGCCATGAAGCCCCGAACGAACAAGAGCCGTCCCCCCAGTCCCGAGCGAACGCCCGGTGGAAGAACGGCCGGTCTCGGCTGTGCGGAGGCGATCGGCTGTGCTAATCATGGCACGCCCCCCAAGCCAGATGGACTGATACAGTATCCCTCGCGAGTCGGCCTGGCTAGGGTCCGGCGGGCGCGAACGGGGCTGACACGCCCCAAGCCGTTGCCAGTACACGACATACGGACACCTCCCGGGGGAGCGTTTCGCTCGCATTTCAGCTGGAAGCGGGTCACCAAGGTAAGGCAGGACTGAGACCGGAGAATCATCTAGAGGGCGGACGAAGGCGGACGAAGGCGGGAAGGGACGGTGGGGGACGGTGAAGGACGGATAGGGTCGAGGCTCCGTTCCCGGTTCCCCGTTCCCCGTTTCCGCCCTCCCTGGCATCTCCGCCCCAAGGCCCTAACATTCCTCGCGACGTCGAAGGCATACGACCAAACGTCGCACAGGAGTCTCCGATGCCGCTCCCGTTTCTCCTCGTCATGTTCGTTCTCCCCGCGGCGATCATCGGGACCGCTGTGGTTCTCGCACGCCTGACACGAGAGCGGGAGCGCTGAATGCAGGACAGCGCGACCAGCATTCAGATATCCGCCGATCCGTTCGCTATAGCCGCGTTCGTTGGCTACCTGGGCGTCATCGTGGCAATTGGCGTGTGGTCGGCCAGGTTCTCGTCCGCCGGCGTGAGCGAGTTCTTCGTGGGCGGGCGCAAGATGCACCGTTTCGTAGTGGCGCTATCGGCTGTCGTATCGGGCAGAAGTGCCTGGCTGCTGCTCGGTGTGACCGGAATGGCGTACACCATCGGCGTGGGGGCGGTGTGGGCGGTGACCGGTTACATCACCGCCGAGGTGTTCCTGTTCATCTTCTACGCCAAACGCATCAGGAGATTCACGGAAAAGTACGACTGCGTTACCCTGCCGGATTTCTTTGCGGCTCGGTTCGGTGACAAGAACGGACTGCTGCGCACCGTCCTGATCGTGATCATCCTCGTGTTCATGATCGGGTACGTGTCGTCGCAGTTCGTGGGTGGCGGCAAGGCGTTTGCCGCGAGCTTCGGGCTGAGTGGCGGCGTGGGCATCCTGCTCACCGCCCTGATCGTGCTTGCTTACACCGCCCTGGGCGGTTTCCTCGCGGTAAGCCTGTCCGACACGCTGCAAGCCTGCATCATGATCCTGGCACTGGTGGCGGTGCCGATCATTGCCATCATCGATTTCGGCGGACTGGGACCGGTGGTAGCACAGCTCCAAGCGTTCGACGTGACACTGGTCGATCCCGTTGCGCTCGGCGCAGGTGCGATGATTGGGTTCCTCGGCATCGGGCTCGGATCACCCGGTAATCCGCACATCATCGTACGCTACATGTCGATCGCCGATCCCGATCAACTGCGAGCATCGGCAGTGGTTGGGACCATCTGGAACGTGGTGATGGCATGGGGAGCGCTGTTCATCGGGTTGGCGGGCCGAGTCTACTTCCCCGATGTCGCATCACTGCCCGATGCCGATCCGGAAAAGCTCTACCCCCTACTCGCGTCGCAACACTTGCACCCCGTGTTCTTCGGTGTCGTTGTCGCGTCTATCTTCGCCGCCATCATTTCCACCGCCGACTCGCAGTTGCTGGTGTCCACCTCGAGCATCGTGCGTGATTTCTACGAGAAGATCCTCCACGCCGGCGAGACCATACCGCAAAAGCGGTTGGTGCTCTACAGCCGCATCGCGGTCGTAATGTTGGTCGCGGCTGCGGTCGGTTTCGGTCTGATCGCCGAACGGATCGGCGTGTTCTGGCTCGTATTGCTCGCGTGGGCCGGACTCCTCGCCCTTTACTGGCATCGCACCACCAGAGCGGGTGTGATCGCCGGGGCCATCACCGGAGCCACGGTCACCATTATCTGGGATCGCGTGCCGGCACTCAACTCGCAGCTCTACGAACTCATCCCCGCGTTCGCCGCTGCGCTGGTGGTCACGGTCGTTGTGAGTAAGCTGACCAAGCCGCCGGTGGGGGTGGGGGAGATGTTTAAGAGCATGGAGGGGAGGGGAGAGGGATTGAGAGGGGAGCAGTAGGCAGGGAGCAGTTCCTTCCAAGGTCTTTCGGGGCTCCGACCCACCACGGAGCAAACTGCTCCCTGCTCCCTGCTCCCTCCCTACCACTCTTTACTCCCCAGTACCTATTGTCCCATCACCGGCTTCGCCCCCAACACTTCTTCCACCGACAACACGGTCATCGGCCCCAAGTCGAGGGCGCGGATGCCAGCCTCGATGGTGGCGC
>JBDHHP010000188.1:0-10448 GCA_039589275.1 Gemmatimonadota bacterium | reverse complement strand
CGTCATACGGGTGGTGTGCCACGATCAGGGGTGTCGAGAGCGGTGGGCTCGTGGAGGGTCTTCCGGTGCACAATTTCCGCACCGACTCGGGCGACATCGCCATGAAGTGCCCGACCGAGACCCCCATAACCGACCGGCGCGAGAAGGAGCTGGCCGACCTCGGATTCGTGCCGCTGGTTCACGCCAAGGGAACCGCCAACGCGGCTTTCTTCAGCGTGCAGTCGGCTCAGAAGCCCAAGAAATACCAGTCCAACGACGCAACGGCCAACGCGCGGATTTCGGCGCAGCTGCCGTACATCTTCGCCGTGTCACGGTTTGCACATTATCTGAAGGTGATGATGCGCGACAAGATCGGCGGATACATGACCAAGGACGAGGCTGATCGGTTCTTGAACAGCTGGATCAATAACTACGTGGTCGCGAACGATGACGCTCCCATGGCCGTCAAGGCCAAAAGACCACTACGGGAGGCGAGTGTGGAGGTCGAAGAGATACCGGGCAAGCCGGGCGCCTATCATGCGGTGGCGTATCTTCGTCCGCATTTCCAGTTGGATGAGTTGAGTGTAGCAATGCGGTTGGTGGCCGAGCTTCCACCCCCAGCCGCGTGAGACGAGCGGCCAGCGACGTGCGCTCTTCAGGCCGTTTTGGACGGCACCGTAACTTCTAGAAGATGGAGGAGGAGACACAATGTTCAACGCCTTTCTCAAGATCGAAGGGGTCAAGGGCGAAGCAACGCAAGAGGGTTTCAAAGAACACATTCCGCTCGACTCGTTCAGTCTGGGCGCCAGCAACCCAGTTGACATGATGTCCGGCGGGGGTCGGGGAGCCGGCCGCGTATCGGTCTCCACGTTCAACGCTGGCAAGATGACAGACAAATCGAGCCCGATCCTGTTTCAGGCTTGCTGCGTTGGCAAGCACTTCCCCAACGCCGAGGTCAGCATATGCAAGGCTGGCGGCGAGCAGAAGGCGTTTTTGACTTACAAGTTCGACACCGTCTTCATCGCGGACATCAACTGGTCCGGGGGTGGTGGTGACGACACGCCGGCGGAGACACTGTCCTTGGCGTTCAGCAAGATCGAGATGACGCACTTGAGTCAGGACATGAAAGGCCAGCTGGGCGACCCAATCGTGGCTTCCTACGACATTGCGGCTGCGACGGCTGGGTAGGCTGAGTGACAGCACGCGATCTCTTCAAGGCCGGTAAGCTCGACGAAGCTATCGAAGCGCTGGGCGCCGAGTTGCGGCAGGACCCGACCGACGCCCAGCGCCGCGTGTTCTTGTTCGAGTTGCTCAGTTTCGCGGGTGAGTACGGACGGGCTGAAAAGCAGCTCGACATGGCCGGTCAGGGGGATCGTGAGGCGTCAATGGGGGCGCTGCTATATCGCAGCGCCCTGCACGCCGAGCAGAACCGGCAAGAGATGTTCGAAGCGCAGCAGTTTCCCGTGGGCGGTGTTGACCCGAAGTCGGTATCTGGGACTCTCAACGGCTCGCCGTTTGACGCGCTCACCGACGCCGATCCACGCATCGGTCCCCGGCTCGAGGTGTTCGCGGCGGGGCAATACCTGTGGATTCCTCTCGAGCACGTTGCCTCGGTGGAGCTACCGCCGCCCAAGCGTTTGCGAGATCTGCTGTGGGCGCCGGCGATCGTCCAAGCGGGTCCCAGCTTCAGCGGCATCGAGCTGGGCCAGGTGCTGATCCCGGCGATCTCGCCGCTCTCCTGGCACTACGAAGAATCTGACGTCCGGCTCGGTCGGGTCACAGAGTGGGTGGCCCTGGACGATGGCACCGAGGTACCGGTTGGCCATAAGCTGCTCCTCGTAGATGGCGAGGAGTTGCCTATCCTCGAGCTGCGGGAACTCGAGATCAATGCAGCCAGTGGCTGAACCAGAGGTGCCAGATGCGCGACGAAATCCTCAAGTTGCTCGAACCCATCGAGGGTCCCAACCCTGCCGGCAGCTATCTGCGAGATGAGCCCGGTGACGACGGGCTTACTGTCTACGACAAGATCAAGAAGGCTCG
Organism: Gemmatimonadota bacterium; assembly: GCA_039589275.1. Classification (GTDB taxonomy): domain Bacteria; phylum Gemmatimonadota; class Gemmatimonadetes; order Gemmatimonadales; family GWC2-71-9. Next base: position 8,429 of record JBDHHP010000188.1, on the reverse strand, counting down.
CACGGAGGTCATCGATTCCCTGACGGGTGATCGAACCGCCCCGGATTACGGTCAAGTACAGAAGCTCGCCGAAGCAGCTCTAGCGACCAAGTCGAAGGACATACAACTCGCGGCTTGGTTAGCCGAGGCGCTACTCAAGCGCGACGGGATTACAGGTCTCCGCGATGGGCTCGAACTTATGAAGGGCCTTCTGGAGCAATTCTGGGATCACTTGCACCCTGAACTCGAAGACGGCGACGCCGAGATGCGTGCAATGCCGCTCAACTGGGTGGGTGACTACCTCGACGTCCCCGTCAAGTTTGCCCCAATCAACAACAAGGGACACGGCTACTTCGAGTACCAGGGGGCAATCACGATTGGGTATGAGGAGGAGGCAAGTGCCGACGCTACCAAGAAGGCGGCCCGGAACGAGGCAATAGAGGCGGGGAAACCAACTCTGGAGGAGTTTGATCAGGCCTTCCAGGCGACGGCCAAGCCGTGGTACAAACAACTGGTAGCTGACATAGAAGGCAGCATTGGCTCCCTCGAGGAGTTGGACAAGCTCGGAGCCGAGCAGTTTGGGAGTGATGCGCCAAGCTTCACGAAGTTGCGCAATGCACTGACGGATGTGCAGGGGGTCGCAGCCCAGCTACTTGCGAAGAAGTTGGAGATCGATCCCGACCCTATCGAGCCTGAACCCGCTGAAGAGGAACTAGGGTCAACCCAGGCCACAGCGGCGGGCGCAGCAGCAGCGCTCTCCGCCGAGCCGACCAGCCGCGAGGAAGCGGCGGCACACATCGCCGCGGCTGCACGTTTCCTTCAGAGAGAAGAACCTACCAATCCCGCATCTTACTTGATGCTGCGTGGCTTCCGCTGGGGTGAACTCAGGACCTCAGGCGGTGAGGTGGATCCGCGGGCGCTCGCCGCACCGCCGACCAATGTTCGCACCAAGCTCAAGGGCCTGTTGCTGGACGCCAAATGGCCCGAGCTGCTCGCCGCGTGCGAAGGCGTGATGGCAACAGCTCATGGGCGGGGATGGTTGGATCTGCAGCGCTACGTATTAACGGCGCTCGAGGCGCTGGGTGCCGAATACGAGTATGTTGCCTCAGCGATTCGAGGCGCTCTAGCGGAGTTGTTGCGCGATCTGTCGGAGCTACCGCAACTCACCTTGATGGACGACACGCCAACGGCAAACGCGGAGACCCGCGCCTGGCTGCGAGAACTGCTTGCGGCGAGCGCTGCCGGGGCCGGGCAACCAGTCGCGATCGCAGATGACGACGAGGTTCAGATCGCGCCCGCTGGGGCCCCGCGCGCCATCAAGACAGCGGCTGATCGAGCCGCCGCCCTGGCTAGGTCGGGACAGCATGAACAGGCAATCCAGCTTCTGATGTCTCTTTCCGAGCAGGAGAAGTGTGCCCGCGATCGGTTTCTCCGCCGCACGGAGGCCGCCGACATCATGGTCGGGAACGGCCATGAGGGGGTCGCCATTCCCATACTCAGGGAGTTGGCCGAAGCGATCGACGCTCACAATCTGGAGGGCTGGGAGGCCGGCGACACGGTGGCCCGACCGCTGAGCCTGTTGTACCGCTGCATGCAGGCCCTCGGTTCTGATGGTGAGAGTGCACAGGAAGAACTGTACCTACGCATCTGCCGGCTCGATCCACTCAGGGCCATCTCGTTCCCCGGAGGCAAGGGTGCCGGGATGAATGTGCCGCCTGAGCGATCGTTCAATCAGGACGCGGAACCGGCCGATTCGGAAGCGGGGTCGACCGGCTCTTCCGGCGGCGCCGTTGATGCCAGTGCTCTACTCGACCAGTTGGGTAACTCCTAGTTCAAGTGATGGCCAAACGGGAAGTCGAGAAAACGGCTCAGCAGTCACTGCTGGATCGGTTGATCGATAGAGACCCGATGAGCGCGAGCGAGCCTCGCATGACCTATGCCCAATCGGTGTCGGAGTTCAAGCAGGCCGTGCGCCGAGATGTGGAGTGGTTGCTCAACACCCGGCGGACACCCGAGCCGGCGCCCGACTCGATGGATGAGCTACAGCACTCACTTCATGATTACGGGTTACCCGACATCACATCGCTGAGCGCCGACTCGCCGGAGGTGCGAATGCAGCTGGCGCGGCGCATCGAGGAGGCAATCACGCTGTTCGAGCCTCGGCTGGCAGACGCGAAGATCACCGTGACAGACACCGGTGAAGGAGGAACCAGACAGCTGCGCTTTCTGATCGAGGGAATGCTGAGGATGGAGCCAAACCCTGAGCAGGTAGCGTTCGACACTGTTCTCGACACAACGAACTGCAACTTCGAAGTCACGTGAGGCAATGGCGCGAGACGACCTGCTGTTCTTCTATGAGCGCGAGCTAACCTTCCTACGGCGGATGGGCGCTGAGTTCGCTCAAAAACACCCCAAGATCGCCTCCAGACTCCAGCTCGAACCGACCAAGTGCGAAGATCCGCATGTCGAGCGACTGCTGGAAGGGTTCGCGTTTCTGGCGGCGAGAATACACCTGAAGCTGCAGGATGACTTCTCTGAGATCAGCGAGGCTCTGCTCAATCTGATCTATCCCCAGTACATCCGCCCGATTCCGGCAATGTCACTGGTGGAGATTGGACTGGATCCCGAGCAGGGAAAACTCACGAGTGGTTTTGCCGTTCCGCGCGGTACTGAGCTTCACTCGGCACCTGTTGGAGGTGCGCCCTGCAAGTTCTGGACGTGCTACGATACTACGCTCTGGCCGCTGACCGTCGAAGAGGCCCGTTGGATCACACCCGATCAGCTTGACCCTCCAGTAAGAACGTCTGAGCCTTGGGCACTACGCCTCAGACTCCGCTGCCTCCCCGACGTGACCTTCGAAAGCCTGGAACTCGACGCGCTTAGGGTCCACCTGAGCGGTGAGGGCAACCTGACTTCGACCTTATACGAGCTGCTCTGCAACAACTGCACGAGAATATTGGTGCGAGAGCCGGGCAAGTCTGCCAAGAAGCCACCACAACAGCTTGAGCCAAGTAGCATCATCCCCGTCGGATTCGGTGAAGACGAAGGCATGCTGCCCTACCCGCAACGGTCGTTTCTCGCATACGGGCTGTTGCAGGAGTACTTCGCGTTTCCCGAGAAGTTCCTATTTCTGGACCTGGCAGGATTCGATCAGATTCGTGAAGCCGGCTTTGGTGAGAGGGCGGAGGTGATATTCCTGCTCTCGCAATTCGAGCAAGCTGACCGCCGCGAAATGCTGCAAACCGGTGTCACTGCTAAGACTTTTCGCCTCGGATGCACACCGGTCGTTAATCTGTTCTCGCAGACCTCCGAACCCGTTCTGTTGAGTCAGAAACGGCACGAGTACACCGTTGTGCCGGACGCGCGGAGAAGAGAGACAACCAGTGTATTCTCGGTAGACAAAGTGGTAGCAACAACGCCGGGGACTTCAGAGACTCTCAAATTCGAGCCGTTCTACTCCCACAAACATGCCGCCACCGGCCGGACAGAACGGCTGTTCTGGTATGCCAGACGTCGACCGGCGCTCTGGTCAGGCGATGAGACAACCGATGTCTCTATCTCGTTCGTGGACCTGTCGGGGCGGGTGGTACACCCATCGCTCGACGCGGTCACGACCCGACTCACTTGCTTCAACGGCGATCTACCGAGTCGCCTTCCATTTGGTGGCAATGACGGGGATTTCTCCCTCCCGGAAGGTGGCCCGATACAGAAGACCGTGGCTCTCGTACGACCAACATCCGCCGTGCATCCCCCTCTCGGCAAATCTCAGTTATGGCGCTTGATCTCGCAGCTATCGCTCAACTACTTGTCGCTCGTGGAGGGAGGCGCGGAAGCACTGCGAGAGCTTCTGCAGCTACACAACTTCGCCGACTCGGCGCCGGTCGACAGGCAGATCCGCGGCATCAAGCGTGTCGGCAGCGGGCCTTGCTATTCGAGAATCGAAGGAGAGCATGGTGTGAGCTTTGCACGAGGTCATCGGGTAGAGATCGACTTCGATGAGGATCAGTTCACAGGGGGAGGTGTGTACCTCTTTGCCAGCGTATTGGAGCGGTTCCTCGGCCTATACGCCTCACTGAACAGTTTCTGTATTCTCGCTGCTCGGTCCGAGCAACGAAAGGAGATGCTCCGCGAATGGCCTCCCAGGGCGGGATGGAAGACCCTTCTGTAGCTCAGGTCGAGCTAGAGCGCGAGATCCTGGAGGACCCGACGTCGTTCGAGTTCTTCCAGGCGGTGCGTGTCCTCGAGAGGTTATTCCCGGACAGAAGCAGGGTCGGGGAGTTCGCTGAACCCAAGGAAGAAGTAGCACGGTTCGCGGCGAACACGGCGATCGCCTTTCCTGCCAGCGAAATCCAAACACTCGACATCGAAACGGATGGCCAGGTCAGACTCACAGTCAACTTCATGGGCATGACCGGTCCGCTTGGGATACTCCCACTCTACTACTCGTTGTTGGTGGCGGAACGGTCCCGGGCTCGGGATCGCGCGCCGCGCGACTTCCTGGACATCTTCAACCATCGGTTTGTCTCGCTGTTCTATCGCGCTTGGGAGAAGAACCGGTTTGCCATCGCTTATGAGCGAGATCAGGCAGACCTCGTCACCGAGCATCTGTGCGATCTAATCGGGTTGGGAACGAAGGGTGTCCAAAACCTATTCGATGTACCCGACGAGTCATTTGTCTTCTACTCGGGTCTACTCGGCCTACAAGGGCGTCCGGCGGTGGCTCTGGAACAGTTGCTGAAAGACTATTTCGACGTTCCGGTTGACGTACAGCAGTTCGTCGGTGGATGGTATCCGCTCTCGGCAAACACTCAGTGCTCGTTGGGAGATGAGACAAGTGCTTCTGCTCAACTGGGTCTTGGCGCAGTCGCCGGCGATGAGATCTGGGATCAACAGGCACGGGTCAGAATAAGGATCGGGCCCCTGAGCAGGCAGCGGTACAACGAGTTTCTGCCCGAGGGTAGGGCCTACGAGGCACTACGCACCCTGACCCGATTCTTCAGCGAGGATCGATTCGATTTCGAAGTCCAGCTCGTGCTCGCGAGAGACGAGGTACCGGGATGCGTCTTGGGAGGAGAGGATGAGATGGCAACGCCACTGGGATGGGCCACCTGGATGCGGTCGGCTCCTTTTGTGCGCGACGCGGACGAGACAGTTCTGAATCTCTAGAGGAGAGACACATGAGTGTCAATCTCAAGTCGTTAATCGGAAAACTCAATCACGAAACCCGAAATGCTGTAGAAGCGGCCGCCGGCATTTGCCTGTCACGGACCCACTACGATGTCGAGATCGAGCATTTCCTGGTAAAGCTCCTTGACGCCAGCGACTCTTGATACTGAAGCACTTCGGTGTCGACCGGGCTCGCTTTTCCAAGGAACTGACCGCGGCGCTCGACCGGCTGAAGACAGGTAACGCGCGGACCCCGTCCCTCAGTCCCAGCTTCACGAAGATGATCTCGGAGGCCTGGCTCGTTGGCTCTGTCGACTTAGGCGCGACACAAGTACGTACAGGACACACCCTGCTTGCGCTGGCCATCAACGACGAGCTGAGACGGCTGGCCCGAGACACCAGCAGCGAATTCCAGAAGATCTCCGGCGAGAGCCTGCGAGAGGAGTTCTCCGCCATCGTAGGCGATTCGGTCGAGGAGACTACTGCAATCGCGCCGGCCGAAGGTGAGGCTCGCCGCGTCGGTGGCCCGACACCAAACCTGGATCAGTTCACGCTGAATCTCACCGAGCGCGCACGGCAGGGGAATCTGGATCCAGTACTGGGGCGTGACTTTGAGATTCGTCAGGTGGTAGACATCCTGACCCGGCGGCGACAGAACAACCCGATCCTCGTGGGTGAGGCTGGTGTCGGTAAGACAGCGGTAGTTGAGGGCTTCGCCATGCGAATCGTGGAGGGCGACGTGCCTGGCGTTCTCAAGAACGTCTCGATTCGCACTCTCGATCTGGCGCTGTTGCAGGCTGGAGCCGGAGTAAAAGGAGAGTTTGAGAATCGCTTGAAGGGCCTGATTGAGGAGGTCAAGTCGTCCGAGACGCCCGTGATCCTGTTCATCGACGAAGCGCATACCATGATTGGTGCGGGCGGCAGCGCTGGTCAGGGCGATGCGGCCAATCTGTTGAAGCCGGCGCTGGCACGCGGTGAGCTGCGAACCATCGCGGCCACCACGTGGTCAGAGTACAAACAGTATTTCGAGAAAGACCCGGCTCTGGCCCGCCGCTTCCAGCTGGTCAAGGTAGACGAGCCATCGGAGGATATCTGCTGCCTGATGATGCGCAGTGTGGCACCGCACCTTGAGCGGCACCACAGCGTGCGAATCCTGGATGACGGTGTTGACGCAGCAGTCCGCCTGTCACATCGGTATCTTGCCGACCGGCAGCTGCCTGACAAGGCTGTCAGCGTGCTCGACACGGCATGCGCCAGGCTAGCTCTCGGCCAGAGTGCTACGCCGCCCCCGGTGGAAGACGCCTCAAGAAGACTGGACGACCTCGCGGTCCAGAAGCGCGTGCTGGAGCGTGAGGCGGCTGTTGGAACCGACCATTCCGAGCGACTCGAACAAATCGAAGTGGACCGCACTAATACTGAAGCGAAGCTGGCCGAACTGAAGGAGCGTTGGGAAAAAGAGCGAGAACTGGTCTCCAAGATCCGTGGATTACGCGAGCAGCTCGAGGCAACTGTCGAGGGAACAGGGAACGGTGAACGGGGGTCGGGTGATGGTGCGGAGAGCATGGGCAAAGAGAAGAAGCAGGCAGCCGATCTGGAGAAGTCGCGCAAGGAACTCGACAAACTCATGCGTGAGTTCGAAGGAGTTCAAGGCGACGAGGGGCTGGTACCCGTGTGCGTCGACGCTGAGCTGGTCGGACAGGTCATCTCCGGGTGGACGGGCATTCCAGTCGGGAAGATGTTACGCGACGAAGTCGAGACGGTTCTCAAGCTGGAGGAACACCTTGGCACCCGAATCATAGGCCAAGGTCATGCCCTAGAGCAGATCAGTAGGAGGATTCGTACCTCTCGCGCTCGCATCGAGGATCCCAATAAGCCAGTTGGTGTCTTTATGCTGGTGGGTCCGAGTGGAGTGGGCAAGACAGAGACGGCTCTTGCCATCTCAGACCTGCTATACGGCGGTGAGCGAAACCTCATCACCATCAACATGTCGGAGTTTCAGGAAGCGCATACAGTATCAACGCTCAAGGGATCGCCGCCGGGATATGTCGGCTACGGCGAAGGTGGGGTGTTGACGGAGGCAGTGCGCCGGCGGCCGTATTCCGTGGTGCTGTTGGACGAGGTGGAGAAGGCCCATCCCGACGTCTTGGAGTTGTTCTTCCAGGTGTTTGACAAGGGTGTGATGGAGGACGGCGAAGGCAGGCAGATCGACTTCAAGAACAACATCATCATGCTGACCACCAACGCGGGCACCGATACAATCATGACTCTGACGGCGGACTCGGAGACCATGCCGGATCACGACGGCTTGGTGAAGGCTCTAAAGCCCGAGAGCTCAACAAGACGTTCAAGCCGGCGTTCCTCGGACGCATGGTCATTATCCCCTACTTCCCGATACTAGATGACGCGATGAAGCAGATCATCCGACTCAAGCTGGGCAAGATAGAACGCCGCTTGTTTGAGACCCATAGGATCAACCTAGAGTACGACGACTCCATGGTGGACGAAGTGGCCCAACGCTGCACCGAGGTCGAGAGTGGCGCACGGAACGTAGACAACATCCTGACCAATACGCTGTTGCCAGAGATCTCGATACGGTTGCTTGAGTCCCTCGCCGAAGGCACGAAGCCCAAGGCAGTGACGGTTTCTGTCGGGGAAGGCGGAGCGTTCAACTACGCCACTGCACCGGCCGGTTAGACTGGAACGAATTCCGGGTTCGGCCAACCGAAAACATCGAGGATATCGAGGCGCTAATGGCCCAGTACTCACAGGCAAACCGCATCATGCGAGTTGAGACGGCGCTGGGAGAGGATGTGCTCCTTCTCACGAGCCTCACCGGTGAGGAAGGCATGTCGATGCCGTTTCACTTCACGCTGGACCTGTTGTCGGAAAAACCGGACGTGAAAGCCGCGGACATACTCCGTACTCCGGGCTTCCCGACGGCGAAGAGCGGCCGATCCACGGCATCATAAGCCGCTTCGTACAACTTGGTCAGACCGAGGGTGAACAACTCACCTTCTATCGAGCCGAAATGGTGCCGTGGCTTTGGTTCCTGTCCATGTCAGCCGATTGCAAGATCTTTCAGAACAAGACGGTGCTCGAGATCGTAGAGCAAGTGTTCAAAGATCAGGGCTACTCCGATTTCGAGATCAAATGCGTCAGAAGCTACCCCCAGCGCGAATTCTGCGTCCAGTACAGAGAGACACATTTGAACTTCGTTTCACGCCTGATGGAGGAAGAAGGAATATTCTATTTCTTTCAGCATTCCGGGACCAAGCACACCCTCA
>JBDHHP010000187.1:0-7344 GCA_039589275.1 Gemmatimonadota bacterium | reverse complement strand
CGTCAACTTCACGGCCAACTACACCCGCAACAAGTTCGCCCGCCTGTTCAACGGAACGGCCATCGCCGATCCATTGACCAGCTTCGAGGTCGGTGACGTGTTCTTCTTCTCCGGCGAAGACAACTTCGACGATGCCGGCCGGGTGTTCCTATTGCCGAACATCGACGAGACCGTGAATCGGTTCCGGTTTGGCGCTGGGTTCGACTATCGCGAGGGGAATATCTTCACGGGCCGCGCCACGGTTGGACTCGACTACCGTACCAACCAGCAGCGCGAGTTCTCACCGATCGGCGCCACGATTGTGAACAACGGCAGGGGCCAACTGCAGCGCTTCCAGCGCGACTTCAGCTCGGTCACTCTCGATGTCGCCGGTACCGTGAGCTACCCCTACGAGGGTTGGTGGACCTCCGACTTCACCGTCGGCGCTCAGGGTTTCCGTGACGACGTCGCCACCACGAACGTCACGGGGCAAGATTTCGCCCTGCCGGGCGCGCCGGACTTCGACGAGTCGGGCAGCGTGGACGCCTTCGAGACCAACACCGAGATCTTCAACGGTGGTTTCTACTTCCAGGAAGAGATCGGGTTGTTCGATCGTTTGTTCTTGAATGCCGGGCTCCGCATCGACGCCAACTCGGCGTTCGGTGACGACGTGCAGGTAGAGGCCTATCCCAAGTTCGGCGCCAGCTACTTGCTGTCGGATGAGCCGTTCTTCTTGCAGTCTCTGGGTGGTGTCGTGAACACCTTGAAACTTCGGGTTGCCTACGGACAGACGGGCAAGTTCCCGACGCCGTTCGAGCGCGACCGCTCGTTCGCTGCGGACCGGTTCCTGGGTGAGAGCGCCCCGAGCTTCGACAACCCGGGCAATCCCGAGCTTGGCCCCGAGGTTACGACCACGATCGAGCCGGGGTTCGACCTCGCCCTGATCAACCAGCGTGTGTCGGTCGAGTTCACCTACTTCGACGCCACGACCAACGACGCCATGATGTTCGTGCCGGAGCAACCGGTCACGGGTCTGGGGTCACAGCTCAGGAACGTCGGAGAAATCAAGAACAAGGGAATTGAGCTGGCGGTGAACCTGCAGGTCCTCACCAGTGAGAACCTGCGGTGGGATGTCGGCGCAACCTTCCACACCATTGACAACGAAGTCACGGACCTCGGTGGGCAGGCTCCGTTCAACGTTCCCGGCGTGAGCCAGCAGCGCGTTGAAGTCGGTCACCCGGTTGGTGCCTGGCGCGTGAGGACGCCCTACGACTCGAATGGTGACGGCTTACTGGATTCCGATTCACTCACCTTCAGTGGCTCGCAGCCGACTCCGACCAGGACGGGCAGCTTCAACACGAGCGTCACGTTCCTCCGCAATCTCACGCTCTCAGCGAGTGCGGATTGGGCAACGGGACACGAAGTGTTCGACTGGGGCTCGGTATGGGCCACGTTCAACGGCATCTTCCGCCGTGAGCTGATCGAGGAAGGTTTTGAATTCCCGATCAGATACGACACCGATGGCAGCGAGATCGGTCCGTTCAGTCAGAACGCTGCACGTAGTGCTTTCTTGCTCGACGGCGACTTTTTGAAGCTGAGGCAGATTGGCCTCCGTTGGTCGATGCCGCAGTCGATTTCGAGCCGGTTCGGATTCGAACGTGCGGTGCTGTACGGCAGCGTCCGTAACCTGAAGATCTTTTCGAATACTCCGATGATTGACCCGGAACTGAATGGCGTACACTCGGGTGGGAACCTGGCGCTGGGAGGCGAGTCAAGCGTGACTCTGCCGCCGCCGCAGTCATTCCGGTTCGGCTTGGAAGTAACGTTCTAACGGCGACCGCCCAATGCTAAAACGCTTAAATGAGACCAGAGGAAGTGCCATGAATAGATCGAAGAGAAACTGGTTGCATGCGGGCTGGGCGGTAGCCGCTTTCGCGGCAATTGCCCTCACCGGATGTGACTTTCTGGATCCGACCCAGGTTGACAATCCAGCCACGACGGTGGACGACCTGGCAGAGTCGGAGGAGCCCACGGGTGCTCTGCTCCCGGGTATTCGGGCCCAGTTCGCCACAGCCATTAACCCCGTCGACGTGGAAGTAATCACGGACAACTACCAGATTCGGGGAACGGGGATCAACAACATTTGGGACGAGCCTCGCGAAATCAGGCCCGACCTGGTGGGTGGCAGGGCGTACGGCAACTTACAGGAGTTACGCGCCCTGGCAGCGTTCGTCTTAAACGACATCGTGCCGGACGACACCACTGCCACGACAGAGCAGATACAAGAGGCAACTTATTACTATGGGATGGCGTTGCTCCTGCTGGGAGAGCGCTTCGTCGCTGTGCCGCTTGACACGAGTGCAATCCCAACGGCGAGCGCCGATCTGATCCAACTCGCCATCACTGAGCTGCAAGACGCCAAGTCGATGGGAGCGGGGAACGACATCGGCCTGGCTGCCACCGCGGCCCTGGCCCGGGCTTACCGCTCGGCAGGTGATGCGGGTTTGGCTTCAGCCGAGGCCAATGCAGTGCTCGGGGCCGATCCCGAGTATGCCCAAGCGCAGGACTACGACCCTACCACAATTACGAATGGTCCGTTCCTCTTCCTGTTCGAGCGCACGATCAAGGAGATGCAGCCACTTCCGCGACTGGATTTCCTGGATCCGAAGTACACCGCTCGGGCGGCGCCCATCTATGTCTCCAAGGCCGAGGAGATGCATCTGATCTTGGCCGAGGCCGCGTTTGACGGCGGCGACTGGACAACAGGTAGGGAGCAGTTGGCGCTGGCGATAGAGGTCGCCATGACGAGGCCCTTTGAGGCATTCGACGACGACGATCCACGACTAAACGACGACCTAACGGAGCGGCCGCACGATGCGTCGATCGAGGTACGGGCCGATGCCAACAGTCCGTATCGGCCGGGTCTCGTGCTGACGCGCCCGGGAGTGGTCAACACTCCGGTAGTCGCCTACACATCGCTCGATGCCGACAGCATTCGTGCCATCGATGTTGGCGAGACCGAGTCACTGCTGCACGCGCTGTTCCTGGCGCGGCAGGAGATGATGCTGATCGAGGGTCGTAGGATGGTCGATCTCGGTATCAAGCTGCCGTTCGAGCAGGACGAGATCGAGACCAATCCCAACATCACTGAGGGTGGCCCGGGCACGGTGGTGTTGGTCCCGTCGTTCATCCCTCCGACAAAGGAGATGGACTGGTTCTCACCTGCTTCCCCGTACGATATGGACGGGAATCTGATTGCAACTCAGATTACCTGTGAGTGGGACATGAACCGGGTGCTGGCTCAGAACTGGGTCAGTTTCGGTAGGGTGGCGAACTAGCAGTAGAGTAGAGAAACCTCGCACGGTTTCCGGGTGGCTGCGGCTGAAAGGTCGCAGCCACCTTTCTCTTGCGGCTTTGTGGTCCTACTTCGGTGGCTTGAACGAGATGATCTGTATCACACCACCGGTCACTCCCGTTCCCCAGCGGGTAGTCGCGTCCGACGGATTGACGAAGCGGATCTGGCCAATGTCATCGATGGGGATGGTTGGCAGGATGTTGACATCCCCGGCACGGACGTTGTCCATGTATATCAGTGGCCAGTCGCCCTCTGGCTGAGTGACGGAGGACGGTCCTCGGGGCTGCAGCCACTGTGGTCGTAAACGCTCGATGGCGTCGAACGCGTTGTTGGCGTTTATGCCCTCCAGATCGGCTCGGGTCAGCACATCCGGGCCTCCTCGGGGAGCGGTGCCGGTCTGCACCGCCGCGCCGCAGGCTAGGGTGAACACCAAAGCGCCGGAAACGGCTCCAAGAACTGCAACCTGAGTCAGTCGCATACTGGCCTTACCAGTGAGATGTCAAGAGCTGAGCAGGCCGCTCCTCGGCGGGGCGGCCGTGTATATGCAATATACGTAAGGTTGACTTCGAAGTTCCGGTCTAGCTCGAGAGCAGACGCCACCCCGCCGCGAGAGCGGCATGCGAAAGACGCGAGCGCATCACCGAACTTATGAAGATTGTTAAGATCGTGAAGACGGCACCCCCACTCACGCCACCCCGCTAGGTTATCTTATTGAATTACAAAGCCTTAGGCGGCTTGCCCACGGCTCATACCCGTTCCCGGCGACTCCCCGATCATCAGTTCCCGACTCGAAATCGTCGATTTCCGACCTCAAATCGGTGATTCCCGACCCCAAATCGGCGATTTCGGACTTCAAATCGGTGATTCCCGACCCCAAATCGGCGATTTCGGACTTCAAATCGTCGATTTCCGACTCCAAATTGGCGATTCCAGATCCCAAATCGTCGATTCCCGATCGCGAACCGTCGATCTCCGGCCCCAAACCGACGATATCCGCTTCCTAGAACGAGCCCACCGCAGCCCCTGAGGCGATGAGCCGCTGGTTGCTGATGAGCCCGTCCTAGCTTCCGATGGGGCTAGGACGCTCCTGTAGCCGCGTCGGCCAGGACCTCATCCAAATCCGCAATGATCCCATCCAGCGCGGCCCTCAACTCCTCATAGCGTTCGAACCCGTCACGGCCAACCTTTTGATCCGCCCGGTTGATCATGCCGTTCAGGTACTGCAGTTGGTCGGCAACCATGGGCATGTCATAGCGGACCGGGCCGGTCATCAGGCGCTGCTGGATTTCAGCGAGCTGTTGGTCGGCGCGGCGTGATGCGCCATCAGTTTTGCCCTCGAGCGAACTACGGGCGGAGGTCAGCCTGTGCACCGCAGCTCGGGCATCGCTAACGGCGTCGCGCACCTTGAGACCCAGCGCGGCCTGTTCTTCCAGGTCGGCTTGGGTAACGCCGTCCTCTGCGACACGCGGGTCCATCGACAGCTCAAAGCTCTCGGTCATGGCCCAGGCATCACCTAGAGACAGGCGTACTTGGTATGTGCCGGGTGGTACCATGGGCCCGCCCCCACCCGCGCGCCCGGTGCGGGGGTCCTTCGCGCCAGGGTAGCGCAGGTCCCAGATGAAGCGGTGCATCCCGCGGGCCGCGGTGAGGCTCGCGGGTGCAGCACCGAAGCCAAAACCGCCCGCACCGGGCATCCCGCCCATGTCACGTTCGGCTCCAGGGCTGCGCGGCGGCTGACCCGCGAACTCTCGCACTAGGTTACCAGAGGCATCCAGTATCTGCAGAGTCAGATCACCAGCCGGAGCGTCCGCAAGGTGGTAGTAGATCACCGCACCTGCGGGAACATATTCGGGATCCGCGGCCGAGCCACTGCGGCTAGAGTAACGCAAACGATGAGTGTCTCTCGGCTTGAACAGATGCCCGCTGGAGGACGCGACCTGATCGGTCAGCTGATGCAGGGGAGTAAGGTCGTCCAGGATCCAGAACGAGCGTCCCATGGTTGAGAGCAACAGGTCTTGGCGGTACACCTTGATGTCGGTAACTGGCGTGACTGGTAGGTTGAGCTGGAACTCCTGCCAGTGCGCGCCATCGTCGAACGAGACGAACATGCCGAACTCGGTGCCGGCATATAGTAGTCCCTCACGATCGGGGTCCTCGCGCACCGCTCTTGTCGGGTAGTCAGCCGGGATGCCATTGGTGCCCGTGGTGAGACGTGTCCAAGAGGCACCGTAGTCGTTCGTGCGATAGATGTATGGCTCCCAGTCGCCCAGCAGGTAGCGATACACTGCGACGTAGGCCTTAGCCGGGTTATGGGGCGATGGGTCTATTGTCTGAACGCGACCGCCGGAGGGCAAGTCACTCGGCGTCACGTCGGCCCAGTTCTGACCGCCATCGCGACTCACGTGGATAGGTCCATCGTTCGATCCAGTCCAGATCAACCCGGGCTCGACGGGCGACTCCTCAACGGCGTACAGCGTGCTGTAATACTCCTCGCCGGTGATGTCTTGCGTGATCGGCTGGCCCGGTCTCACCTGCTTGTCGGGCTCGAATGCCGTCAGGTCAGGCGATATCGTCTCCCAGGTTACACCGTCGTCGCTCGTCTTGTGCAGGTATTGCGAGCCGTGATACACAACATTCGGATCGTGCGGTGACACCTCGATCGGCGAGACCCGCTGGAACCTGTAACGCAGGTCGCGAGGGTTGTGTCCATAGAGATTGGATGCCCCCACGTAGTATTGCTTTTCCTGTCCCGTGGCCTTGCTGTAACGACCGAACCGTCCCTTGCAGTTGGCGTACACTATGTCGGCGTTACCGGGTTTCGGTACTGCCGGGCCCGTCTCGCAGCCGCCTATAGCGAGCCAGTAGGCCGTGGCGCCACCCGGGAGTTCTGCCGGCGGCAAGCTCGGTACCGCAATGGTCGTGTTGTCTTGCTGTCCCGCGTAGAGCCAATACGGCATCTGGTCGTCTACGTCGACCTGGTAGAGCTCGGCCGTCGGTTGGTTGTGTTGTGTCGACCACGTCTCGCCGCCGTCGATGGTAACGTTGGCTCCACCGTCGTTCGACTGTACGTAGATGTCGGGGTTGTCCGGGTTGATCCACATGTCGTGATTGTCACCGTGGGGGGTACCGCGCCGCTCCCAGTTCTTGCCACCGTCAACCGATTTGAAAAAGCCTTCCGCGTTGACATATACCACGTCTGCGTCGCTAGGATCGGCATCGACGTTCAAATAGTAGAAAGGACGCCGCAGCAGCATGCCGTAGGTCGATACCAGATCGAACGTGGCCCCACGATCATCAGACCGATACAGGCCGCCGTTAGGTTCGGGCGCCTCGTACAGCACGTAGAGTCGATCGGGATCTGCCGGCGAGACCGCGAGATCGCTCTTGCCCCTGAGTCCACTTGGCAGGTTGTCTGTCAACTGGATCCAACTTTCCCCACCGTCGGTCGACTTGTAGACGCCGCCTTCCATACCGCCACTGATTATCGTCCAAGGCTTACGCTCGGCGCGCCACATCGACGCGTAGATCTCGTTGGGGTTGTCCGGCGCGAACTCCAGGTCGACGGCACCGGTGCTGTCCGAGACGAAGAAGATCTTCTCCCAGCTGCCACCACCATCAGTAGTGCGGTAGATACCACGGTCCGGCGTTGCCCGAAACGGATCGCCGATCGCCGCTACATAGGCCAGGTCCGGATTCTCAGGGTGGATCAGTACGGCTCCGATCTGCCCGACTTCTCTCAAGCCGGCAAACGTCCAGGTTTCACCGGCGTCGCTTGACTTGTACACGCCTCGGCCGAGGATGACGTTGCTGCGAATGCCGTCCGAGCCGGTGCCCACGTAGACAATGTCCGAGTTGGAGGGAGCTACTCGAATCGAGCCGATCGATCCGGTCTCGAAGTAGCCGTCCGAGATGGGCCGCCAGTTCCTGCCGTAGTCGCTGGTCTTCCACACGCCGCCTCCGGTGGCGCCCATGTAGAATGTCGAGGGATGATCTCGGTGGCCGGCGACTGC
>JBDHHP010000186.1:0-9542 GCA_039589275.1 Gemmatimonadota bacterium | reverse complement strand
TATTTCTTACATGCTGGCCGGCGACGGGGGAGCCAGCAACATCGATCCCTACGCAGAGGGTCCGACCGACGACAACGAATGGATCAGAGAGGGCGCACACCTGATGATTCTCGCGCCCGCCGAGTTGCTGAAGGCGTATCCGACGGACCCTCACAACGGCGGTCCCTATGTCATGTGGAAAGGCACGCCGTACGCACACCTAATGGTGCCGATCGGTTCGCGCAACTGAAGTTGCAGGCATACAAGACCGCCGGTGGTTGAGCACCGAGCGTATCGGTGCGGCCGCCGGGCAGGGAGCAGTCAGGTGGCAGTAGTCCGCCGATGGGTCCTGTGGCCCTCCCAAGTCGGCTGTGCCTTACTGCCGTCTGGCAGCTTGCTGACCTGTGCCATAACCCGTTTACGACCCGAAAGGTCTCATCCCTTGTGATGGGTCATTCGGAGGTGCACGGAGCAAGATGTCGGTGGCCCTTTAGGTTCGGCCCGCCGCAGTAGACGCCCGATCAACGGCACGACCCTAGCCTCGGCTGTTTGACCTTGCTCAGACAGACTTGGGCTACGGTGGGTTGGGGACCCATCCGCACCTGGCTGGGAGTCTCTTGGAAGGGAGAGCGAGCGCCAGACCGGATGTGGACGTAGCTGCCGCTGGAGGCTGGAAAGAGACGAGTAGCCTCAAGAAGTGCTACCAACAGGCCGATGAGCAGACTATGTTGGAGGTCGTCCTCGGGGCAGGGCAGTTGCGGGAGCGGAAGGCATGACGGCGTCAAATTGCACACTTGTTTACACACCTGCCCTCTACGCCGTGTGGCAGACAGTAGTTAAGTTGTTGCAGCACAATACCTACGGGGCGTAGCGCAGTCCGGTTAGCGCGCCTGCTTTGGGAGCAGGAGGTCCCCGGTTCGAATCCGGGCGCCCCGATTAGGTGACTCGACCCTCGTCTTACCATCTCCCGACCATAGCCGTAGCCTAGCCCCGTCGCCCTCCGGGTCGCCCGCCGGAGGACGGTGTTTCCGATCAAGGCCAAAGCAGCGGGGCAAGCTTGTGTCGCTCGTCCGTTTCCCCTATGGTGGGACCTTCACAACATGAGTCAGACCGTGACGGCACAGTCGAGATTGAAGGATCGATCAGGTAAGGTCAGGCCCGCCCTGCTGCTGTTACTCATCGTGCTCGCCGCCCTGGGTTACTACGGGTTCGAGATCGGTGGGGTGTACTGGCGACAGTACAAGCTCGAAGACACGGTGGCGCGCGAACTCTCGTTTGCCGGCCACACCGTTGATGAGACGATCCATCAGCGAGTGCTAGAGTACATTGCCGCCAAGAACTTGCCGCTCACTGCGCGCGACGTTCGGTTCGCCCGCACTGACGCGCCCCGCACCCTTCGAATCTCGATCTCGTACGTGGAAACCGTGAACCTGCTGTTCACAGAGAAGAAGTTTCCAATGTCCGTCGAAGTCCAGCGCCCGTTCTGAGCAACGCAACGAGCCTGGAGACGAGGACGCCTGCTACATGGATTCGGGCGGCGGCAGATATGACTCGTGACCTTGGACAATCTTCCAGCCGTCCACCGTTCGCTGCCAGACAGTCGTCCACACTCCACTGCCCCCGAGTTCTGCCCCAGTAGTGTCAACCCCCGCCCAATCGAAGCTTGCGTTGAACACGGCGGCACCTGGACCAAGAACCGTGACGTGTACTTCCCCCCAATCACCACTCGTTACCTCCTGAATCGAGGCGAAGAAACCGCTCCACACGGTCACGAGGGAGTCTCTGTTGGCAGCCAGCACACCGTTCTCCGCCCACACGATTTCAGAGGAAAAAGGCGCAAACGCACCATCTACATCCCCCGCTCTGAAGTCGTCAAAGAAGGCGTCCGCCAACTGTCTCACTGTGTCAGCAACGGCGGCACTCTGCTCCTCGGTGAGTTCTGTGGTGGCGGGCTGGCAAGCGGCCAGAAAGGCCAGTGCAACCACGGCAAGAGCGAGACGGCGCATACGATCCTCCATAGAAGGAACTAGTGACGGCGGTAACGCGGCAAAGGTATGGGCAGGATCACACGGAGGTAAGAGCTTGAAGCTGGCCCTTTGTCGTGGTGTCAATAGTGGTGACAAACGACGGTGGGGGTATTCGATAACGACATAGCGGCATTGCCAGCGGAGAGCGCCATACTTCCTTCGAGCTGATCGCAGATGCGAGCAACCGCACGTTGGTCCGCCAAGCTGACGTACTCCTTCGATTTCTAGGTTCTTCCTGCCGAACGTCGATCAGCTCGGGCCCGGGCCGGTGAGCCGTTGGCCGGGCTGTAGCAGCTGTGCGGCTGGGAAGAGGGAGCCGTCGCTGACCGCGTGGGAGGCCAGCACCACGCCTTCGGAGCACGCGATCTTCGCCTCCCGATCGGCACTGGCCAGGACCGTTCCCGGTGCTCGGGCGGGAGACTCGTCGATAGCTCGCGCCCGGACGATTCCGATCTCTCGCCCCTCGAGACACGTCTTGGGGTGTCCCCACGGCGACAGAAACGGGTGGTAGTCGCAGGCGCGCACGAAGTTGACGATCTGGCGCGCCGATCCGGACCAGGAAATCCAGCCGTCGTTGGGAACGTCCCGGCCGAAGTAGCGGCGCCGGGTCAGGTCCTGCGGTGTCATGGGGAGGCCCGACGGATCATGCGACGCCTTCTCGACCAACTTCAGGAGGAGAGGCACCCCGAGCTTCACGCAACTGCCGAAAACCGTCAGGGCGCTGTCGTCCTTGCCAATCTCGAAGGCGGCGCTGTACACGACGGGTCCCGTGTCAATCTTGGACTCCATCTTGTGAACCGTCACGCGGTGGGTCTTCTCCCCATTGAAAATGGCCCAGCTCGGTGCATTGAGCCCCGCATACTCTGGCAGGGGACCGGGGTGCAGGTTGAAGCAGCCGATCTTGACCGCATCGATCACTTCGCCAGGGAGGACATGCAGCGAGTGGGCGTTGAGCAGCAGGTCAACCGAGTCGGACTCGACGCGACGCGCGAATCCGGGCGCAATCACAGACTCGGCGGGCCAGGTTCTCAGCCGCAGACCTTGGGCGAGGCTCCACATGCCCGGCCGGCCCGACGATCCCGAGTCCGGCGAGCACACGACTGCCGTGATCCGGTGCTGACCCGCAGCAAGATCCCGGAGGAGCCTCATTCCGGCGGATTCCTCCCCGACCACGAGGATGTTCAACACGCAACCGGCACCGAGCGAGCCAACCCGCCTAGCACGCGCCTGTTACTCACAACCGCCCTCTCGAGCGGAGAAGTCTTCCTTGATCCGCCGGCGGTCGATCTTCCCGCTGGCGTTGCGTGCCAAACCAGGATACTCCGCCCAATAAGCGGGCAGCATGTAGCTTGGAAGATGCCGGCTCAGGAGTCGTCGCAGGTCCGAGGGAACGACCTGGGCATTGTCGCTCACGGCGTAAGCGCAGCAAATCGCGGTGCCTCCGAACTTCTCCGTTTCGATCGCCACGACCGCGCATTCCTTCAGGCATTCGACGGTGTTGAGAGCGGCCTCGATCTCGCCCAGTTCGATCCGGTAACCCCGACTCTTGATCTGCGTATCCGCACGTCCGACGAAATGGATGAGGCCGTCGTCCCCGATCCGTGCCAGATCGCCGGTCTTGTAGATCGTGCCTTCGCGACGCTGCACGAAGCACTCGCGCGTCTTGTCGGGGTCTTCCCAGTAGCCGAGGGTCACACCGACGCCGCCGATGTAGAGGTCGCCGAGCTCGCCAGGCGCGACGGCGCACAGAAACTCGTCGAGGATCAACAGCTGCTCGCCCCTAATGGCCGATCCGATCGGGACCGGAAGTCGCGGGTCTTCGGGTAGTGAGGGAACGGTGAAGAAGCTGCTGGCGATCGTCGTTTCGGTCGGTCCGTAGAGGTTGGTGAATCGAACGTGGGGAAGCCGTCGCATCCAATACATGAGCGCCGGGGTCGGGAACACCTCGCCGCACCACAGCAGACGATCGAGAGTCGGAAAGTCGTTCGGGGCCACGACGTCGAACTTGGCCATGTAGTTGAGAACCGACGGAACCGAGAACCACTGGGTCAGCTCCGACTGACGGATGAAATCGGCCAGCTTGTTGGGCAGTAGGTTCAGCTCCTTCGGCACCAGATGAAGCGTCGCGCCCGCCGAGAAAGTCCCGAAGATGTCGAACGTCGAGAGGTCGAAATGGAACGGCGAATGACCGGACGCTCGGTCGGAGGGCGCGATGCCGAAATACTCGCGCGCCCAATCGATGAACGCGACGACGTTTCGATGGGCGACAACGACTCCCTTCGGGTTACCGGTCGATCCGGAGGTGAACAGAATATGAGCGGGATCGCCCGACCTCCGTTGTACCCGCGGCGTCTCCTTCGGCAACGACTGTAGATCCCGCAGAGAAAAGGCTGCTGCCACCCGCGGCTCCGGAGGCAGGTCCGGCGCCATCCACCCGACATGGGCCTCCCGCGCCTCGGGACCACACTCCTGCAGCTCCGCCAGTAACTCGGCAGCCGGGTCCGCCGCCAGGACGACCTTCGGACGACATGCCTCCATGATCCTCGCGACCCGAGAGGGAGGATTCGAGATGTCGATCGGAACGTAGACGCAACCGGCCTTCAATGCGCCGTGAAAGGCGATGATCGCCAGCGCGCTCTTGGGAAGAAGCACTCCGATTCGATCCCCTCGCCGGCAACCTAACTCGATCAACATGTGCGCCAGAAGGACGCTGCTCTCCTCGACGTCGCCGTAGGTTACGGCTTCGTCTGCCATGACCACGGCGACGTGCTCGGGTCGCCTCTCGGCCTGTCGAGCCAGCCACGAGTCGATGAGCTCGGTCATCGGGGCATCGCCCCCGTGCGTGCATGCGCCCCGCGGTGTCCTGCTCGAGCGCGAGACTCAGAACAAGTTGAGGTTGTCACCATCAAGGAACGTCATTCTGCTCAGCTCTTCAACCGGCGTGCCGTTGTCAGCGGCGGCGAAAACATGAAGGGGAGACCGGCCTCGCTCGACGAAGCCAGATTCGGCGAGAATCGCCGACGTCTCCCGGTCGAGCCGGGCGACGAGCGACTCCACGCTCCTTCCCCCTCGCGCGAGGAGCTCCCGAATTCCCGCGGTGAGAACGTTGGCCTGCTCGGTCGTGGCGTCTTTACGCCCCCAGAGGGCCAACCGCCAGGTTCCGTTGCCGTCCGTCTCCGACCAGAAGAGCGCGCCAGCCGGTATGAGCGGATCGGCGTCGACATAGCAGCTGAAGGATTGAAGCGATGGACATCGGCCCACCAGCCATTCGAGGTATCGACTGTCGTATCGAGCCGAGCACCCCGGACTGGACGATAGATCGCCGGCCAGGCCGGCGACCGGCTCGGCCACACCTTCGACGATCCTGATGGCCTGTCCATCCTCGGGCCGGCGGAGCTTGCGAATCCGTAAACGTTCGACTGGACCAAGCTGCACCCAATCCGGAAGGCTCAGCCGCCGCCTCACCCTTCTGAGCAAGTCTCCGAGGCGCAAGCTCAGGTAGAAACGCACCGCCCCGTCCTCCACCGTCTTGGACGCGAGCCGCGCGTAGATCTTCCGGGTGACGTCGCTGCCGCCGATATGCACCATGTGGCCGGTCTCCTTGATGACGTGCTTCAAGAGGATGAGGCCGGCGGCACCTCCGGAGCCCGGATCGTCGACGTACCAATCACACGGCCAAGCGCTCTCCCACGCACGGTCGCGCGCCACCATCGTGAACGGAATGAGCCCGTAGAATGCGTGGATTTTCCCGGCCCGCAGGAGGACAAACCCACGGCTGCGGGTGCACTCAAGAGCCGGGTCGTAGTACTTCCAATGGACAACGCTTTGTGGGATCCCCGCCTGTGCCGCCAGGAAGGCGTGTACTTCCGCTGGCGCTACGCGATCCAGAGGCTCTATGGAAATAGACATGTCAAGCGTCGCCTCGGGACAGCCTTCTCAGTCGGTTCGAAACATCCATTCCTGATCGGGCCGGCTGTCGGACGTCCGGCTCGCGCCGATGAACGCGGCGATGTCGTTGACCGAACGAAAGTAGTCGACCTCAAGCTTGTCGACCGGAATCGTGACGTCGAACTCCTGTTCGAGACTGGACAACAACTCGACGAAGCCTACCGAATCGAGCAGTCCTTCTGCGATCAGGTCGGTGTCGGTCGACGGCACATGCAGGCTCAAGCGATCGGTCAGGATCGCCTCGATCCTGCAGCACGCGTCCGCATCTCGAGGCGCTGACCCGGGGCGACGGCCGTTTCCTTCCGGGTCGCCCACGCTAACCACCGTCCATCATCTCGGCGATGGAATCCGTCAGCGCCGCCACGGTCCAGGTCGTCGAAGCCTGCCCCAAGACGGTGTCGCTGACGCTGATCGTCCGATTGAATGTCCGCTGGAGGTTTTCCTCGATCGCCGACAGAAGCGTCACGACCGCCAGTGAGTCGAGCCCGGACGCCTCCCCCATGAGAACCGTATCGGGAGATTGCTGCAGCAGAGCCCCGGGTTCGAGTGTTCGATTCACCTCTTTGATGGCGTCGTATACCGCCATCGTGATTTGTTCTTTTGTCTCCATTCGTCTCGCCCGCCTCCCCGTTTGCAGCCCCGTTGTTGCGTACGTCAGGTCGACCCGACCGCCGCCGCCAGCTCACCCCGTATGCCAGGCGGCAGAGCGTCCGAACCACCGAACTTGAGCTTCTGTTCGAGCGTCAGCACCGTTTTCGCCGGGACACCTATCACCGTGGCTCCCTCCTTGACGCCGCGAAGCACCGACGAGCAGGCGCCGATGGTTGCCCAGGAACCGATCTCGATGTCGGGCAGGATCGACGCACAGGTGCCCACATAGACCCCGTCCCCCACATCGACCCGAGCGTTGACCACAGCGTTCGGAGCGACGACGGTGCAACGGCCAATCCGGCAGCCGTGTCCGGCGATGGCCCCCATCAAGATCACCGAGCCCTCGTCGAGCGAGCTAGCGGCGGCCACTATGGCGTTCGGATACACGGTGACGTCCTGAGCGAGCTCGGCCCCGAAAGTCTCCACGCCCGGGTGGACGAGCGTCGCGAAGGGTATTCCGAACTCCTCGATCCTCTGACGGGCAATCCAGCGCTTCGTGGTCGTGCCGGCGACGAGATTGGCGACTTCCGCAGACTCCGGATCGATCCCCTCCAGCATCGTGAAAGGGCCCGCTATCGGCAGCCCCAGGATCGACTGTCCGTGCTTTTCCGGATCATCGGGATTCGCCGCTCCGCAAAGGTAGAGGGCGTCGAGCATGGATCAAGCGGAGGTCATCGTCGGACGGACGAGGTCGGCCGCACCAGTCATCCAGTCCGAGCACGTGTGGCAACGAATGGGCAATTCGTCGAAGCGACGTTCCAGGTGCAGCCTCCGGTAGACGCCGAGCTGCGCCCACAGAGCATACAGAGACTCGTCCCAGGCGTTGCCCACACCCTCCTCCCCTTCGGTGTCGCCCGGGCAGCGCGGCACGCGCCCGTCCCAGAAGACGTGCATCATCGTGACCGCCCAGGGACACGGGATTCGCTCCTCCCGAGGGACGTCCATGGGCGTCTCGAACTTGCCGCCCCAGCTTAGCTTGTTGCGCAACTTCAGGGTGGCGCCCCGTTCCAACCAGTAGGCGTTGAAGTCGCCGATCTCATGCGCGTTCTCGTCCATCTCGATGAACTGTACCATGATCTCGGGACCGCTGTCGCGCTTCAGACGGGCGGCGAGGAGGTACTCGACGTTGGCGTAGACCTCGTCTCGATCAGCGTTCACGCGGATGGCCTCGAAGACTTCCTTGGAAAACCCGTCGATTCCGAACACGACCAAGTCGGCCCCGGAGTCCAGAACCGGAGCGGCCAAGTCGGGCGTCAGCAGCATGCCGTTCGTATTGATGTTCAAGGAGCGTAGCCCCACCGACTTCCCGTAGGAGAGCATGTTCAGAAACAACTCTGGCTCGAGAAACGGCTCGCCGCAGAAGGAGAACCAGCACTGTGTATCGGGCGCCACAGCGGCGATCTCGTCGGCGCATTTCTGCCACAGGGGCATCGGCATCTTGCCCTTCGGTCTGCGCATCATTGGGTGGTGGCACATCGAGCAGGCCAAGTTGCAGTCGGCGCACACCTCCACCGCGAACCTCGTCGGAAAGGATAGCTCGTGGAGTGTCCTGTCGACCTCGGCCAGCTTGGGATCCATCACTTGCCTCCTGACGGTCTTTCTGCACGCCAACCGCGGTCGGCTTCCACGTGAGGGACGCGAGGCCAATCCAGACCTTTTCAGGCGCTGTCGACGGCGGTTCGAGCAGTATTAATGTAACCGTACCCGAATACCGATGACGCGGCAAGACCAGTGCCGTGATCGGGTGTTGCATTCTTCGTTCTCGAAGGTGAATGACCTAGAAATGCGCGAGACTGCGCAATCGCATCGTCAGTTGACACCCATTGACGTCACCGTTTGCGTCCGGAGCCAACCGCGGTGGGTTCGAATCCCGACTAGCGCATGTGTAAGTCGCCTGGAGTGCCGTCGCGAGCGATACTCACTCCGGCCTCACCACCGTATGGGGAACTTCGTCGAGTGCGTCAGTCTTGCGAACTCGTGTACCTGGCCGCATAATCGGCTGTCGCCCTCACTGAATTGACAGTAAACCCCGGTGTCCTCAGTACGCCCCACCGCCGTAGCAGGACGCCTACCGACGATGAGGCCGCGGGACCGCCAACGAGAGGGCAAATTAGACTCGCGAGGTGACCATGCGAGAGATTCAGCGGCTGGCTGAGGCCTTCGACTTGGCTATGAAGAACGGTGACCTGGACGGGATGATGGTCCTCTTCGCCCAGGATGCGGTGATTATGCCTGCCAATCGGCCCACGCTTGTAGGCAAGAGGGCAATCCGTGCGTTCTTTCTCGCCTCCTTTGAATGTCACAGGTACGAGCATCATCACAGTCGCACTGAGGAGGCCCACGCTACCGGTGATTGGGCGTTTTCCCGAGGTACCTTCACGTACACCACCAGTCCCAGAACCCGTGGTATGCATGTCCGAGGTAGCGGCAAGTACCTGAACGTGTATCAAGCCGGGTCCGACGGCTCCTGGAAGATCTGGCGTTCGATCTGGCAAAGCGGCAACCGACTTGAGAGCGCTCCTGAGCGATTTGGCCGTCGGCCGTCCCTCAGGTCAATCTCGCGATGCAACTCCGTGTCACTGGACACCACTTATTCCTAGTCGACCTGGAGTCCGCCATACGTGTTGAGCCCCGGGCGTCTCACCGCGCTCGGGGCTTCGTTCTGCGGGCCGCTTGGCTCGGCCTTCACTGCTCGCTGGACTCGACCCGTCGATCCCCCCCTCCCTCAGTGACGATCGCCGTCCGACGGCACGCCACGCAGTCCACGCGCCACACGCGTCCCGGCTCGCCGCTGCGCTCAGCCAATTCGCTGACGTGGAGCTTGCCTTCACATAACAGACACACAGGGATCTCACCCGAGGTACTCAGCATCTCCCGGATCAGCCGCACTTCCTTTGGGGAAAACGGAAGCGGGGTGCCTGGCATCGTCATATGCTC
>JBDHHP010000185.1:0-7372 GCA_039589275.1 Gemmatimonadota bacterium | reverse complement strand
TACAGCCCAGCGTTAGTATCAAGAGGCGGCTCTGATTGCCGCCGTCGGGCGGTTAGCTCAGTTGGTTAGAGCGCCGGTCTCACATACCGGAGGTCGGCGGTTCGAATCCGCCACCGCCCATGACGAAAGACGAAGCCCTGCAATCAGATACACGGTTGCAGGGCTTCGTGGTGTCAAACGATACCGGAGTGCGGTGTCAATAGCGGTGACAAACGACTACTCATTTGGCGGGCTGTAATGCCTGTAGACGGTTGCCAAGCTTGTTCCGGTGTTGCTCCACGCGGTACTCCACAGGGTAGCTTGCAGTCAGGTACCCGGGTCCGCAAGACAAAGCTCCGAGCGCCGCGAGAGGCTCGAGGCTATTCTGTGCGGGAGCCACCACGGATGGTGATTTGCTGGATGGTGGGTCGCTATCGTCTACTTTGTCCGACTCATCTGTACGACGTAAATCTCGTCGCTGTGTTTTGAATAGTACTTGAGGAACGTCGCATAGATTTCGTCCGCCATCTCGGCCCGTGGCGTTCCCGGATGGGGCGCGTTCTCGGCCATCCACGTGTCGCATGGCTCGCCGCAAGGGGCTGCGATCGCATCCCAGGTTGCGTACTCCGAAATGATCACGATGTCGCCTGCGCTACTGCCCAAATGGTGGTCCCCAATACGGTACGAGAGAAGGTTTGGATTGAGCCGCGCAAGCGGGATCATCACTGAGTCGATCCACATACCGACCTGCTCCCTTGTCTCGCCGTACGGAACATTGAATGTGTTGACGACGATGTAGCGGAGCTCGCTCTGCTCCGCCTCAGCTTGTGCTTGAAGTGCGTGCGTCGGGACGACGATCGCCAGACCAATGGTTAGTAGGAAGGAAAGGCGTTTCATAATTACCTCCAGAGGATCATTGAGTTCTGATCTCCGTCGATGGTCTCTTGGTCTCGTCGTCGGGCGTGCGTCTACTGCGGCGTCCTACTACGGCGTCTAAATACGGCGTCCACTACGGCGGCGGGGCCACGAGGGCCACCGGCGTACTATCACGGATGCAAGACTAATCTCGTACCGTCACCCGAGCGTCATCTGAGGCCCAAAGGCAAAGCCCCGAGCGCCGCGAGACGCCCGGGGCGGTTATGACGCCCAATGAAAAGGCGCGTCTAGTCTCGGTGCTACCTGTTCACGTTGCTGCCGTGTGGCTGATCATAATGTGCCTGTAGGTTCCCGTGCTCCGTGAAGGCGAACGGCACAAACAGAACCTCGTTTCCATCGGGGTCTGTAATGGTCATCCCTGCTTTGTCGTTACTCCCACCCGGCTCACCCGCATCCTGCAGGGT
The DNA here is from genome assembly GCA_039589275.1 of Gemmatimonadota bacterium. Taxonomy (GTDB): domain Bacteria; phylum Gemmatimonadota; class Gemmatimonadetes; order Gemmatimonadales; family GWC2-71-9. The sequence continues at coordinate 6,053 of JBDHHP010000185.1, read as the reverse complement.
GAACTCGATTTCGTAGCCAGGGTCGCCGTTGTAACGTCCAATGGCGCGAGCATAGAACGTGTCAAACGGAGCCGGCGGCGGCTCTGGATCAACGCCCGGTTCATCGGTGCAGGATACGTCTTCCAGTGACTCCTTCTCCAAATGCCACTGGTTGCCGCCCCAGTTGATCTCTAGGTTGTTGGAGAGTGTGATATCGCAGTGGAGGGTGAAGCCATGCGTGATCTTGACGAGTTCCCCACCAACCTCTCTCATTCTGACTACGCCGCCTCCCGTCATGCGGCCGAACGCCATGTCAGGACCGTTGGTGAACGTGGCGACAGCTCCCATGCAATCTGTTACACGGTGACGGGCCGAATTCCCATAGGCGTTGAGACATTCTCGCAACCCCTCATTGTCGTCGATAGCGACACACTCCAGAGAAATCGGATCGGCTGAGGTTTCGGTCACTGTCACGTACGTCCTGTCGGCCCAGTCTCCTGAGTTGAAATGCACAAGCGCGCATTCTCCTGCATCGAGGCTCACTTCTGTTTCTTCTATCTCCACATGATCCGCATCGTGGACAACTACACTGAACGTTCCTGATCCACCTTCCTTTATCAGTTTGAAGTACTTCGATTCCGGCGCATCGTCAGCGCAGGGCTCCGCGCCCACGATCGCAAACTGCGGCACTGCTGTCAGCGGGTTGCTGGACTCATCACACGCAGCGAGCGCTAAGAGCAACACAGGCAGCGCTACCCATGCAAGCGTCCTTCTCGAGTTTGACATTCTCACCCCCTAAGATGGATGACTACCCCTTCAAGATTCTAATGCAGCGGATGGACTGCTAGAGTGCGTTCGCATCGCGTCCACTTCCACTCAGCAGGGATTACATGAAGGATCAAAGCCTTCAGAACTACATCCGCAAGAATTACACCGAATTGTGATCTACATCACAATCTGGCCGGGTCCTGCAAGCGCCTGTTGGTTAATGACTTGTAGGGACGGGTCGACGTCCGTGTGACGCTGCGGCAGGGACGCCCCGTGGGCATACCGCTACGCTTGTGACGGAAGGTCAACAACAACGTCGGCAGCGCAGCGAGCGATCAACTGGTATGAAACCAGACCAGCCTCCGAAGTCGCAACGCCCAACCATCGTTCCGGCCATGCGACAGCGTTGTTCTTGGCTGGACGCCTTGAGGAATCTCAGGAGATTTGGGAGGAGATGATAGAGGCTTACCCTGAAGCCTTCTTCCAGATTCGAGGTGGTCGTGGTTACACTGCAGCCCTTCGTGGAGACACCGCTCAGGCAAGGAGAGACGTTGAATGGCTGACCGATCTGCAGACGCCATATCTGCATGGTCAACACAGATTCTTCAGTGCATCAATCGTCGCAGCGCTCGGGTAACACGAACGTGCAGTGGGCCTACTACGGCAAGCACATGCCGAGGGGTTTGCATACAGTTGAACTGATGGGTGGAATACCGCCTTCGAGCCCCTCCGCGACTACGAGCCATTCCAAGAACTGATGAGGCCGAAGGGGTAGGGGCAGCGTCGTTGGTCTGATCCCAGGGCCGGGAGACCGGCCCTTTGTCGTGCGTCAATAGCGGTGACAAACCCTGCTGTGTCTGGCTGTTGCTGGCTGTTGCGGCGGGAAAACGATTGGGCCGTAAGTCCTTGACCTACAGTAACATCACGAAAGCGCTATGTTGCCCACTGTTGGCATGTGGGGCTCTCACATACCGGAGGTCGGCGGTTCGAATCCGCCACCGCCCATGTAGCAAGGTAGAGCCCCGCGGTCAGTTCATTGTGGGGCTTTCTTCTGTCCGTAGATCGAGTAGTTATGGCAACGATGCGCGAGGTCAGGCGAAACGCGTTCATGCTCGTCGCGACGGCACTCACTGTGGCGGCGATCGCTTGTAACATCCTGCTGCAACAGGGTCCTGAGCACCCCGTGCGATTGCTCGCGTTGCCGCTCGGCGTGTGCGCGGCGCTGTTGATATTTCTACCCTTCGTCACTTTAAAGAAGCACGGCGCGGCCGAGCCGGGAAGCAGCTACATGCATACTTCTGCGGTTGTAGATCGGGGCCTGTTTGGGGTCGTCCGCCACCCGCAATACCTCGGCTATATGTGCCTCAACGCTACCTTCGCACTAACCTCGATGCACTGGATTACAGTTGCACTCGGCGTCGCTGCCGTAGTGTTCTTCTATCTGCACGCAATGAGCGAAGAACGATTCATGCTCGAGAAGCTCGGCGCCGACTACGAGCAGTACATGCACCGGGTACCGCGGTTCAATGTGGTTGCGGGGATGGTGCGTGCGATAGCCACCAAGAAGTGATGGGACGTACCGTGTGACTTGGACCGGCAAGTTGGTAACGGATAATGAGGGCACTTCCGGTGACATTGAGGCCAAATGGCCCCAAGGCCGCCTGCGCGCACGTCATTGAGAAGGTGGCAGAAACAACTGCCGGAAGCCATGGTGTGTCTCGGCATAGAGACGCGCCTGTAACTGTAAACCAACCGGTTTCGGCTTGATCTCTGAGGACATTGAGTTATCGTGACGCACTGTAGTAGGGGCGGTGGCTTGGCAGAGACCCGATCCCTTTGCTGTTACCGCGACTACCTCTGGCTTGAGCCGTTCGACCGCACGCGTTCGAAAACGGATCACCGCTACGCGACGATCCCTCTGAAGCCCGATTGGGTGCTGACGGTTGGGGTGCGTTTGGGTGCTGAAGCCCAGACGGCTGTCGTGCAAGGCCACAGCCTCGGCACGCTCGGCTCTCGCGCGATGACAGCCTGAGAAAAAACCGGCTACTCAAGAATCTGCTTGCGACTGGTTGGCAGGGTGCTATGGAGGCATGAGTGCGGATACTCTTCTGGAGCGTGATTGCCTGCACAATAGCCGGGTTCGTGGTGTTCCTGAGCCTAGCGGTCCTCATGGGCTTCCTCTTCCCGAGATCAGACCCAATTGCCCTTGGACCAGGCGATTTGCAGTCCACTGTCGGCGGCACGAGAATCCGGTATAGGACCGTGGGAACTGGTACCGAGACCCTGATCTTGCTTCATGGATTCGGCAACAGGCTCGAAAGCTGGCTGCCCGTGGCCGAACATCTCTCCTGCGGTCGAGCCATCCTGATAGACATTCCCGGATTCGGCGGATCGGATCGTCCGGACGGCTCGTATGACCTCGAATCCCAGCGACTGCGCCTTGTCGGCCTGATGGATGTACTTGGAGTAGACCGGGCAGTTCTTGTCGGCGCCTCGATGGGGGGATCGTTGGCAGCGTGGACGGCAGCTCATTCACCAGAACGGGTGAAGACGACCGTACTTTTCGCACCATCGGGGTACCCTGGCTCTCTGCGGTATGGGATACTGCGGGACTTCCTCCAGCGGCCCGGCCTCGGTAATCACATCGCCTCTATCACCGCCAGTTCAATGGTTTTCAAGTGGCTTTTCCCAAACAGTCTTGCGGCAGGGGCTGTACAGGTTGTGGGATCCTATTCGCAATCATACGCCGAGAGTCTACACCTCATAGAGGCACCGACCCTGATCCTATGGTCCAGCGGGGACTGGGGAGTCCCGATCTCGTTTGCCAACAGGTACTTGGAGTCAATCAGAGACGCAACCCTAATCATACTACCACCAGAGGCGGGTCACCTGTTGTCACAGTACAAACCTGCGGAACAGGCCGAGCGCATCTGTTCCTTCCTCGCCGAGAAGCTCGTCCCGGATTCTTGAAGGTAGGTGGCATACCGACGTAGGCGAATCCTGGTAAACGTGTGCGGTCAGAGTCCGACTGCCACTGGGTCCTTGACTGTGCACCTCCTGAAGGCAGAGCACGTCCGCGCTGACCGTCAAGAAATGGCGGCCTTCTCAGTGTTGTAAGATGCAGTTCTGTTTGGGTTATGGACCTCTGTAGGATTTGAACCTACGGCCGACGGATTATGAGAACGTCTCTGATTCGGTATGGTACGGGCCCATACAGTGCGATACGCCATCATCTGTACTGAAGTCCGCACACACCTCCCCACACCGAACACCCAAGACACACGGTTATGAACCAGCGTCCCATTGTCTTTCCCATCATGGGAAAGATACCATAGATGGCCAAACATCATCATAGATGGCCAAGGAATACACATAGGGCGGCTTGGCCATCTATGGTGGGCCGACACTCCCCGCGCAAGCCAACCCTTGGTATTGTCGAGGCTCAGTTTCCGCCTCTGACGTCAATTGAGGCGGCCCAACAGCGCTTAGAACGCATCAACGTATGGGCCTGCAGTGGCCTGATGGCGGGCTCCGTTGCATCGGCTGCGGTGAGATCGATTGAAGTGTGGCTCCGGGCGAGCGAGGCGAAGCTTACGCACGAAGTGGTGGAAGACCTTAAGGGTGAGGTGGAGCGGCTCAGAGCGGAATGGCGCAGGTGATCAAGGGAAGCAGCCTAGTGGCGATCAGCCTCCTTGCGCCGCTCGACACTCTCCGCGTGCTGTTCGCCGGCTTTGCGTGCGGCGCCGCTTATCCGTTTGCCCCTGGCGCGCCCAAAAAAGTCGCTGGAATGCACGAGGCTTATCTCGCATCCCTCGATGGCGTCGCTTATGAACAGCCATCCCGCCGGGTCATCTCTAGCGACCATCGCGGCGGTCATCTGCGCGGCGCTGGCTTGTCCGTAGGCAGCAGCGTAGTGAGCGACGCCCAGGGCAATCGCATCCGCCATCTCGCGGCTACTGTCAGCAGCCATTTCGGCAAGACTCAGTACGCGCGGCAGCAGTCTATCGAGTTCCGAAGTGATCTCTTTCGTTCCAGCTTGATCAGCGCGGACCATCTCGATCATCGCCTTCGAGTGCAGCCTTTCCAGCACTTGGACCAAGGCGTGTGCGTGCACGCTCACGCGTTCCCTTGCCAGTTTACGTCTCCTGAGGAACCTGAGGTACTGGCCGAGCAGGGTCACAAGCGCGAAAAACGCAACCGCTGTTGTGGCCCCAACGGCAAGGGCCTGAGAAAGCGGAAAAGCATTGCTCGCTACTTGAGCGACCGCGACTTCAGTCGCGACAGGAACGGAGTCTTGCGCGGCAGCGATCGAGTCTTGCAAGAAGATCAGCATCGTCATTCTCCTGCAGTACCGAGCAGAAGATACACCGTGAGAGTGGTGAGGGTAGGATGAGCCGCAACCTTGACCGCTGGATCCGCGCGATGCGCGAACGATATGGTGAAACTGGCGTGAAGCAGCAGCAACCGACCGTTGCCGAGATCACAGCCGCACATGACGTTATTGCCGATCACGCATTCCGGTCGATGGTCGCGAGTCTTAAGAAGAAGCGGCAGCCAAGGCGGACCCCGAAGATCAAGACAGCCGAGGCGTTGTTAGAGCTGCATGATCCGGCTCCACCGGACGCGCGGGAGCAATTCGAGGCGAAGATCCGCCTATGCAGTCCCACTGTATGTCCCACAGTCGGATATCGAGCCATCTAATCTGTGAGGGAAGACTGAATTGTAGGTTGTTATGTGTGAGGGAGTTAGCTGAATGGGCCCTGTAGGATTTGGTCGGGAAAGCCGCGAGCGCTAGAGAGCGAGCGGCGGCCGCAAAGGTCTACGGGGCCCGCGAAGAACGGCGCTGATGCGCCGTTCTGAGTGGGCCCTGTAGGATTTGAACCTACGACCGACGGATTATGAGTCCGGGAACGCCCCTGAACAGCTTGCACAGCGTGCGCAGACTGCGTAAAACCCGATCCCACCTAACTCCATTTCCTACAAGCATTTGATTGACACACCACTGCGCTTGCCGTCTTGGCGCTACGTGCATTCTGTACACTTCTTACGCAGACCCATCAGGGACCGAACGGGGACCATAGAGCAACAGCCAGAAACAGCGGCTATTGTGACCACGACAAAGGGCCGGTTCCCCGGCGATCTAGTCAGACCAACGACGCTGCCCCTACCCCTTTGGCCTCATTAGCTCCTGGAACGGCGGGTACTCGCGCAGGGACTCGAAGTCGATGTCGCGGTGCAGCCAGGTCCCGTGGCCAGAAAAAGGAGTGGCGCCCTCGTCAATCGCCAGCCGCAGCAAGGTCATCGCT
>JBDHHP010000184.1:0-7392 GCA_039589275.1 Gemmatimonadota bacterium | reverse complement strand
GGTTACTGATTTGCCTCAAGAGACGGTTCGGCGTGGTGTGTCGATTGGATCCCCAACCGACTCCGGTTGGTGAGTGCTGCGCGTATGGTCTCCTTGTCCGGCTCCTGGTAACAGGTGAGGATAGTCTTGGGACCACTCCACTACCTAGCGCGCAAAGATCAGGCAGCGGTACGTGCTTCAGCTCGGTGGCGAACTTCCGCCGCAAGCTGTGAAAACCGGCTCGCGGTGGCAGCTTGAGCCCAGCTAAGGCGTTGTTGGCCAACCACCTTCAATGCGGTGTGCCTTGAGTGTGCTGGCGTGCGAGCATTGCGGCAGCGCGAGGCGAGCGGGAGGAAGCGCTGCGTCTGTTACAGCTCGCGATCAGCGAGCGTGTGACCTACGGCAACTGGTTACACAACGAGCCCGCGCTCGACTCCCTGCGCGGTTACCCGCCGTTCGAGACGCTGGTGAGGCCGAGGTAGGCAGGTACCAACCACTGATCCGCGAGTAATCGAAGCCGGCCGATCTGTGATTTGTGATCAGCGAGTTGCGATTTGTGATCTGCAAAGGCCAATCACAAATCACCTATCGCCTTACCGCCTTACCGCCTTTCCGCCCTACCAAGGCGCATCAAGGTCGCAGGTTAACGCCTTCAACCGCGGCCTGTTCTTGAGTCAATCGTCCTGTGCCTGGTCGATACGACGAAATAGAGAGGGATGAACCCCAACAACCCAGCAACACAAATCCAACCTAGCAGGTCTCCAGTCTTTGCATAGACTGTGGCGACTCCCCTAGTCGGAACATCCGCATACATGATTCCAGTGCTTGTGTCCGGAAACCTTCCAGGCGTGACCGATCTATCGACCAATGAGGCGAGCCATTCGGCCGCGGACGTCGCTCACCTGCGGCTGCAGCTCGGGATCCGCGTCTTCCCAAAGCGTCACGAACTCGCCATACCAGCACGCCGCCCTCGTGGAGTCACCCAGTTCTTCGTGTAGCTCGCCGAGGACCGGGCGAATCGCATCGAAGGCATGGGCGGGGAGATGGGCGCTCGAGCATGTCTCGGATGACCGGGAAGACCTGATCCACCGTGCATTGGAAAACGGTGGTTCGCGTGGCCTGGAAGGCCTCCCGCTCCCGTGCCTTAATCGAGTACGCACAATCTGAGGTAGGCTCACTGCCGCTGGTCTCTCCTTCTAGCTGAATCCAGCCCCAGAGCCGTTAAGTTGACAGCGACTGTCGCGAGATTCCCTCAGCGCTCGGGGCCACTCTGTTGCCCGACCCGTAACAGGTGCTCGACGGCGCGTTCGAGCTGCAGGTCACGCCCTTCGGCAATCGCCTCGGGACTGTCGACGATCTCAACATCAGGGGTCAATCCGACGCCGACGATATCTTCTCCTTCCGGTGACATATCGCGCTTGGTAGTGATGCCGGCGTATATGCCATGCGGCAGTCTCAATACGAGCGGCTGGCCGGTACTTCCGGCGGTAGTGGTACCCATAGTGGTGACATTGGGCATCTGCTGCATCACCAAGATGAAGTTCTCAGTCGCGGAGTATGAGTAAGCGCTTTGAAGTAGAACTGTTGGGACGGTCAACGCTTGCCCCGGTGCCGGCTCCAGTGTTTCCACTTGAGTTTCGATGGTGGCCCTTAGATCTCCGTACGCGAGATATTCGTCGGGAGAGTCCCGTCTGGCACCCCATGCCCTGTAAGCAGCAACGTGTGTCGGCGACGTCCAGGTCATCACGGGCACAGAACGTTCTGTGAAGTAGCTTCCAATCCTGTCTCCGTATGCCGAATTGCCACCCCCGTTTAGACGCACGTCGACAACAATGCCCCGAGCTCGGTCATGCAGTTGCGGCACAATCTCCTCGAATTGCTCCACGACAGCCTCGTCCCAGAAGACGTGGATAGCCACGTAGGCGATATCGTTGTCCAACCAGCGGAACTCGAAATGGGGTTTGTTGACGCGTCCCTGGCGGACCCAGTCTGCGTCACCAAAACCTGCCAACGGTTGGCGAACGAATGCTTCGGTGTGCGATGCACCGTCTGGAGCGAGGAAGCTAAGCGTCACCTCTGTTCCCGGCCGGCCCATGAGGGCACCAGAGATCTGCTCGTCCTCACCCATCAAGGACATGGCGAACTGGTACTGAGGTGTCGAGGCCCCGACCCAGGGATCGACCTCGTCAGCCAGATACTGCCGCACTGGTATCCCTTCGATCTCGTTCACCACTGACCCTATGGGAATCCGATCGACTAGGCCCGAGGCGACGTTGGTAACGACCGCCTGCAAGCCCGCCGGCGACAGCTCGATGAACGGCTGCGCGCCGTACGCGGGCCAAAGACGCCTCGGCATTATCACGTTGGTATGTCCCTCACCAAGCAGGTCACCGAACTCGATGACTAGACGGAAAAACTGTATGTCGGATTCAACGTTCAATGCCCGCTCGGAGTACTCGGCGAAGGTTGCATCCCAGTCCAGGTCGGGCACACGATCCCAGAACGCGAAGTTGTACTTCGCCTCGCTCCAGAAGGTCGCAAGTGTCAGTATTCTGTCGGCAGGAGGGATTGTCAGCTCTGACCCGTCGGAAATGTCGTCCTGACCCATCAGGGTAGCCGGGAAAAAGGAAGAGCCGAACAACAATACAAGCACGAGTATTAGGCGAAAGTCACGCAAATGCATCGAACACTCCGGTTCTTGAGTCGGTCTGCGGCATTGGACAATACACCAGTGGTGAGCAGTGCGCCGACATCGTGGAAACTGTCAATTCAATACGGCGCGGTGCGCCCAGTAGATTCGTCATGCGCCCAATCTCGGGTTGACGCTGATTGACGCCGGCCGGGATCAGCCCGGATCGAGCGGCCGGCCTTGCAGATATGCCCACGCCGCGTGGGAAAGCTCGCGCCGCAACTCGCGTCGCCCACGGCCGACCGTGTAGTGTGACAATGCATCCGCGAGGACAGCTTCGCGTGCCGCCGCGTTGGTCATGAAGAGCGCCCACTGCAGCGCCGCGTCCGGGTGCTCACGGCCGATTTCACCTACATGCCGGCGGGCGCGCCCTAGGAACGTCTGGTGTATCGCGCGATTGCCGCCAGAGATGAGCCCGCTGATCTCTGGCGAACCAGGAGCGTGCTTCCGCAACGCAAGGACAACGGATCGGAATCGGTAAAGCGCCGCGACGAGTGTATCGACATAGGCCTCGACCACGCCGCGCAACCCTTCCCGGACCGGCACCGCGTCCAACGCCCTCACGAGCCGGTCGCACACGTGCGCGAACACCGCGAGGCCGAGCAGTGCGAGCACCGCGTCCTTCGACGGGAACCGTGCGTAGAGCGCCCCAACCGAGACGTCAGCCTCGGCCGCGAGGTCCTGCATGGTCACCTCGACGAACGGTCGGCGCTCGAGCAGCCGGGACGCCGCGGAGAGCACCCGTTCCCGCGTGGCGCGGGCACGCTGCTGCCGGTCGGTCATCCATTCAGGCAAGTCGCCCGCCTCGTCGAGCTGCCTGACTCGTGACCAGAGCGGTCCGAACCGCACGGTCACCCTACCGGGGGTAGCAGCGAGAAGTGAACCAGCACGACGACGAAGATTATCATGCACGCGCCTGTTAGGGAGAACAACAGCCGATCGAGGAGCCGCACGTCAGTCCTTCGGTGCCACGATGCAAGAGCACAGCCAGCAAGCGACACGGAGCATATTCCAATTGCCCACGGCATCCAGAGAAAACGTCCCAACTCGGGCGGAAGCCCCCACGCCAGCACGGTCGGATCGGACGCTGCCAGCTGCGTGAAGCGCGCGAGAAAGCCGAACCCGAACACGAGCACACTTGCCGTCGTCCCAGCAACGAGGAGAAGCCCTGCTTTGGCCATTAGGGACCGGGTGGGCCGGTGGGGACGTCGCCATGCCATTAGGGCGGTGAGCACCAACCACGCGAGGATCGCGAGGACGGGAAGACCGATGAGCCAAGACACGAGCTCGTTGACGAACCTGGGCTCCATGATGGCGCCCAGCCGCCGGTAACTCGCCGGAAACCGAGCCCCGTTGAAGACGTCTGCGGCGTGCACCGCGACGACCCTACCCGCAGAGTTGCGTTCGAAGAGCATCGTGCCGGCGCCGTCCACCCCAGCGAACCGGTCATCCGCCACCCGCCCGTACCGCTGGCTCCGGCCAGCCTCCGATCGCACTAGGTAGCCGTTACCATCTGCGCGGATGTGGTGCGCGAAGAGGAATCGCCCTGGAAAGCTCTCGTAGCTCCTTCGTGCGGCACGTCCGAGCAGATACACACCTTCGTACTCGGCCAGTTCGCAAGAGGCGACCGGTGTCGGCGACCCGCCCACTGCCCGCTGCCCACCCAACAGCCGCTCAAACTCCACCAGCACGGCGGACGCGAACCAGGACGCCCCGCCGGTCGTGACGATGAAGAGTCCTGCGCCGGCCTCGGGTACGAGTACGAGGAGGCTTCGATAACCGGAGCTGGCACCGGCGTGCGTGAGTCCCCGGTAGGCGGCCACCGGCTGCTCGTGGAGTGCCAAGGCCATACCCGGCATGTCCCGGCGTATACCCCAAGCCCGGCTGGTGAGGAGGTCAACGGTCCCCTGACCAAGCAGCGTTTCGCCGCCATCCAGGACGGCGCGCATGAAGCGCCCCATATCATCCGGCGTAGTCACCATCCCGCCCGCCGGCGACGTACGTCGATAATCGAACGGGATTGGATCGCACGGCGCTTCGGTGCACCGGTAGGCCCGCGCTACGCGGTCAGCGAGTTCGGGTCGTAACGGCTGTGAGAACGACGATCCGGTCAGGCCGAGCGGTTCAAAGAGCACGGCGGCGACGGCCGCGTCGAACGGCTGCCCGACGGTTTCCTCGACCACGAGGCCCGCGAGTGCCGCGCCGTGATTGTTATATCTGGTCTCGCGGCCCACTGCGGTCGTGCGTCGCGGCATGCGGTCCAGCAAGTACTCGCCGAGCGGAACGAGGTCCTCGGGCGTTCGCGCGAACATGCCCACGATCCGATCGTCGAAGCCGGCCGTGTGCGTGAGGAGTCCCCGGAGCGTCACGGGATCGGGGCCGGGCGCCACCGCCGCGAGCCACGGTCGGCCGGTGCGGAGATCCGCATCGAGCGACAGCCGGCCGTCCGCCACCAGCCGTGCCACGGCGGATGCAGTAAACACCTTTGAGACCGAGGCGACGCGAAACACGGTCTCGATAGTGACTGCATCAGTGCCGTTCCGCGTCCCCAGTGGAATCGAGGTCTCAACGCGGCCATCCCGCACGACGACGACAGCGCCACCCGGGAGTTCGGCGGAATCCGCCAGCGTCCGTACTAGGGCGGCGAACGGCGCCGCCTCCTGTTCGAAACCACCTTCCGAGAGTTGTTCGGCCGCCGAGGCTGAGCAGACTGCCATCACGCCGGACAATGTCAGAGCCTTGAACACAGGGGCCTCCAAAAACCGAATGTCATTCTGTTTACTACGGAGGTCCAGGCCGCCAGGATTCACGAGATAGTCGGCATCGTGACAAGGCAGTAGTGGTGGATATTGAGTTGACAATGCCCGTGGAGGTGCAACTCGCGTGCAGTCTCCTCAACGCGATGACTCGTCTCAGGATACCCGACAGCTACCGGGTAACGTGCCCGCTACTCTTCTCCGAGCACTTGTGCCGGATCCACCGCGACCGCCAGGGCGGTCGGGAGGTAGGCCGCGAGGAGCGCCGTCGCGAGAAGCCCCAGAGTTACGAACGAGAGCGCCGCGACATTCTGGCCTTGCACCCCGAACAGAAAGCCCTCCAGGGCTCCGCCCAGTGCTAGCGCGAGTAGCAATCCTCCGCCGAGGCCCGGCAGCACGAGGTGTGAGGCCTTTTCTCGCCACCAACCGGATCGCTGTTTCCGCCTCCTTGACCAGGAAGTCTTGAGCGTGAGCTACGGGTGAGACGGCTACTTCGTCTGAGAGTCCTGTCTCGGGGCTCCATTTCCGCTCACGTTGAGCAGGGGCGTGCATAGGTGGCGCTACCAGACAAACGGAACTAAGCGGTATCGCACCCTTCCCACATATGCGTCGTAGCCCGGAAGCGTCTCTCGCAGGGTTCTCTCCTCCACGTAGATCCGCGCGATCACAAAGACGAAGGTGAGCGGCAGTATCAGAACGCTCGCACAGCTTTCCAACCAGAGCCCGACACCGGCAAGGAACAGGAGCATCCCCAGATAGAAAGGATGGCGGATGCGAGCGTAGAGCCCCGTGTCGACCAGCACCTGGCCACGCTCGGATTGGTCCTTCACGATGGGTACTGCGAACGCGTTTTGGACCATCGCTGTCAGCACGACGCCGAACCCGGTAAGAAACAGGGCTGCCCCAAGCAGTGACACCCAGATTGGCGGTGGTGGTAGCAGTTGGATGTGAAACACGTCGACGGGAATGAATGCGACCCACGCGAACAAGGAAAGAAAGAGAAGCGGTGAGATGACTCGATCCGCCGCCGGCTGGCTCTTTGCGGCCGGCTTCTGAAGTCGCGCCTCGAGGCTGGCTGGTGCAAGTCGGGCAAGCGCTATGGTCGAGACCAATAGGAGCGCGCCGTATACTAAGAGGAATTGTATCGCACGTGGCCATTGCCAGGTGCCGGCGGGGACGAGCAGCAGAGATGCGATGAGCGTGATCTGACCCAACCCGCCGATAAGACCCCTTAGAATCAACATGAAGATCCGCCCTCCCATTCCTCGACAAGAGTTTGGCGGAGAGAAACCTGCTCGCTAGACTCGGCCTATTCGACTCATAGTGCCGCCCCTACGTCACGGCACTGACCGTTTACAGCACCCTCCAACCGTCGGCTGTGCTGCCGTGAGGCACGCACAGAGGCCTCGAGCGTCCACTGCAAAGTCATAACGGATACGTGTCCAGCTTGTCGCAGCCGTCGGCGTTCTTGCCCCCACCGAAAGCGCGTACGTTCTTTTCATTCGCCGCATCGTTCATAAAGCTCACCCTTCCAGGAGAAGAGGAGGCGCGGTGTGTGAAGGAACTGGCCGCAACCTCGCTCCACCAACCTTTGGCACGTTCCTGTGTCCAAGGTTCCCTGATTTCGATCCGATCCAGCCGCGCGACAATCTCTTGGACACTTTGGATACGTTGCCCCGGGTCCTTCGCTAGGCAGTTGAGAACCAGCGCCTCGAGTTCCAGTGGGATAGCAACGCCGGTGCGTTGACTTGGCGGAACAGGCCGTTCGCTCGCCTGTGCCACGAGAAGTGCTGGTAGTGTCGGCGCGTCAAACACCTCTGCCCCGGTGATCAACCAGTACGCAACGCAGCCCAGCTATCCCCTATCGGCGAACAACTCAGCGATCACTGTAGTTGGCCCGCTTGGCGACGCCTCGCTACTCGCCATCCGTATGGTCCTCCCTTGCCGGTCCCGTTGGCACCACTCGCG
>JBDHHP010000183.1:0-7422 GCA_039589275.1 Gemmatimonadota bacterium | reverse complement strand
ACGCACACCATTAGTGACCTGGGTAGCCTGTTCCAGGAGTTGGGATACCAACCGGTGCAACGCCCCGCGATGGACGATACCGTAGAAGTAGCTCGCTGGAAGGGGTTCAAGGTCATCGCGGTTTCCGCCAACGACATGAGCGACACGGTGCGACGGCTCGCTGCGGGCTTTGCTCGTGATTCTCAAAGGTCTGTCGCAGTTGCGCTGACCCCGGACCGTGTACTGTCGCTCGCTGCTCCACGGCTCGGCGAGCCAGGCGCGAGTCGAGTTCTCAAAGTGCACTTGGAGATGCCGTCCGCTTTCTCCGTCGAACAACTCGAAAGACTGAGACCGAGGCGTGGCTCAAACGCACTGAGCCATGCCCTCATGGTTGCCGAGGTGCTGAGCAGCGAACAGGTAGGAGAGCGCTTCTTTGCGGCATTTCGCCGCGTCTTCGAACGAATGGCCGCCTCATTGAACACGCGTCAGAGAGAAGAGGACAGACGGCTCGGTGCCCTGCTGACTCTGACGCGGATGTTGTTTCTCTATTTCGTGCAGGAGAAGGGGTGGTTGGACAATGACACGCGCTACATCCGCCGTCTGTTCGATACCGCGTTGCACCGTCGTCAGCACTTCCATCGGTCGGTGCTCAATCCCTTGTTCTTCGGAACGCTGAACAGACCCCCTGGAAAACGAAAACGCCAAGCGAATTTCGGACAGGTTCCCTACCTGAACGGAGGTCTGTTCCAGCCCCACCGCTCTGAGATGCCTGTGGGTTCGATCAGCTTCTCCAACAACCAGTGGAGAGATGCCTTCGACAACCTGTTCGAGCGGTTTCGGTTCTGTGTAAAGGAGGCAGAGGAGGTGGACGCAATCGCACCGGACATGCTCGGCAGGGTGTTTGAGCGATTGATGGATGACGCTGAGCGTCACCAGAGCGGCTCCTTTTACACCCCAGAAACCGTCGTTCACCAACTCGTCGAGGCCACGATAGAAACAGCGCTTGCCTCAAGGCTGCCCGTTCGGGTGGCGCGTAGACTGGTTGCCCGGAAGCCGGTCCCCAAAACTCACACGGATACTGCACTGGCCGCCCTTCGCGACCTGCGCATTCTCGACCCGGCCGTTGGATCCGGCGCGTTCCTGTTGAGTGCGCTCGCCACACTCACCGACATGTTTTGCTCGCTCGAAACCGGCCAGCGGCGGGACATTCGCCTACGAGTTCGGCGGCGGATTCTCAAGGAGAACCTCTGTGGAGTGGACATCAATCCGATCGCCGTGCGGATCGCCGAACTAAGGCTGTGGCTTGCCGTCGTGGCTGAGGATCCAGCTCGACAGATACACGAGGTGGCACCACTCCCCAACCTCGATGGTGTCACACGTCAGGGCGACACACTACTCGACCCTCTCGCAGCTGTGCGGCAATTCTGCCCCAACTCTCGAGTCGTCTGGAACGAAGTTGCCGACGCTGTGCGCACAGCCAGGCGCTCTCTTTTCGACGCGCGCGGAAGGGCAAAGCCCCGCGCTGTCCGACAATTGCGCAGCGCCGAAACGCTCTTGGCGAGACAGCTCACGGACGGTGCGCAGAAACACGTGCGACACGAAATCAAAGAGTTGCAGGACGCGGCCGACACTCCTGACCTGTTTGGCAGACGCACGGGGCTATCAGGTGGCCAGCGGGAGCATCTAGCGCAGCTCCGACGCACGCAAGGAGATCTGACCGGACTCGCCAAGCAGGTAGCGAACGGACAGCTACCGTTCTTCTCGTTTGATGTTCACTCACCCGACGTCATGGCCGATGGGGGGTTTTCGGTCGTGATCGGCAATCCCCCCTGGGTACGCGCAGAACGTCTACAGCGGGCCCAACGACGCTTGCTGAGTGAGCGCTTTAGCTGGTGGCGAGCGAGCGGCACGCGCGGATACGCGCATCAACCCGATCTCTCAGTCGCTTTCCTGCAGCGTTCTTTGGAACTCACTGCACCTGGAGGTGCCGTCGGATTTCTGTTGCCGAGTAAAGTCGCGACGGCGGCGTATGGTGAGACGGCGAGGCGCGGTTTGGTCAGGGAATCCCGCATCGCATACGTGCATCGGGTAAGCGAGAAGGCAGCCGCGAGGTTCGGAGCTACCACCTACCCGATTGGCATCGTGGTGAGGAAGGAGATACCACAGCCAGAGGACTCAGTCAGCCTGGGATTCGGTGGTAGCGAATCGGTTCCCCAAGCTGCTCTGGACAGGCCCGGGCCGTGGATGCTCTTGCCGCACGAGGTCCAGAGCGCGCTAGAGGAGTTCCGCAGCTCCGGGACACCCCTTGACCAAGTAGCACGGCCCGCCTTGGGCGTGAAGACAGGGGCTGACAGGGTCTTCGTCGGTGACGTCTTACGCGTACATAAGAACTGCGCCATCGTGCAGTTTGGCGATCAGAGAGTGCCCGTTGAGATCGAGGTGCTTCGGCCAGCCCTGAGGGGTCGTGACATCCGTCCCTTCAGGTCCACACCCAGCAAGATTCTGGTGTGGTCCCATGGAGTTGATGGAGCGCCGCTCCCGACCATCCCTCCGAACGTGCGGCGCTACCTCGACTGCCACGCGCACAGGCTCATGGCGCGGGCGGATTTCAAAGGCGGCCCACTATGGACCGTGTTCCGCACCAAGAGCGCAGTGGCCTCCAATCGTGTTGTATGGGCCGACATGGCACGTCGTCCGCGCGCCGTCGCGCTGGATGAGACTGATGCACGCGACAGCGTTCCGCTCAACACATGTTACGTCGCCGCCCTCCCAGACAGAGAAAACGCCCTCGCCTTGGCAGTAGTCATGAACTCCTCTTGGGCAGCAGCGCTCACTCATGCAATTGGCGATGAGGCTCGCGGTGGATACCGCCGCATCAACGCCCGCGTGGCGGGACAGATTCCGTTGCCGGCTAGTGCACGAGCACGAGCAGCACTGGCCGATATGAGTCTCGAAGCCCATCAACGAAGTGTTTGTCAAGACGACCTGGACGAGGCGGTCGCAGACGCACTCTGTCTATCCTCACGGATTCGGCGTGCACTGCGAGACGTGGCCGCAAATCAAGGCTGAGCACCTGCGGCAGGTCCACGAGCCTCTCTTGTGGAAGATGCGGCTCGGTCAGCGATCGGCGCTCGATCAGCTTGGCCCGCCGCTGCATCGGGCGGCGCTTGGACCGGCAGCCATCGGCTGGCAACCACCTACTTGGCTCAAACCACATCAAGTCCAAGCAGCGCAGCGAATTCGCGGGAGTCTGGAGGCTTTCGGAGGTGCGTTGCTGGCCGATGCCGTAGGGCTGGGCAAGACCTACGTCGCTCTTGCTGTGGCCCTTGCGTACGGATCGGTGGCGGCAATTGTCCCGGCCACGATTCTGCGCCAGTGGGAACACACCAGCAATCGGGTTGGCATCAGGCTGAAGCTGCTCTCACACGAGGCGCTGAGCCGCGGCAGAGCGCCGCCAGCTGTCGATCTCATAATCGTGGACGAGGCTCACCACTTCCGGAACACCAACACACGCCGTTACGACGTACTCGCTAGAGCGGTGCACCGGAGCGACCTGCTGTTGCTGACCGCAACGCCGGTTGTTAATCGAGCCGCCGATCTCGTGGCTCTGCTCAGACTGTTTGCTGCCGACCACGGGTTCGCCCCCCTCGGAGTGGCTTCCCTGGAAAACGCGGCAGCTAACGTGACACACAGCGAGCTGGCGTGGTCAACTGCACCGGCGGTCGTTGCTCGTTCGTCAGCCATGCTTCCGACCTTATTCCACCTGTTGCCGGCCGTCCAAAGTCGGGCAGCGATCCGACCACCTCCCCTGCCTGCCACGACTTTGGAGCAAGTACTGAGCTGCATCGACTCGCTGGAGTTCCCAACTGTGGGCGACGACCAAGGCTCCGCTCTCATGCGGATGCACTTGTTGTATCGACTCGCGTCCTCCGCAGCCGCCTGTAGAGAGACAGTACGGCGACATTTGGCCTATATCGAGCGGGCGCTGAATTCCGCCGCGGCTGGAAGGTCTCTGAGTCGTGCCGTCGCACGGCGCATCTTCACTGCCGAAGATGAACTACACCTGGAGTTGGGCGACCTGACTCATCCAGCTCCAGTTACTGTGAACACCACCGACGCCCTGCAGCGTGAACGTGCCCGTCTAGTTGAACTGGACCGCATGCTCCCACATCACAACGGGCCAGGACCAAAGGCGACCGAACTGATTCGACAACTGCAACGTAGAGACGGGCGCAAGACACTCGTGTTTACGTCCGCAGTCGCCACTGCCCACTATCTCGCCAGGACTGTTCGGTGGCAGCGGGTAGCGGTTGTGGGTGCCGGCAAGGCATGGATAGCGTCGGGACGATTGAACGTCGAGGATGCATTGGCCTTGTTTGCCCCCAAGGCGCGCGGCGCACGTGTTCCCGGGCCTGCCACATACGTCGCGACCCTCATAGCAACCGATCTCGCAAGCGAAGGGCTCGATCTACAGGACGCCGACGCCGTCGTGCATTATGATCTACCCTGGACACCACTGCGTCTCGAGCAACGATTGGGTCGCATTGCGCGGCTAGGGTCAGAGCACAAGACCGCGGAAGTGTCTTGGTTCGCACCTCACCGCTCGATAGAACAGCGCCTTCAGATGGAATCGCGCATCGCGCGCAAGGTTACGCGTCAGCTGCAACTCGGCGTAACTACTACCAGTGGAGTTGGCAAGGCGCAGATCATCAATCAATTGCTGTGGGAGAGGGAACGCTTGGGCCAGGACGCACCAGTCAGCAACCAGCCACCGGGCCACGCCGTCGTTCGCGGACCATTGGCCGCAGCGTTTGCAGTACGCTGGGACTTCAACGGCATCGGCGTTCCTGAACTCATGGTGCTCCACAAACGGCCTCTGCACCAGGAACTGGAGTATTCGAGAGTGAGGGCCGTGCTCGAACGACTGCTCAAAGGGGCGGAGGTGACAACAGACCCTCCCCACGATCTGGTTGCCGGCTTCCTAACGGTTGTACGAACACGATTGGCGGCATGCCACCACGGACCTGTCGATGCGGCATCGCGCCGCCTCGCTCGGACCGTCATACAACGGGCTTGTCGCAGTGCGCCCCTAAGAGACGCCAGGGCGATATCGGTGCTGAACGCAGTGCTCGACCGCATAGGCGTGGGGCTGGCCGCGGGTCCGCAACGGTCGCTCGAGCAGGAGTTGTCGCAAATAGCTTCCCTAGATTCCCTATTGCAGTGGACCCGTGAAGAGGGTGAAGCGCAGGCCGACACTACCACATTCCCGGTGGTTGTTGCAGCGGTCTTCGGGGATGGCAGCGAGAAGGGTCACCAGACTGTCTAACGGGGTCGCTGGCTACATGCTAAGAGCGAGGCGGCAAGGAATCGGACTCGGGCATCTGGTGCCGCACGTGTCCGGCGCGTAACTTGTTGTCTTACAAGAAGATAAACGGCATCACGGTAGCACTAAAAACCCTTGTGCAAATGACACCAGTTGCTTACTATAGAGGTGATTCATCCCGCATGGTTCGTCCTTGCGGTGCCCATGGGCCACGGTCCATGGGCGTTTCTTTTTAGCCATGCCGGCGGTCCGGGTTACAGCGTTCGTCGACGGCTTCAATTTCTATCACGCCATAGACAGTCTCGGCCTACATCACCTCAAGTGGGTCAACCTCCGCTCACTTTGTGAGCAGTTCGCTCCACACCCGCAGTTCGAACTTACAGACGTTCTCTACTTCTCCGCGTTTGCGACGTGGAGACCTGACCCTTACAAGCGTCACCGTGAGTACTTGAAAGCTCTGAAGCAAGCCGAAGTGACACCTGTCATGGGGAGATTCAAACCGAAGGATCGCTCGTGCTTCAAGTGTGGTCACACGTGGCAGGACCACGAGGAGAAGGAAACGGATGTCAACATTGCCCTCCAAATGGTGCGGGGAGCGTTCGCTGACTTGTACGACAGAGCGCTGCTCGTCTCCGGTGATTCCGATCTCGTGCCAGCCGTCAAGATGGTTCTGAGTGAGTTTCCCAGCAAACAGATCAGGGTCATCGCGCCTCTAGGTAGGGGATACAGCATGGATCTGTACCGAGCGGCAGGTGGTGGGAAGTCCTGCAAGAAGATGAAGCAGATTCACCTAGAGCGTTCGCTGTTCCCCCGCGAGGTGGTGGATTCCGTCGGACACCTGGTTGCCATTAGGCCGGAGAAATACGAACCACCTGGTCCGTGATGATGCCTTGCCGCCTAACAGTCGTCCGAAGCTCCTCGGTCTCGTGGTGCCCGTTGATGTGGGACGAGGAGGTGACTGTGATTGCGTTGAGATAAGTGTGACTGCTTGACCGTGCCTTGATTCCTCGGGCCCAACGTGGTGGCCCGACCTTACCAGGAGGTGGGCATGCGTCACGCTTTCGGTATGACCGTGTTGGCCTTAATGGTCATCGAGCCTGCGGGTCTTCGGGCACAAAGCTGGTCATTTGCTTCATCCTCATCGTTCGAGCGCCTCAACTTGCCAGTGCCGAATGCTCCGCGAACTAGCGGCGTTTCTCGTGCCAGCCATGTCATGGTTGAACTCCTCGCAGGTGCGACCGCCGGTCTCATAGGCGGCATAACAGGTGCCGTCGTGGGCGGGGGGTTACGGGGCAATCCCTCCTGGGAATGCGACGACGAGCCTGGCCTCACGGGTCTCGCTGAAGCATTTGTCGTGGGAGCGGCTCTCGCTAGCGGGGCGGCTGTCTATGCACTCGGTGCAGCACAGGGTGACAAAGGCAGTCTCACGACAACTCTGGCGGGCGCAGCGCTCCCTGCGCTGGTTGCCATAGTGAGCGTCGAGGCACGCAGAGATCCCCACCCCGACGGGGCATGGTGGGTGATCTGGACTCCGATAGGAGCGACGTTTGCATACAACCTTTCCGATCTACTGTTCGGCGAACACAGGAACGGAGGCGTCGCACTGCTCGACATTGGACGCCGCAACGTACGGCTTGCAATACCAAGTCTGAGGGTTGCAGCGGGCCGCGGGCTGTCAGGAGCTTACGCGAGCGCGAGGCTGGTGAGCGTTTCCTTCTGACATCGGAGTCACTTGCGCATCGCGAGTCTCGTCGCCGCCAGCACCTGCGGATACGGATATGCGTTACACAGCCCCTCACAGGCGGGGCCAACGCCTCCCCTTTCTCAGTGGTGACGGTGAGTCACGCTCAGGTGACGCCGCCGCGTTAGATATTGCCCGACAGTTCAAAATGTGCCGGTGGCGTTCGTGGCCCCGCCGCCAGACAGACGCCGTTGTAGACGCCCGCCCGACGACGAGACCCGAGACACCGAGAGTAGCGCATACCCTGACGATGGGAGGTATCGTGCGCACCGCCATCCTGCTACTCCCTGCATCACTACTAGTCGGATCACCAGTTGTCGCACAGGCCCGGCAAGAGCTAGCGGACACGAACCAGTCTAGGGTCTCGACATTTGTCTTG
>JBDHHP010000182.1:0-8445 GCA_039589275.1 Gemmatimonadota bacterium | reverse complement strand
GACTTGGAACCGTCCGCCGCCGATCTCAACGTGGCAGCGAGTCTTTACGAGGCAGGGGTAGGATTCGGGATCATCGACAACGATGCGACGTCGCTCTACGTAGTTGCCGAGGTACCACACCCGAAGTCCTACCAACGGGTCGATGCAATAGAGACTGCCAACTTACTCGGGACCGGCGGGCCGGTGGCTCAGGGGTTGGGGCAGTTCGAAGACAGGCCGAGTCAACGCGTTCGTGGCCGACGTGTACAACGACGGCGGCGTGTCATTGCTCGAGGCGGGTACGGGTGTGGGCAAGTCGTTTGCATATCTGGTGCCCGCGTTCAGCTGGGCCCGCGCCAACGAAGAGAGAACCGTTGTATCGACCAACACGATCAACCTGCAAGAGCAGCTGGTGGGTAGGGACTTGCCGTTCCTCGGCCGCGTGCTTGGCGAAGCGGATTACGCTCCGACTTACGCCCTACTCAAAGGTTGGTCCAACTACGTCTGCCTGTCACGGCTGCACATGGCACGTGGTGGGCAGGCATCCCTGCTCGATCCCAAGCGGCTGCAGGAGCTGGAGGGACTCGCAGAGTGGGCCGCACACACGGCCGATGGTTCGCTAGCGGACCTAACCACGCTTCCCTCCAGTGAAGTCTGGGACGAGGTCTGCGCCGAGGGAGATCTGTGTACTCGGCTGGAGTGCCTCAACTTCGACCGCTGTTTCGTATTCAATGCGCGCCGCCGGGCTGCAGAGGCAGACGTGGTGGTCGTCAATCACCATCTATTGACCGCCGATCTGTCGGTTCGCCATGCTCAAGGGAATTGGCAGGACGCGGCCGTGCTGCCGCCGTACAAGCGACTGATCCTCGATGAAGCACATCACCTGGAGGATGTTGCGGCTCAGCATTTGGGCGCGCAGGTAACGTCACGTGGTGTGACGCGTCTGTTGTCGCGCTTGGAGCGGAACGGACGGGGACTGGTTCCCACCCTGATACGCGACCTGAGGGAGCGGGACGATCCCAGTAGTAGGGCGTCTGTTGACTTGCTGAACCGGAAGCTGCTGCCGGAGGTGGGTGCCGGACGGGCGTATACCAACCAACTGTTCACCATGCTGTGCGAGAGGATCGGCTTGGAGACTCGGGACGTCGTGCGGCTGGATGATGCGTTCGCCGACGATCCCATCTGGGAATCCGGTCTGGGAGTGGCATTGGATAATCTGGTCAATGTGTTCGCTAAGCTGGCGGCAGCCGTCGAACAAGTGGCGGACCGAATGGAGCTGGACGAGGAACCTGATCGTAGATCGCAGCTGCTGTTGGAGTTGAGGGGAGTGGTCAGGCGGTTTCGCTCCGCAAGCGACGGCATCCTGCTGACCCTGAGGCCTCAACCCGACGCGCAGTTAGTGCGATGGATCGAAAAACGCGGATCGAAGCCGTCGGGCGCGCTCCCGTTCCCAGTCGGACTGGCCGCAGTTCCGCTCGATATGGCGCCGCTGTTGAAGGAAGTCCTGTTCGACCGAATCGAGACAGTAGTGCTGACCAGCGCGACGTTGGCCACTGGTGGCGATTTCTCTTTCCTGAAGGAGCGGCTCGGCCTCGATCTGGCTCCCAGCAGGGTTCGAGACGAGGAGTCGCTTCCTTCTCCGTTTGATTTCGCTGAGCAGTGCGTCTTCGGTGTCCCGGTGGATTTCCCCGATCCGCGCAGCGACGAAGTGGGTCACGATCGTGCAGTGGCTGACGCCGTGATCGAGATGGCACACGCTTCAGGCGGAGGTATGTTCGTCCTGTTCACGAGCTACGGGGCGCTCAGGCGGGTCGCGTCGGCCGTTCGAGCAGCCGTTGGCTCACGCTGGCCCATCCTTGTTCAAGGAGAAGGGCAACGGGACCATCTGTTGCGCCGGTTCCGCGAAACGGGAAACGCGATCCTGTTCGGGACCGATAGCTTCTGGGAAGGTGTAGATGTACCCGGACGGTCGCTGCGCGCTCTGTTGCTGGCGAAGCTCCCGTTCAAGGTCCCGAGCGAGCCACTTACCGCCGCCCGGCTGGAAGCTCTCGCGGCGCAGGGGACGGATGGCTTTCGCCACTACCTGCTACCCCACGCTGCGTTGAAGTTGAAACAGGGATTCGGCAGGCTGATCCGATCGACTAGCGACCTCGGAGTGATCTTGCTCATGGACTCCAGGGTGACGACCCGCAACTACGGCGGCTTGCTGATGGCGTCGCTGCCGCCGGCCACGCGTGTCATCGGACCCTGGCACGAAGTGAGGGAGGCGTCGCACGAGTTCTTCGCGCGGCACGGAATAGGGGCACCGGCATGATAGAGACCAGCGAGCGACTGGGAAGACTGCCCAGCTACAAGATGAACGAGTTGGCCGCGAGCAAGAAGCGATTGCTGGCGGAGGGTCGTGAAGTCATCGACCTGAGTGCGGGAGACGCAGATTTCCCGCCCCCGGATCTGGCTGTGGAGGTGCTCTATGAGGCGCTCGCCGATCCTGCCATGAGCCGGTACCCGTTCCAGGTCGGGCTGGTCGAGTTTCGCGAAGCGGTGGCCCGCTACATGGAGCGACGCTTTGGCGTGGTCGTGAATCCGATGGATGAGGTGCTTCCCCTCATCGGCTGCAAAGACGGGTTGGCGCACCTCCCGTTGGCGATTCTCAGCCCGGGAGACGTGTGCGTCATACCGGAACCCGCCTATCCCGGCTACATGGGAGCGTTTCTGTCGGATGGCGAGATCGAGCGGTATGCGCTGCAGCCGGACAAGGGATATCTGGTGGAGCTGGAAGAGCTTGGCGCTGACACACTGGCCCGGACCAAGCTGGTCTTTGTGAATTATCCCAACAATCCGACCACGGCGGTCGCGCCGATGGATTACCTGGAGCGTACGGTCGATACGTGCAGGCGCAACGGCATCGTTCTGGCCTACGACAATCCGTACTGTGAGTTGACGTTCGACGGCTATCGGGCTCCCAGTATTCTCCAGGTAGAGGGCGCTCGGGAAATAGCGTTGGAGTTCCACTCGTTTTCGAAGAGTTTCTCCATGACCGGCTGGCGCTTGGGATGGGCGGTGGGTTCGGCCGATCTGATAGCGGCGCTCAGCAAGGTGAAGAGCTACATGGACACGGGTGTGTTTCTCGCAATTCAGCGTGCCGGAGCCGCGTTGCTCGATTGTGCTGACGAGTTGATCCAGCCGATCGTGTCGAGTCTCTCGACGCGGCGTGATGCGGCGGTGGCGGCGTTTCGGGGTGCCGGATTCGCGTTTGAACCGCCTCGAGCAACTATGTACCTGTGGATACCGCTGCCGGGCGGCGTGACTTCCGCCGCGTTCGCTGCCGAAGTCCTGGAGCGGCACGGCGTGGTGGTGATGCCCGGATCCGCGTTTGGTGCGGCGGGTGAGGGTTACTTCAGGATAGCACTCACAGTTGAGCCAGAGCGGCTGGAGCATGCGGCTCAGCTGATCGGTAGTGTTTTGTCGGAGTCCCATGAAACGGGCCTACGGGCATAGCTTCCGGCTACCCGATCCCAAGCCGCCCCAGCCTGCGTTTGCTGTGGCGAGCGCCGCTGTGCACGCGGTTTTGGGCGCGGTCCTGCTACTCACTGCGGGCGGCACCGTTGCCAGGACTGTCGCGGTTCGATTCATCGATATCAGCAACACGTCACCCAGCGGTGCCCGCCAGTTTGAGATGCGCCTCGAGCCGGAGGCTGCGTCCATCGCGGCTTCCACCGGGTTGGCCCAACCGGTGATAGCGCCAAGTGATTCGAGCGGTGGCCTCGCGGCAGTAGTCGCGCCGCGTGTGGTGCCCATTGGAGTTCCGCCCAAAGAGCTGAGCCGGCACGACGCCGTGGTCGGGGAAGCCCCTGTTATGGGTTCGTCGTATGGTAGCGGAAGTCTGTGGGTCGGACCGCTGGAGGGTCGTATCGGCGTCATCGGACCGTCGTCCGATCCGGCGAGCCACGCAGCTCGGGTTGATTCCGCCGTTCAGGCAGTGATCCTCGCGCTGATCGACAGCATGCCGCCCGATAGTTTTGCGGTGGCTGGAATGCCCTCGTGGGTCACCGAGAAGGACGGCAAGAAATGGGGCATCGACGGCAGTTGGATCTACTTGGGAGACGTAAAGATACCGGCGGCGCTGATGGCGTTGCTCGGGTTCCTACCGATCCCGCAGGGCAACTACGAACTCGCCAAGCAGGAACGCGAGTTAGGAGCCATTCGGGAGCAGATCATGCGCCAGGCGCAACAGGTGGAGACCACCACGGACATCCGACGCTACATCCGCGAGATACGAGAACGCAAAGACCGGGAGCGAGAAGAAGCTCGCAGGCTCGCTGAAGCGCAGGAAGCAGCTATGGCAGGCGTCAAGAAAGACACGATCAAGCCGGGGGAATATTGAACATCGAACATCGAACATTGAACAGAGAACATCGAACGGTAAGCCGAGGCCTCGTTCAACGTTCTCGTTCAGCGTTCCCTGTTCGATGTTCGATGTTCAATGTTCTCATCCTCTCCAAACTCTCCCTCTTCCCGACCACATACAGCAACACATTCACCGGCTCGCTCACCGTCGTACCCGTCAGCGCTACCCTGATCGGTTGAAACACCTTTCCGGCGCCGAGGGAGAGTGATTCTGCCAAGTCGCGCAACACGGCTTCCAGGTGGTCCGGTTGCCATTTGGACTCTGGAACCAACTCCAGCGTTTGGGTCGCGGCGCGAAGTGCCGACCTGAAGCCCTCGGGGTCCTGGGCGACAAGCTTTTGTGCCTTCGCGTCGCCCTTTACCATGAACTTGCGGTCGAGTCGAACGGCCGCACGTTCGGCGATATCGTGGGTAGTCCGGGCTCGCTCGCGATTGACTTCTACCGCGAGCCGCACCTTGTCAGCTGGATGGGCATCGAGGTCCAGTCCCAGTCGCCGCATCGCAGGTTCCACCAGGGGCAACAGGTTATCGACGGGTTCACGGCTCAGGTACTGACCGTTCATCCACTCCAACTTGGTATGGTCGAAGATGGCGTGTTTCTTCTGGATGTCTTCCAGCGAGAACGTCTCGACCAGCTCGGTCACCTCGAAGAACAGCTCGCGCTCGTCCTTCGGGTTCCAGCCGAGCAGGGCCAGGAAGTTGCGCAGCGCTTCAGGGAGGATTCCGTGTTGCCGGTAGTCGCCGACGGCGGTGGCTCCATGCCGCTTCGAGAGCTTCTTGCCGTCGGGCCCGTGGATCATCGGGACGTGAGCGAAGGCCGGTAGCTCCGCCCCAAGTGCGCTGTATACCGCGATCTGCTTAGGAGTATTCGATACGTGGTCGGCGCCGCGAATCACGTGAGAGATCCGCATGTCCAGGTCGTCAGCCACGACGGTGAAGTTGTACGTCGGGGTCCGGTCGGAACGCAGGATGATCCAGTCCTTGATTTCGGTTCCCTTGAAGCTCACATGGCCGTGGACCACGTCGTCCCATGCGATCTCGCCGGCGGGCATGCGGAACCGGATCGCACCTTCGTCCTCATACGCGTGGCCCTCGCCCACTAGACCATCGGCCAGCTCCTGATGCCGTGCCAGGCCGGCTCCTTGGAACACGATGTCCTCGTCCCAGTCGAGACCGAGCCACGTGAGGCCATCGCGGATGACGTTCGTATGCTCGTCGGAGGATCTCTCGCGGTCGGTATCCTCCACGCGAAGCAGGAACTTGCCACCGGCCTGTCGCGCGAAGAGCCAGTTGAACAGGGCGGTCCTGGCACCTCCCACGTGGAGGTAGCCCGTAGGGGAGGGAGCGAAGCGGACGCGCGTTTCGGCTTTAGACATCTGAAGATCTGAGTCGCTCTGTAAAGAAGAATGGCCGGTGCCGCCCGCTTGGGCAGCCCGGCCGCCAAGTACCTACCGCCCTACCGCCCTACCACCTTACCGCCCTTCAACGGAGAGGGAGGGATTCGAACCCTCGGTAAGGCTTTTGACCCTACGACGGTTTAGCAAACCGCTGCCTTCAGCCGCTCGGCCACCTCTCCCCAGCGCACCCGTTACGCGGAAATCGGGGCGCGAGAACTACCAAATCTGCCCCGGCCAGGCGCCGAAGACAAGTCGGGGGATGCGGCACGGCAGCTGCGAGGTTGTTCAGTACCGGTTCCGCCCCGGGCTACAAGCGCAGGCAACTGTCCAACACCATCAGACAGTTCGACGGTGGAACTCGTAAGCGTGTCCGGTCCGGTCGAGTCTCCACACTATTGGGGGGAAGGTGGTTCAACATACGTAGGCCCGAACGGCGCAATTCGCTTAACGTCATTGAGTATAGAACGTCTACTGAACCAGGAGACCGGGGAGGGAATGTCGGAGATGACCAACCCGACCCAGAGGGGAACATGGACTCGGCTGAGATGTTTAAGAAGTAGGGACATGACACGGCGCAATATGAACTGCGTCGCAACGACGACACAGGAAAGGAAGGTCGATATGCGTATGAAGGGCCTCCTGGCCGCGTTGTTCGCCGTCGCCGCTGCGGCCACCACAGCGCTTCCAGCCGACGTCGCAGCAGCACCAGTTGCAGCTGCCGACACGGTCAAGGCGCAAACCGTCAAGGTCACGGTTGTGAACAGGAACTGGCTGGATGTGAGGGTCTATGCAGTCACCAGGAGTGGTGACTACGATCGACTGGGGACGGTCACCTCAATGACATCGCAGCGGTTCACGCTGCCACTACGGATGACCGCCGCAAACAGCGAACTCCGGTTGGTTGCGCGGACAATCGGCGCCAATCGCAGTGTAACGACGGAGCCCATTCTCGTGTCCGCTGGAGAGGAAGTCGAATTGTGGGTCGAGAACAGCATTAGACTCACGAGCTACCGAGTCTGGGGGCAGTAGCCGACCCGCCCCTTCGTCCACCCAACCAGTCATGAGCGCGGCGCGTACCACAGTACACGCCGCGCACTAGTTCGCACCAGGCACCCAACTTATAGTTCTTCGTCGACTGGTCGTGCCTGCAACATCGAGCCGATCCGTCGTCCTTTTCTGCGAAGCCTAGATCCAGTGCGGAACCCGGTCTCATTGCGGAGCCCGAGATGACCAATAGCGTCTCCACCAATTCCCGCTCCGGTGCGACTCCCGCCGGTCGCGTGCCGACGATCATATGCGCGCTTCTCTTAGGCCTGAGCAGCGGCCTGGTATCCCAGAGCACGGCCGAGGATCGGGCCGCGTTGTTCGACTACATCCTCTCGAGGACGATGGAGCGTGAGTCGTTCTCGCCGATCAAGATCCGCAATCTGGCACTGGACGTCGAACAGGGGATGCTGCGATACCGCGACGAGCTGATCGCAGCCGATACGGAGGAGAAGCTGTACTACGCCCTGGCCAAGCTGAGCAATGCCCGTAAGGATCGACACCTCAGGGTCAGACTGGTGGAGGGTGGAATAACTCTGAGCGACACGACCGGTGTCACTCTGGCCAACTACCCCGTCCCGGGCACCGCCGTGAAGCACGCACCGATCCGGTTTGCCACGGATTATGGGTCTCCCGGCGGATACTTCGTGTTTGTGGCCGATTACTCTCGCGGCATCGCCCAAACCTCCGGTGGTCCGGAGCCTCGAGTGACAGACTCGTTGCCGTGAACGGATTGAGTTTCTCCGAGTACGTCGCCGCTATTGAGCCGTACCACCGCTATTCCTCTGTGAACGGGTTCTATTGGCAGTTGGCGACATGGATTCCGCAGCTCAGCTACCAGTTTCCCCGCAGCTTCTACCGCGAGAGTCTCGAATTGGAACTGGAACGCGATAGCGGCGAGACGTACCGACTGGTGGTACCGTATCTGGCGCCGCAAGCGATCGACTGGACGGGTCATGGCGAGCAGCGTTATCCCGGCTTCAACTTAGTGTTCGAGACGGCGAGCTTCGACTTGTACCGATCCCAGCAGCCGCGGGCCGTACTGCTCAACTGGCATCGCTTCGAGTCGAGCCTGCCGGATGACATTGATCGACTGATGGAGTACGCGGTGGAGCATGAGTTGCTGGACTACGCTGTGATTGTGGATGCCACGCGAAGCGGCGGTGGTTCACTCGGAGCCTACGCGGTGCGGCGCCTGTCTCCCAAACCGTTCAAGACGACCTTTGGGAACCTGCGGATCAGCGACGCGGCTGTGCAGTTTCTCGAGGAGCGGCGCCAGAGAGCTGCAGAGCGCGGGTTCTCGAGCCCACGACCCGGCGAGATAGACGACGGCAGCTGGTTACTGAACTGGCTCGAGACCGACGTCGTGGCCGCCATTGAGGACGGGCAGCGCTACTCGACCAACGTGCCGTTCAAGAACGCACATGCTCCGGCGTACTCGGACGGGATACTCGATCCCGCAGAGGTCCACTTCCGTGGCCCGCTGGTGTGCTGGTTCTCCCCTTACGGGGGCTCACACCTGGACCAGTTCGCGTCGATCGTGATCGACAATGAGTTGGGCCACACGATGGGAATGCCAGCCGGCGGGTACAGTAACACCTGGGAGCACTACGAGGTG
>JBDHHP010000181.1:0-7517 GCA_039589275.1 Gemmatimonadota bacterium | reverse complement strand
GCGGGCAACTGGACCTACGGCACCGACTTCTTCGCCTACTCACCCGGGTTCGAGGTGAACGACGCCGGGTTCCAGACCGAGACCGACGAGATCTTCCACGGCATTCGTCTCGGTCGCCGCTGGCTCGATCCCGGGAAGGTGTTTCGCCAGGCCAATATCAACGCGACCTGGGCCCAGGCCTGGAATTTCGGTGGCACGCGGACGATGCGCTCTGCGTATTTCGGCGTGAACGGCCAGTTCTTGAACTACTGGAACGTCGGCTTGAACGGGAACTTGCGATTCCGGGACATGACCGACGACGCGACGCGGGGCGGTCCGCTGATGCAGCACCCTTCGGTATGGTCAACCAACGGCTTCGTGGCCACGGATTATCGCAGGCCGCTGTCATTGGTGGGTTTCTTGTACTATGCGGAGAACGATGAGGGTGGCTACGGCGTAGGTGGCGGCGGCAACATCAACTTGAGGCCGACCGGCGCAATGAGCTTCACCATCTCGCCCAGCTACGACAGATCTCACGCGATGGGCTTCTATGTCACGCAGCGGGCGGATTCGACCGCTACGGCGACGTTCGGCCGCCGCTACCTGTTCAGCGAGCTGATCCAGACCAGCCTGGACCTAACCATCCGGATGGACTTGGCGCTCTCACCTGACCTGTCGATCCAGCTATATGCCCAGCCTTTTGTAGCCGCGGGCGACTACCAGGCGTTCAAAGAGTTCGAGACGCCGCGAACGTTTGACTTCATTCATTACGGAGTTGACGGCAACTCGACGCTCACGCTCGATGAGGAGACCAACGTCTACACGGTGGACGCGGATGGAGATGGGCCGGCCGCGCCGATTCAGTTCGACAACCCCGATTTCCGCTTCAGGTCGCTGCGCAGCAACCTCGTGGTGCGCTGGGAGTACATCCCCGGTTCGACCCTGTTCTTGGTGTGGAACCACGGCCAATCGTTTTATGCCAACGACCCCGAGTTCCGCGTGTTCGAGGAGTTGGGCGATCTGTTTGGTGATGACCAGCAAAATACGTTTGTGGTGAAGCTCAACTATTGGTTGAGTCTTTAAGAGGGCGGTTGAGGGAAGCAAGTGAGAGTAGCCGAGTCAATTGCGCCTGAGAGACGCTCGGTCGTCGGGTGCCTCGGACCGCTGTGCATCCAAGGTTCCGGCTCTCTCGCGTATCACGCGGCCGTGGCACCCGCGACCTTGGCGTCTCGACGGCGCAGTTGACTCGGCTGACTTACACCGTCCGTCCCTTACCGCCCGCCTAGCCACCCTTCATCTCCCTATACGGCGACCAACCCTCATAACCAGCACCGAACAGTTTCTCGCCCATATGCACACCCAGCCGGCGATAGCTCTCCCACTGCTCCTCTTCGAAGAACTGATCAGCCGTCGTCTCCTGGGGGAATTCGGCGTGATCCGAGTGATATTGCAGCACGTCGATTGGCTCGTCGCCGACCAGCGTTGGTTTGATATAGAGTAGCAGCCCCGTTTTGGGTTTGTCCTCGTTCGCTTGCTTGGCGTATGTGATCTTGGCGAGTGACGCGTGCGCCAGCGATAGGCGCTCGGGGTCGACGTTGATCTCGGCCCGCATGTTGTTGGTGACCGGACTTGGTACCGGCTCCGCGGCCCAGCGTCCGCGGCGCAACATCTCGAGTGGGCGGATCCAGCGTGCGAGTTCCTGATCCATGTTCAGCTCAACGAGCTGCTTGTCGTCGAGGAACTCGATCTCGGCCCCGAAATCGATACGTGCCTTGCGCACCAGATTGGCTAAGCCGCTGAACGTGTAGGAGGCGTCCTGCTCGTTGTCACACACGACAATGAACCGCAGTCTGCGGCGGATCAGCTCGTAGGCTCCCATGTTCTCGAAGTGGCCGCCGTCCGACAGGTACCAATGCTCGCTCTCCACTCCGGGAAACCGCGCGGTCCATTCATCGAGCATAGCCATCTGCACGGGCAGTATGCGGCGCACTATGCCCTGCAGCCGGCGCGGCCAGGTTCGCTTGGTGCGTCCCGGCCTGCGGGCCGGATCAAGCGCGCAGTGCCACCAGTATCCCAGCCGTACGTTGAACAATCCTGCGAGGAACGAGAGACCCATGTTGGTGCGTGAGCCGAGTCCCGTGCTGAACGCGGCGCCCGAGAGCGCCACCCACTGACCAATGTCGAGCACTTCCGAATCGCTCTCCCGGTAGAACACCTGAAAGTCCTGGGGGTTGGCCGCGTCTCCCTTGCGCCGCGCCAGCTTGAACATCGAGCTGATCTGGCCGAGCGAAGCCCTGAACGACATTGTCGGAGCGGTCTTCCAGGTAGCGTGGTGCTGACGGCCTACGGTCACGCCCCCCGGGCCCACCGCCATCACCATGCCCTTGCGGTCTTTGCTCTCGATTTGCGACCGGCCGCCGATGGTGCGATTCAACGTGAGGTTGATGATGTGAAGTGGTCCGTCGTGCTGCTCTATGTGATACTGCAACACCGTAGCGCCATCGTCCGGATGCACCTGAGTGACCGGTGGTTCGTTCTGGCCGCGTTGGGTGCGCGCTGGGTTGGACGCGCCCATGTAGGCGCGGCGCAGTCGCGCTTCATACAGAGGATGCAGTGACGAGCGGTTCACGAACTGCCACACGTGACCCATGAACAGAGACAGCAAAGCGGCTGCGATTGCCGTGATCTGCAGGTACCAGAGAGCGCCGGTCGGGCTCGCCACACCGGTGGTGCTGGATGTTGCCGACAACTGCGACACTGTCGCAAGTCCATCGCCCCAGGCAATCCAGTGCGTCAGGGCCGCCACGGGTGCCAGCAGTAGTAGCAACAACGCCGCTGCTGCGACGTGCACCGTCAGATTGGCCGGCAGAGTGGGGCGGGCGTCGCAGGGCCAGCGCTCCAGCAAACGTGACACCAACGGCCGTAGAGTGGCTGCGACTGCAGCGAACACCGCGTATGCACTCACGGTTCCGACGGCGGCACGGTAGCCGAGTAGCAGCAGTGATTGGCCCGCGGTATCGATTACGCCGATTATCAGGAGCGCCGTCACGAACGTGAGGCCGCGCGTCATGCTGAGCGACAGCTTGCGACGGAGGGCTGCCGTGTGGTCGTCGGGGGTGACCTTGCCGCCCAGCGCCTCCTGCGTGATTTGGATGTAGACGCGCAGTGAAGCGGCCATGTAACGTAGCACGGTAATCACCGCCAACACGCCGAGCGCAATCAGCATCCACTCCAGGGGATTGAGCCCGTCGGCTCGATTGGTCAGCCACCAGCCAACCCCGAGAGCCGCGATTACCAACACAGGTGTCCACCGAATCACGTAACCGATCCACTGGTGTTTCTGTCGCAGGTCGCGCGCCAACCAGTACGCCCAACCCGGTGGGAATGCGAACAGCAATAGGGCAATGCCCGCCGCGATCAGGTAGGGACTGAACCACAGGTGGTGGAATAGGATTACCGAAGTCGAGGTGTCGGGCGGGAGCGCCGCTTCGATCCCGTACCTGACGAGAGCCAGCGCACACAGGGCGGTGAGCGCCAGGAACCCCATCACCACGTGCACCGCGGTCCAGTTCCGCAGTGCGACTCCCACAGCCAGCAGCATGTCGGGCGCACCGCGTGGTGCCAGGTAGCGGCCGTTCTCGCGCAGTAGGCGGAGCGGTGCCGAGCGCGTCTCGCTCAAGACAGTCTCGACCTGGGTGTCCTTGTCGGGTGGTGACCCCTGCGGCGGCGGTTTGACGGTGTCGGGAGCTACCTTGTGCAGCTTCTCTCTGCGATACAGCCGCCCGAGGAACGATCCGAAGTAACCGCCGCCCGACACGGTCGACAGGTAGTGCACGTGGCGCAGCAAGCCGTTCCGGGCCAGTCCCTGAAAGAGCCCGAGTGACAGTGTGGCGCTGCGGATGCCACCGCCCGAGAGGGCGAACCCTACATGCCACTTCTTGTCCGGATTGGTCGATTTGGATTGCTCGGCGGTCTCGAGTTCGACGGGATACTCACCCAGCTCTAGCGGCAGCAGCCTGAGGAGAGAGGAAGGTTGGATGAGCATGTTCTTCTCGATGCGAGTTCCTCACCTACTATTGTCCAACGGATGGGCGGGCGCTAGGGAGGGACGGTGAGGGACGGTGAGGGACCGAACCGTCTTTCACCTCTCATCTGTTATCGTCGCCCCGCCGCACAAGCTGCCAATGAAGGCGGTATATTGATTCATGATAGTTCCTTCCGAGAAGCTCGCAGAGCTCGAAGCGCGTTACCTTCGCGACGCGTTTAGCGACCTCACCTATGAAGAGGCGTTAGAGCGATTTGCGGCTCTATGGGCGGAGGCGTGCGCGCTCAATCCTCAAATGGGTAAGGACTGGCGTGAGGATCTGGAACCGGACCTCGCTATTGCGCGGGCGGTGAATGGGCTCCCGCCCGACGCCTGACTTCAGCAGGTTTATTGCCGACCTAGCGCGGGAACTCGACTCGCGCAGAATCCCCTACATGCTGATCGGTGGACAGGCCGTTCTGGTTCATGGTAGGCCACGGCTCACTGAGGACATTGACGTGACGCTCGGCATGGGTCCCACCGAGCTGTCCAAGATCCTGGACTTGTGCCTTGTGTTGGGCCTCGATCCGCTGCCGGAGGCAGCAGCAGACTTCGTAGAGGAAACGTTCGTACTTCCCGCTCATCACGGCGGCAGCGGCATCCGCGTTGACTTCATCTTTTCGACGACTCCGTATGAGCGGCAGGCCATAGAGAGAGCCATCCAGCTCGACGTCGCCGGAGTGCCAGTGAGCTTCGCAGCTGCAGAGGACTTGGTGATTCACAAGCTGTTCGCGGGAAGGGCGCGGGACTTGGACGATGTCACTGCCGTCGTCTGGCGCAAGGGACATAACTTGGATTGGGCCTATCTCGAACACTGGGCCGAGCAGTTTGCTTCGGTGCCGGGAAGAGAAGGGATGCCCGAGCAGGTTGCCGATCTGAGACACCGTGCACGAGGGTGAGCGACGGGAAAGGGCTGGGTGGGGTTCCACCGTCTTGCATCGTCTCCCACCATGGTCCTCCGTCTTTTCCCGGTCTGCTTTGATTCACACCAGGCGTTGCGAATCTTGTTCTCCGCCGCGATAATTAGCGCGACGAAGAAGTGTGCCTCGCTAGCTCAACTGGTAGAGCAACTGACTCTTAATCAGTAGGTTCGGGGTTCGAGTCCCTGGCGGGGTACTGAACTAAGCAACTGAAACGCAACAACTTCGTGTTTTCAAAGGTCGCTCTTCGGAGCGGCCTTTTGTGCGAAGGGGCCCCAAAAGGGGCCCCAAACTCAGAGCAACTCGACGATCATCGTGGTCTTTCATCGGTATTGGACTACAATGCCGCTGTCGTCACACGCTGGTTGTTTTC
Organism: Gemmatimonadota bacterium; assembly: GCA_039589275.1. Lineage (GTDB taxonomy): Bacteria > Gemmatimonadota > Gemmatimonadetes > Gemmatimonadales > GWC2-71-9. The sequence goes on along the minus strand of JBDHHP010000181.1, from coordinate 2,161 downwards.
AGTCGCAAACCCTAAGGCGAATCGCAACGATCGTATCGCTACGACTGCATCCGCCACGCTCCAGTTGGACCTACTGATTCTCGGTCAGTGGGTTGCTGCCGTTTGGCTCGGTGATTCCGCACTCATGAAAAGTTTTGATCCGCTTGTGCCTCTCCATTGACCGGTTCTAATTGTGGTGGCAAGTTTGATGAACTCCCCAAGAGCCACCGCCGACAGGCTCCTATACACTGCCTCACTTTGCTGGTCAGTCTGCTCACGGTGGCGTGGAGGCAGCAAGATGCAGCTTCCTGGGACGACAGCTTGGCGCCTTAAGAGCGGTGCGCGAGCCACCAGTCCTGGGAGGGAGCGCTCCAACTCTTCTACTGACGCCAGCGCTGGTAGCGCAGAGGTTCGTGAAGGGCCATGGCGAGTCGACCACGATCTCAACTGCGCGTTTCTGGCAGGTGCAGCGGAAACGCCCTTAGGGACCCATCAATGAGGAGACAGAGCAATGAAGAGTCGGACTGCCATCGCGGCACTGACGAGCATCTTAGTCATCGGGGTCATTGCGTCGGGCTTGCTCGTCGGTCAGACCCGACCCCACGTCGCCTTCCCGGAGGGTTACCGAGACTGGACCCACGTGAAGTCGGCGGTGATCCTCGAGGGCCACGTCAACTACAACGCCTTCGGCGGAGTCCACCACGTGTACGCCAACGACAGGGCGCTCACGGCCCTGAAGGAAAGAGCAGCCTTTCCAGACGGTGCTGTTCTCGTCTTCGACCTGCTCGAGGAGCAAGTGGAGAACAACGCCGTAACCGAGGGAGCCCGCAAGGTCATAGGGGTGATGGAAAAGGACCTCGACCGCTTCAGCGAGACCGAAGGGTGGGGCTTCGAGGACTTCAGGCTGGGCGACCCCAGCCAGCGATCGGTGACCGACATGCGGGAGCAATGTCTCTCCTGTCACGAGTCTCAGAGGGCCTCAGATTACGTCTACTCCACTTATCGCAGGTAGGAGAGGATCCGAGCTGATCGCGATGGCGACACTCGGTCTCTTGCTCGTCCCGATATCCGGATTCTGGCTCGGTGCAGCGATCGGGCTGCACATCCTGCTCGCTGCACGTAGCGGAGATACGGACAGGGCCACGGCGCGATAGCCGTGGCCCTACGACCCTCTACTGAAATGACCCGCTGTCGGTCGGTGATGAACCAGGAATGCTCACGGCATTCTGAGTTCTAGCCTCACCCGTACCACGGTTTCTCGTCCATCTCCACCTGCAACCCGTCGAGCAGCTTGTTGAGCCCAGCGAAGACGTCCACCACCGCCATCAGTTCCAGCACGCCCTCATCATCCAACCCGAGCTTCCGCACCGCGGAGGTGTGAACTTCAATTCAGTACTTGCACCCGCTAACGGAAGAGACAGCCACGGCGATGATCTCCTTGGTCAGCGGGTCGAGTTTGCCTCGCTCCTTCATCACAACACGGATCTTGTTCCAATTGGCCTCTAGGTAGCTCGGATTGGGGGCCATCACCTTGTACATGTTCGGGACAAAGTCGATTCCGAGCGCACTCTTGATTTCCTCGTAGAGTTCCTTGACCCTCCCCGTAGCTTCCTCTTCCGGGATCATCTTAGCAGATGCCATTACAGGCCTCCCGAGCGGCTCAGTTCTGTGGTATGGAGACTGTGCCCCTATAGTGCTGCTCCTCGGGCACGATGGCAAGCGCTGGGACGGAAGTACAAAGACGAACGCGTCAGGTCTCACCTCCGCGGAGCCATTGACAGAAGGCTCAAGGTTCGTTCACTATCTGTTCACACTCCGTGTGTTATGGATAACCGTTACCTAATGGAGACACGAGTGGGGTCGGTATGATGCCACGACAATTTGCACCTACGGGACGATTCTAAGACGCCGTCACACCGCGGCTCGCTGGGCCGACTCTAGGTGTGTCAGTTTCTGTGTCAGTTAGGTGTTACAAAGTCTTACATCGAGGGGCGTGAAGTACGACAAAGGACGACACGAACTCGCGGTTTGACAACAAGATGTAACGAAATGATGTAAGACTTGGCCCGCCTCTTAATCAGTAGGTTCGGGGTTGACGGCTCCGCATTTCCGCCATCCCGCTCGCATCTGCTCCCAAACGAGTCCCTGGTGGATTTCCCCGCCATCCCGCTCGCATCTGCTC
>JBDHHP010000180.1:0-7800 GCA_039589275.1 Gemmatimonadota bacterium | reverse complement strand
TGGCGTCTACCGCTCAGTTGACGCGGGCAAGACGTGGACGTACTTGGGGCTCGAATCGAGTACGGGGCAGCAGGCCGTCGCTCGCGTGCGCATTGATCCGAAGGACTGCGATCTGGTGTATGCCGTAGTTCTGGGTGATCCGTGGGGTCCTAACGAAGAGCGGGGGATCTTCCGCTCCTCGGACGGCGGCAGAACCTGGGAAAAGGTCCTGTACCGGGACGAGCAGACTGGGGCAGCGGAGTTGGCGTTGGATCCCTCGAATCCCCGGATCATGTACGCAACCGGGGAGCGGACTTTTCAAGTCGTCTGACGGTGGTGACAACTGGGATGAACTAACCGGGAATCCCGGAATACCGACTGGCCGGATTGGCAAGATTGGTGTGGCGGTATCGGGAGCGGACCCGAACCGTGTGTACGTGCTGGTTGAGCACGAGCAAGGCGGCGTATTCCGATCTGACGATGGTGGGGCGACTTGGGAGTTGGCAAACGGCAACCGGGTGCTCTACGGTCGGGCGGAATACTACACGCGTGTCAACGCCGACCCGCAGGATCGAGACAAAATCTACGTCTTGTCTGGGAACGGCTTCTTCCGCTCTTTGGACGCGGGGCGAACATATACTACGATCGCTGTCCCGCACGGCGACAACCAAGATCTGTGGATCGATCCCACCAATCCGCTTCGGATGATCCAATCCAACGACGGCGGGGCAAACGTAAGCGTCGATGGCGGGGAAAGTTGGACCGCACAGGATTATCCCACGTCTCAGATGTACCACGTCATCACGACTGACGACTTCCCGTACTATGTCTGTGGCGGTCAACAGGACAACAGCCCGAAGTGCGTCCCGTCTGACGGGGATGGAAGCTATTGGTATGAATCTGCCGGTGGTGAACAAGGCTACATAGCTGTCCACCCAAAACACACGTTCATACAGTACGGTGGAGCCCAGCGCGGGTACTTGTGGCGCTACGATCGAAGCACCGGTCAGCGCCGCAGCATAGACGTATGGCCGGACCATCCCCAGGGTTTGCCACCCAATGTACTACGGGAGCGTTTCCAGTGGACTTTTCCTATCATCATGTCGCCCCACGACCCCAACGTGGTGTATGTGACATCCCAACATGTTTGGCGGACGACTAACGGTGGGCACAGTTGGGAGCAGATCAGCCCCGATCTGACATATGCAGATCCGGCGACCTTGCACGGCGAACAGAGCATCGTTCCCAACCAGAATAGCCAGGATTACTACGCTACGATCTTCTCCTTAGCTCCGTCTCCGCATGACCCCGGAACCCTGTGGGCCGGCTCCGACGACGGTCTTGTCCACGTTACCAGGAACGGTGGCGCGGACTGGGAAAACGTGACGCCACCGGACCTGCCCAAGTTCAGCCGCGTTAGCCTAATCGAGGTATCACCGCACTCACCGGGCAAGGCTTATCTGGCGGTTGAGCGCTACAAAATGCAGGACATAGCTCCGTACGTCTTCAAGACGGAGGACTACGGTGCGAGCTGGACGAAGATCACCAACGGCATTCCGCATGGGCACTACGTGCGGGCGGTGAAGGAAGACACGGCGCGGCCTGGGCTTTTGTTTGCGGGTACCGAACATGCTCCGTACGTCTCTTTTGACGACGGGATTAACTGGCAATCGCTGGCTCTGAATCTGCCTGATGTCCAGGTGTCTGACCTTGAGGTGAAGCACAGCGATCTAGTGATTGCGACCTACGGCCGAGGATTCTACATCCTGGACAACATCACGCCTCTCCGGGAGGTCGACCGCGAAGTGCTGAGTCGCTCAGTACATCTCTTCAAACCGGCAGACGCGGTCCGCTCGACGGCGCGACCGACCCACACTTATCGTCGCACTGTGCTGCCGGGCGCTAACCGAGTGACTGTGGACTACCGTCTTCAAAGGGCGGCGCAGCAGGTGACGCTCGAGTTCCTCGACAGCCGCGGGGAGACTATCCGTAGCTTCGCCGGGACTCCAGGAGTTCGAGGCACCCCAGTTGTGAGAAACGACGTCGGTCTCCGGATCAACGGACCTGGCTGGGCATCACCACCACCGGTTGTCGGGGTTGAACCCGGTATGCAGCGCTTTTCCTGGGACATGCGGTATGCACCGGCCACCGAGTTTGAAGGGATGATAGTCCGAGGAGGTGATGTTTCGGGACCAGTAGTACCTCCTGGTGAGTACACTGTACGACTTACGGTGGACGGGGAGACCCAGACCCGTTCTTTTCGGATTCAGCCAGATCCCCGGCTCGTCGATGTGACTCAGGCGGACTTTGATGCGCAGTTCAAGTTGGCTGTGCGAATCCACCGCAGGTTGAATGACGCTACATCGGCTGTTGCCCGGATCAGGGACATCAAGCGGCAAATCGACGACAGGATAGGTCAGACCTCCGATCGCGGAATAGCGGGATCGGGCCGGCAGTTGCTGCAAAGCCTCTCGGACGTAGAGGAAGAGATCTACCAGGTACAGATGACGTCCCCGAGCGGAGCACTCCAGTACGGAATCAAGCTCACGAACAAGCTTGCGTTCCTGAAGAGAATCGTGACGAGTGCGGATGCACGTCCTACGTTGCAGTCGTATGAAGTTCTCACCCAGCTTTCTGCGGAATTGGATGAGCTACTTTCGAGGTTGGATAACGTGCTGGCAGATGAGTTGAGCCAGCTGAACAGACGACTGGAAGATCGCGGTCTACCCGCTGTGGGTGTGGGCATTCAGGATGCTGCGGACATCTAGGCAGCTGCCGTTGGAGACGGATTTGTGAGGAGACGACAATGAAAAAGGCAATCGGTGCGTACTTTGCGATTCTTGGCCTACTGACATCGGCAGCGGCAATAGCTGACTTGGCGGCTCAGCAGAGCATACCGCATCCAAGGGACGTCTTCGGATTCGAGTTGGGTGCCGACTACAAGCTGGCGAAGTACGATCAGATAGAAGCCTACTTCGAGCGCCTGGACGCAGCGAGCGATCGGGTCAAGGTGGTCCGGATTGGCGAATCAGTGTTGGGTCGGTCCTTGCTTCTCGCGTTCATCTCATCGGAAGAGAACATCCGCCAACTAGACGAGTACCGGGACATAAGTGAGCGTCTCGCCCGAGGTCGGGATCTGACCGACGTACAGGCACGGCAACTAGCCAAGGAAGGGAAGGCCATTGTGTGGATCGACGCTGGGATTCACGCTACCGAGGTGGCACCCGTTCAGTCGACGCCGCTATTGGCCCACAAGGTGGTGACTGAGGAAACGGAAGAGATGCGGCGGATCCGTGAGGATGTGATCCTGCTCCTAATGCCAGTGATGAACCCCGACGGGATGGACATGGTGGCAGAGTGGTATGAATCGAACCTCGGTACACGCTATGAGACAGCGCCATTGCCTGGGCTCTATCACTTCTACACGGGGCACGACAACAACCGGGACTGGGCCATGCATACCCAGAAGGAGAGTCAGGCTGTTGCGCCCGTGCTCTATGAGGAGTGGTATCCGCAGATCCTATACATCCAGCACCAAACTGGACCCTTTCCAGCCCGGATCCACATGCCGCCATTCGATGATCCGGTGAATCCTAACATCCACCCCTTGGTGGTGCAGAGTGTAAACGTCATTGGCGCGCACATGGCCAAGCGGTTTGGAGAGGAGCGAAAACCGGGAGCGATCCAGCATCGACAGTACCCCATGTGGCGTGCAGACGGTCTGCGTTACGCCGTCTACGGTCACAACATCATGGGAGTCCACACCGAGACTCAGCTATTCCGCTATGCCACACCCCGTTACTACGACCCGGACTCCCTTCCGGGGGTCTTCGGAGGCCGCGGAGCTCCACTTTCGACAACCAATCCCAGCGTATTCTATCCCGACCCTTGGCGGGGAGGCTGGTGGCGTCTGGGTGACGCGGTTGAATACGTACTCACTGCGTGTATGGGAGTACTGGACATCGCTGAACGCTTGAAGGAGGACTGGCTCTACAACTCGTACACGATGGCCCGTGACGCCATTCAGAAAGAAGGAGATGTCTTTGCATGGGTGATTCCACTTGAGCAGTGGGATCGGAGTGAGGCGATCGAGCTCGTTAGAATCCTGCGCCGCGCTGGTGTGGAGGTTCACCGTGCGATATCGCCCTTTCTCGTTGGAGATAAGTCCTACGGGGCAGGCAGCTACTTGGCGTACGGGGGGCAGGCGTTTAGGGGTTTCATCGCCCATATCCTGGACAAGCAGGCGTACCCAGATCGGCGACTGTATTCCGGTGGTCCGCCGATCCCGCCGTACGACCTTGCTGGTTGGACGTTTCCCGTCGCGATGGGGGTGAACGTTGACCGCGTCGAACGGCGGTTTGATGCAGAAGTGGAAGTCGTCGATGAGGTTGAGCCCGCGCCAGGCGGAGTGAAAGGGGATGCAGCATTCGGGTATCTGCTGTCGCACCAGGACAACCTGAGTGCCCTAGCTGTGAACAGGCTTCTGGCGGCAGGGAATCCGGTGTCGTGGAGCGGTGAGGTGTTTGTGGCGGATGGCAGTACGTATCGCACCGGTACAATTATCGTTGAGCAGGGACGCGGTACCGCGGAGCTTGTTGAGACTCTGGCCCGGGAGTTGGGACTCGAGTTTATTGGACTCGGTCAACAACCCACCACCACTCTCTTTCGCCTGCATTCGCCTCGTGTTGGGTTGTACAAGTCATGGGTCGCAAACATGGATGAAGGTTGGACCCGGTGGATCTTGGCGAAAGAGTACGGTTTCGCGGTTGACACTCTCCATGACGCGGACATACGAGCCGGTGATCTGTCGCGATATGATGCGATCATATTGCCGGATCAAAGTGTTAGGGCGATTGTTGATGGCCACTCGTCTGGCACTATGCCTCCCGAGTACATAGGCGGGATGGGGGTCGAGGGTGCCGCAGAGTTGAGGAGATTTGTCGAGGCCGGCGGTACACTGGTGGCGTTCGACAATGCCACCGAGTTTGCCATCCAGCAGTTCGAGTTGCCCGTTCGTGATGTCCTACGTGGCCTGCCTACGACGGAGTTCTTTGTTCCTGGATCGCTGATCCGTTTGAACGTGGACGATACGCACCCAATTGCGTACGGCATGCCGGCCGAGGTGGCTGCGATGTTTCGGCGCAGCAAGGCGTTCGAGCTCGTGCATCCCGAGGGAGAGGGGAGCTCGCTCGTCTCACCCGTGGAGGTGGTGGCGCGCTACGGGAAGAACGACCTACTGCTGAGCGGTTTTGAGGTTGGTGCAGAGACACACCTTGCGGACAGGCCGGCGGTAGTCCGCGTGGGACTCGGTGATGGTGACGTAATACTGATAGGCTTCCGACCGCAATTCCGCGCCATCCCACGGGTCACCTTCAAGCTACTGTTCAACGCAATACACGGTGCCGCGGCTGAGCTGCCGCGGACACAAGGTGGTGCCGGGGGTCGCCAATAGGCCCCGAAAGAACCCGGCCGCGGTCTCGCGGTCGAGACCAGTGGGACAGTGTAGTTGCCTTTACGCCGTCGGTCTGTGAGCCAGATCATGCGGGAAGGTCGTATGGAGTCCGTCGGGGATTTCGCGGCGCCGGCGCGATTGTCGACCATCTCTAGCCATTGGGGAACATCATCTTGCATTTGAGAAAAGTCCCGGGGTATGTCTGGACCTTCATCGCTTTGGTCATCGGGATTACTTCCGGTGGACTGCTACCTGACCTCCTCCGACCTGTTGCGACGGGAACCGCATTCTTCATACGAGTGGTCATCATGTTGGTGCCGCTCCTCATATTCGTCGCATTGAGCCCTGCAATTGCCACATTGGTGAGACGAGGCTTGGCCGGGCGGTTTGCTGCCTCCGTGATCCTCTGGTACGTAGTCAGTTCGGCGTTGGCCGGGCTCATAGGTCTGATCACCTCATCCTTGCTCTTTGGGATACCCTTTTCATCGGAAGGGAGTGGTGCGTGGTCGGAGGCGGTGAGCATGCTGGGGGCGTTCACGGAGCAAGCAAGCGCCTCGCTTCCTTTGCTGGCAATACTCGGTTCCATCATTCTAGGGGGAGTCGCGGCCTGGATAGATCCTCTCTATCGTTTTCTTTCTAAGTTCGAGAAGGGCATTAGCGCCGTCGGTGGCAAGATGGGCTACATAATGGCCCCGCTAGTGTTGTTGTTCGGGATCACTCTGGGCGTGCGGTTCGGCGCGAAAATGGGAATGGGCCATTATCTGACGATGACCGTCTACACGGCTGCGCTCTGCTCTGTGTGGTTCTTCTTCTATGTCTTTTTCATCATAGGCTACATAGCGAAACGACCGATAAAGAAGACGCTGACCGAGTACTACATACCTACCGCCCTCTTTGCTGCCGGGACGTGCTCCTCGCTCGCAACGCTACCTGTCAATCTAGTAAACGTCAAAAAAGTTGGAGTGCGGGATGAGGTTGCCGACTTCGTAGTCCCCTTCGGCGCCATAGCGAACATGAATGCGAGTGCCTTGATGTATGTGGCGTACGCTCCGTTTGTGATCTCATACGTATTTGGCATGGACCTCAGCTGGGTTACGTTGCTCATCGCCACACCCGCACTTGTTCTCTTCACGATCGCTGCTCCGGGGCTACCTGTGGGGATGGGCACGGCTCTATGGACCGCTACGTTGTTCGCGTCGATGCTAGGTCTTGAGGAACCGATGAGGAGCAATTTCGTCGTGACTTGGCTTGCCTTATCGGGAGGCCTGCCGGACATGTTTCGGACTGCCACGAACTGCACTGGAGACGGGTTCAGCGCAATCCTGTTTGACAAGTACTTTGACTGGTTCACGCCTGGCCGAGCGAAGGAGTTGGCAACCACTCAGGTCTGACTACAAGTGCAGTGTGCAGAATCACCACACCGTCGATCGGACTGGTCAACCGTAGCACTCTGGGTGCAGGAGTGGTGTCGAAACTCCCAAATCAGACCGACACCATTGCAGATCGCATGGGTTGACCAGACGGCCATTACCTCTCCCTGATCATCTCCGGTTAAAACACCCGCCAGAGCATCCGTGTGTTTCACTGGCGCTCCGTCGTCCGGCTCTCTTCACGCCGGCGGTACTAGGGGCTAGACTCCAGACAACAACTGGACATCACATCGCCAATCCGAATGAGAGGAGGCGTTTATGAACTCGCAAGGATCTGGCGAGGGCGGCCTCGACCGGTTGTGGCCGCCGAACGTGCCGCCAATACGAACAGTCGGCATCGGGTTGCTGGTCCTGCTGGGTGTCGTTCTACTGTGGAGTTCGGTGTTCACGGTGGCGGCTGAGGAAGTCGGCGTCGTGCTGACCTTTGGCAAGTACTCCCGCCAGGCCGAACCGGGGCTCCGTGTCAAATGGGCGTGGCCGGTTCAGACCGTGATGAAGGTGCCGGTGCAGCGGCAGCTCAAGGCCGAATTCGGCTTCCGCACTGCCAGTGCCGGCGTGAGCACCCAGTATGCGGAAGGCCGGTTCACCGACGAGTCACTGATGCTCACCGGGGATCTCAACGTCGCGGTGGTCGAATGGACCACGCAGTTCCGGGTCAACGATCCCTACAAGTACCTGTTCAGGGTCAGAAACCTCTACGACCCCAGGGAGGAACGCCGCTCCGACACCTTTCGCGCCATGAACGAGGCGGTAATGCGGGCAGTGATCGGGGACCGCAGCGTCAATGAGGTCCTGACCATCGGTCGGCAAGAGATCGCCTCAGAAGTGGAACGTCGCCTGCAAGAACTCTGCGATCAGTACGAGACCGGAATCAGGGTGGAGCAGATCGTGCTGCAGGACGTCAACCCGCCCGATCAGGTCCGGGGGGCGTTTAACGAG
>JBDHHP010000179.1:0-7530 GCA_039589275.1 Gemmatimonadota bacterium | reverse complement strand
GAAGATCGAGCATGTGCGGTGTCCGGCGAGGCGAGGACCTGTGTGGCTAGGTTCTGGCGGGGCGACCGTCGCTGGTCCCTGGCCGCGACCGCGCAGTCAATTCCGTTGGCCAGGTTTGGCCCGCTGCTACCTCCCACCTTGAGCATAGGGGGGACCCTCGATGCCTCTGCTGACTTCCACACTACTGAGCTGGGCGCTCTGGAGGGGGTCGCTCGGGTTACGTCGGCATCTGGTGATGTGAAACTGCAACTACGGGCCGGAGAGCAAACCCTAGCTTATGAACGTGGTTTGGTGGAGATCAGTGCTGACAGCAACGGGGTGAGTACGTCTCTAGTTCTCCTGCTCAAACAAGCAGGGACACGCGACTCGACCTATGCGGATGTCGTGGGCCGACTCGCACTGCCTGAGTATCGGCCGCTGCTCGACTCAGTCGCGCAGCAGCCAATCCAAGGTCAACTACAGGTTGAGCTTTCTGACCTGTCATGGGTCGAGGCTGTTTCCCCGCAGATCGCTGCTGTCTCAGGCGACTTCAACTCGGACTTCACAATAGGTGGAACGGTAGCGAAGCCAAACATATCCGGTGAGGCGAGCCTAATCGGCAAAGCAGATGTGCCGAGGTTGGGATTGGAACTGCGGAACGCCGAACTGACCGCTGTTGGTGAGGGAGTGGGAGGAATCAGGATAGGTGGCTCGGTCGAGTCCGGGCCTGGACGACTCGAGGTCGCGGGTCGCTGGAATGTTGGGTCCGCAAGCGATTCGGGATTGGAGCTTCACATATCCGGAACGCGCGTACAGGCTGCGAATGTCCCCGAGGCACAGGTCTGGATATCGCCCGATATCGACATCGTCACCGTCGCGCGCCAGGTCTCGGTTTCTGGTGAGGTTCGGGTGCCGCGTGCACAGATAGAACTACGCGAGATTCCTGCGCTGGCGGTACCGGTCTCCCGGGACGTGATCATGGTGGGTGATACCGTGCAAAGTGCCGGGCCCATGATGAATATCCGGAGCCAGGTGCGGCTAGTGCTGGGTGACTCCGTGTCTTTCCGGGGGTTTGGGCTCTCGGGCTGGCCAAGCGGGAATCTCCTCGCCGTCGATGAGCCGAGGCAGGCCACAACTGCGACTGGGCAGCTGTCGATCAGGCAAGGCAAGTATCGTGCATACGGTCAGGACCTGACTATCGAAACGGGCCGCCTGATCTACGCAGGGGGGCCGATCGACAATCCGGGGTTAGATATCCGAGCGGTGCGACAGACCCGAGACAGTGTAACCGCTGGGCTGAACGTGTCTGGGACCCTAGAATCACCGGAAGTCACTGTGTTCTCCGAGCCACCGATGATGCAGAGCGAAGCCTTAGCCTACTTGCTGCTGGGCCGGCCACTATCGGAGCTGTCCCAGTCGGAAGGGAGTCGGTTAAGCAACGCGGCCGCATCCCTGGGACTCAGGGGTGGCAACATGCTAGCGCAGCGCATCGCGCGAAGGTTTGGCATCGATGAAGCGAGAATAGAGACGGAGGGTGCGTGGGAGGAGGCTTCTTTCTACGCCGGCAAGTACCTGTCGCCGCGGTTGTACTTGTCCTACGGTATCGGTCTGTTCGACGCCGCCAGCCTGTTCCGAATCCGTTACATGCTCTCGCGGCGGTGGACGCTTCAGGCGGAGACGGGAGAGCGGACTAGCACGGACATCAACTACAGGATCGAGCGAGGGCGGTGATCGGTTCGCTCCTAGCGTAGCAGTCGGTAGGACGTATTTTGTCGAGCCGTGAAGGTCGCGCGGCCGCCTAGGGGCGGTGAATACAGGAAGGGCACAAGATGGCACACGTCTCGCACAAGCTGTCCAACGCGTTCCAAGGCGCCCTCGCTGGCGGCGGTGATCCGGCTACATCACCGCTGTACGTCTTTGGGCCGTTCCTACGGCTGATTGTCGTAGCGGGCGTGGCGCGCGTCACGTTCGGCGCAAGTGTCTGGCTGGTGGTCTTCACGGTGGTCATGGTCGCGGCCATGTACCGACTGGTGATGCGGTGGGTCGTGGATGGAAGCGGTGGAAGTGGTCTCAGCGAGGAAGAGTTTGGGAGCTGGGCCGTCAAAGTGAACGCAGGAATCACGTTCGTAGAGTACACCCTGACGTTCCTCGTGAGCATCGCCGCTCTAGTGACCTTCATTGCCGACCGTTATCCCATTCTTAACGAAGGGATTTTCGGTATCCAGGTCCGGACCTTCCTCGCTGTCTTCATAAGCATCGCAACAGGCTGGGTGGTGAATCGAGGACCGAAGACATCTGCAGCGGCCTTTGGCCCGGCCACACTTGCCGTGCTAGTGCTGCTATGGACCATGGTCGGCGCCACAATCTGGAGAGAGGGGTTCCATCTCCCCAGTTTGGATCTCCGAGCCTTCAGCCCGGAGTACCTGGGTTTCACTTTGGGCGGCTACGCCCGAATTCTGGCGCTCATGACCGGGATCGAGATCTTTGCAAACCTCGTGGCGGCATACGAGGGAACGGACGAGCAGAAGAGCCGCAAGGCCTTTGGCAGCCTAATGATCATCATGGGCACAACATGTGTCACGATGCTGGTCGTGGGGCCGGCTATCCTCTCCCTCTCTGATCCCACAAACACGCACGTCTCCGTCTTCACGCAGACCATGGATGCGTTGCTGCCGGCGCCGTTGCCCTACGTCGGTACGTTGGTAGGCGTCGTTGTCTTGGGATCTGCGGCGGCAGCGAGTGCCCAGGGGATACAAAACCTGGCGCTCGGCCTACGCTACCGGCAGTACATACCGGCGTTCTTCGGCATTCGGAACCGGTTTGACGTAGCTGACAGACCCGTCTGGTTGGAAGTGGCGATCGTGAGCGTGTGTTTTCTGGCGTTCGGCACGAGGGAAGAGACGTATCTGGCGATCTATGCGGCCGGTGTGTTCATCCTGCTCAGCTTGACGGGCTGGGCTGCCGCCAAACGACTCGCGCGTGAGCTGCGCATTAAGCTCTCAATTCCGGGAGTGGCAACGCTGCTCGGCACTGCAGTAGCCGCTGTCCTGACCTCCTTTGCGACCTTAATCATCTTTTACGAGCGGTTCACCGAGGGTGCTTGGACGTACCTCTTGTTCATCCCCGCCCTATACATGGCGTTCACCTATTTCCGCTCTCGTCTCGGTCCACCGCTACCGCTCGACGAACATCTGGGGCGTTTCTTCGGGGGTCAGTATCTGCTGCCTTACCAGCGTCAGGCCCGACCTGCAGATGAGGTGATGTACGACGATATCGTAGTGCCGCTCGACGGATCGTCGTTCGCCGAGCAAGCACTTCCGCTGGCGGAAGTGGTGGCGCATGCCTGCCAGGGACGCATGGAACTCGTTGCGATCGCCCGTCGAGGTACGTCGGGGGTGCAAGAGCAGGATGATGAGACGACTGGCGAACGTCGCACCGCCGGCGAACTTGCTTCTTACCTGGAGCAGGTCGCGTGGTCGTTGCGGCAGGGAGATGTGGAGGTCAACTACACGGTCAAAGAGGGACCGGTTGCAGATGGCATTGTCCGCCTGGCACGGGATGTCCGAGCAGATCTCATCGTAATGACAACGCGGAGTCGATCGAGCATGGAGCGGTTGCTCGCCGGAAGCGTAGCGCACAAGGTCGTGCGCCTAAGCGACTGTCCGGTGCTTCTACTCCGACCCACTGAAAAGTGGACGAGCAGATCCTCACGCTTCCGGCAGTTGTTGGTGACCCTCGACGGTTCGGAGAGCGCCGAGATGGTGCTGCCGTATGTTCGAACCATGGCTCGCATCTTCGACAGTGACGTGCTGTTGCTGACAGTCCCGGAGGCGGAGTCTGAAGCGCCTCGGCTCAAGCACTATCTCAACAGCGTTGTTCAGGCGCTACGCGCCCGTGGGTTCAAGGCGAGGGCGATGGTAACCGGATCTGGGGCTGCTCGCACCATCTTGGCCGTCAGTCAGGAGGAACGTGCGGATCTCATCATGATCGCAACACGCGGGCGCGGCGGAAGTTCGGACCAGACTACGGTCGGAAGCGTGACCGAACGCGTCGTTCAGTCCACAGTCTGCCCGGTGTTCCTAGCAGCAGCACAGGCTCCCCGCCTGCCGCTTGATACGTGACCTTGGCGGGCATGGCGGAACTCTCGCGCAAGTTCAAGATGTCAACCCGATTGCCGGAGGCGGGATGCACGAACTGAAGAGAATCCTAGTGCCTACGGACCTACAGGACACCACCGACGCAAATGCCGCTAGTGCCGTGTTTCTGGCGCGGGCTTTCGATTCTCGCATCCTGCTGTTGCATGTGGTGCCGGAGCTATTGTCAGACGTAGGGACTGATGATGCTGGTGAAGAGTCGGTAACGGCGCTGCTCGAGGACTTGAAGGTCCGCATTGAGGCTGACGGAGCATTCGTTGAAGACGTAGCTCTGCTGAGCGGCAAGGCATCGTACCGCATCTGTCAGTATGCTGAGCAGAAGAACGCAAATCTAATAGTCCTTGGCGCCAGCCGGGGTCGCAAGCAGGATGTGCGGCTCGGCGTTACCGCGCGACGCGTGCTTCGCAACTCCGTGAAGCCGGTCTGGCTGGTCGCGCAACCTGGGTCTGCGCCACCGACATCCATCCTTTGCCCTGTGGATGGGTCGCCGGCCGCCCACAGAGCGTTGCACAACGCGATCCGGTTGGCCAAGCAGTTCGACGCCCGACTAACCCTACTCAGGGTACGTGAGGCCATGCCTGAGATCTACGCCCGAATGATCCGGCCGGACGACACTTCCTCCACCCGCGAGCTGAAGAGAATGCGCTCGGACCTCAACGCTCTGGTTCGAGACTTCGATGTCACAGGGGTCGAGGTGCAGACCCAGGTACGTGAAGGTAGTAGCCACGCGGAGATTCTCTCGGCGGTGGTGGAGTTCAAGTGCGATCTAGTGGTAATGGGTGCTGAGGGGATGAGCAATCAACCGCGTGCGCTGGTGGGGAGCGTCACTCAAAAGGTCGCTCGAGACATGCCGTGCTCGATGATGGTTGTGAGCGGCGAAGACATATTGGCTAGCCGGCTCACTGCGGCGATTGACAGTATTCGAGGCCATATGCAGGAGGGTGAGTCGCTGCTCAGAACCGGCAGCCCGCTGGAATCCCTCGCCGAATACGAGCAGTGCTTGTTGGACGAACCGACTTACGCACCGGCATGGGAGGGCATGGCTGCGGCGTACGAGTCGTTGGGTGACCTGAACAAGGCCGACCGATGTAAGGAATCGGCCCAGCGGATACGGGGTACGATTTGGTGATCGCTGCAGACTGCCCTGTAATCGCGTAGCACCACGGGCCTGGCCCGATACATATCTGAACCTCTACCTGTCGCCCGCCGCCCACCACGGTACATTCCCGCTATTCCAAGCGATGGCTCACTTTTCGGAGCTCTCTCCAATGATCAGAAGACCTCTGTTGATTGCCCTGTTCCTTCCCTCTATCCTCGGCGCGCAGCCATCCGGCGACCTGGCAATCGTCGGCGGTAGGGTGATCGATCCGGCCTCAGGTCTCGCTGCGGTGCGCAACGTGCTCGTGCGGGGAGACCGCATAGTCGCGGTTACCGAGGAAGCGATCGAGGCAAGCCGCACAATTGACGCGTCAGGCTTGGTCGTGGCACCGGGTTTCATCGACATCCTGGCGCGCATCCGTACCAGCCGCGAACCGCAGCGCTACAAAATCAAGGACGGCGTCACCACGGTGATCAGCATGCATGGTGGCCCTGTGGATGTTGACGGTTGGTACCGCTCCTTCGGTGCGGACGGTTCACTCGTCAACTACGGGACCACCGTAGGCCACCCGGACATTCGCGAGGCAGCCGGCGCAACGGACCTGTACGCTCCCGCCAGTCAGGATCAACGCAGAGCGATGAAGCGGATCGCAGCTCAGGCAATCGAAGCTGGGGCCGTCGGGATCGGGTTCGGCATCAACTACACGCCCGGAGCATCGTACGAGGAGATCGTCGACATGTTCCAGGTCGCGGAGGATCACGGTGTGCCAGCACATGTGCACTCGCGCTACAAGGGATCGGTATTCCCCGAGACGATTGTCCAGTCGGTGCAGGAGGTCATTGCTGCCGCCGCAATCACTGGCGCAAGCTGCCAGATAGTCCACCTCGCTTCTTCAGCCATTGGATCCATGGAAGCCTCGCTCGAGATGATTGCCGGTGCCAGACGTAACGGTGTCGACATCATGGCGGATATCCATCCCTATCTCGCCAACAGTACCCGCCTGGAGTCTGCGCTGTACGATCCCGGATGGGAGGAGAGGTTCGGAGGCGTGACGGTCGACTCGATCATGCTGGTGGATACCGGCGAGAGGTTGAACGCGGAGACGTTTGAGTTGTGGCGCGAGCGGGGGGCCACGATAGTCACTTTCTTCATCCCCAAGAACGAGATGCTGCTGGCGCTGAAACACCCGCTCGTCATGATTACGAGCGATGGAGTGATCGTTGATGGTAAAGGGCATCCCCGTGGCGCTGGCACGTTCGCTCACGTGCTCGGCCGGTTGACGCGAGAGGAGGGTCATCTGACGCTGATGGAGGCGCTTCGCAAGATGACCATCATGCCGGCACAGCGGCTGGAGCAAGCTGCCCCGTCAATGCGGCATCGGGGCAGGCTGTCTCAGGGCGCATACGCCGACATCACGATCTTCGATCCTACCACCGTCATCGACCGCGCTACTTACCTGAACTCGGCGCAGTACTCGGAGGGTGTGGAGTATGTCATAGTGAACGGGACGGTCGTGCTCGACGGTGGTGAGCTCGTGACGGATGCTGCACCGGGGCGCGCCGTTCGGCACGAGGCAGGTGCGATGTGACACACGCGTCGTTGACGTGTTGCGTTACGCTCTTTGTCGTCATCGGTCTGGCGGCATGTGACACCGCGCAATCCAGAACCGAGCATCCAGCATATGGGCCGGGTCAGACTAGTCGCTCGACTCGCGGGATGGTCGTGAGCGGTGCGCCACTGGCAACCGATGTCGGGCGCAGGATGCTTGAGTCGGGCGGCAACGCAGTGGACGCAGCCGTCGCCACCGCGTTCGCACTAGCAGTGGTGGAGCCGTCCATGTCCGGACTGGGCGGCAGGACGCAGATCTTGATCCGCACGGGAGACAGCGAATTCGTGGGGATTGACGGGACAACGCAGGTGCCGGCAAGTGCACCCGCCGATGATCCCGCGAGCGACCCTGACACTTACGGCTACAGCACCATTGCAATTCCCGGCACGGTGGCCGCTCTTTCCGAGGCGGCAAGTTCCTACGGTACAAAGCCGCTCGCCGAGCTGATTGCACCGGCTCTGCAATTGGCTGAGAACGGGTTTGCTCTTCCGACGGAGGAGGCTCAGCGCTTTGCGTCGGCCGCAGATGAACTGGCCGAGTCAGTGGGGGCGCGCACGTACTTCCTGGCGGGTGACGCAGAAGCACCTGCTGCCGGTGAGCGCTTCATGCAGCACGATCTGGCACGAGTGCTTCGCGCCATATCCGATCAAGGGCCGGAGGTCTTCTATCGTGGCTGGATCGCCGAGAGC
>JBDHHP010000178.1:0-9006 GCA_039589275.1 Gemmatimonadota bacterium | reverse complement strand
CTCGAGCGATACAACAAGAACAGTTTCCCGAACGTGAGTACGCGCAGTATGGAGGGCTTGGTACGGGCAGGATACGTCGTAATCCAACCTGACGCGCCCATCGTTGGTGACGAAGGCCGGATGAACGACAACTACGTACATGACTTGCGTAACAACCTGGCTGCTGTGATTGACTTCCTCGATGCTGAAGGCGTGATTGACCGCGATCGTCTCGCCATCGGTGGCCACAGCTATGGTGCCTTCAGCACTTACAACGCCATGGTGCACACGCCCTTCTTGACGGCAACAACAACCGAACGCTGACGCCGTTCTCGTTCCAGAACGAACGGCGAACCCTCTGGCAGGCCACAGAGGTCTACCTCGAGATGTCACCCTTCTTCCAAATCGACCACCTGAACGGCGCGCTACTGATGTATCACGGCGAGCACGACCAAAACGTTGGCACGTTCCCGATCCACTCGTGGCGGTTGCAGGAGGCGCTGGAAGCGCTGGGCAAGACGTCGGCGCTCTACTTCTATCCGTTTGAGCACCATGGACCGGCCACCGTGGAGACCCAATTGGATATGTGGGCCCGGTGGGTCGCGTGGCTCGACAAGTACGTGAAGAACGCGGGCCGGGAAGAGAAGGCCACGACCGACGACGCTGGAGCAGGGACTAGGTAGACTTCGCAGTCGTCCACCTATTGAGCCGTTTGACTCGTGATCTCCGGGGCCGGGCCGCAGTGGCCCGGCCTTCGTCCGAAGCGTCGTAACGACTAACTTCGCTTTATGATGGCGAGAATGAGACTCAGCTTCCACTGCTCATATGTTGCGTTGACGGGTCTCCTCCTGAGTGGCGCGTGCCACTCGCTATCGGCACAGTCGGTGCAAGGAACCGTTGTCGATGCGGCGACCGGTGCCGTGGTGGGTACCGGCTTCATCGTTCTACTGGATTCTGACAGCGTCGAGGCCGCGCGCGTTCTCTGGTCGCGGGACGGCCGCTTCAACCTCCGCGCACCAGGCGGGGGCACATATCGCTTGAGGTCGGAACGCATCGGATACCAGGCGTTTGTCTCCGAGCCGTTCGAGATCCCGCCGTCGGGCTCCATCGTGAGCAACCTGCATATTGACGCTCTCCCGATCCGCCTGACGATGATTCAGGTTCGGGGCCGCGATCGTTGCCGTATCAACCCCGAGATAGCGGCGGAGACCGGACTCATATGGGAGGAGATTCGTAAGGCGCTCGCCGCAACCGCTTGGAGTGCGGGCCAGACGCTGTATCGCTACCGGCGCTACCGCTACAGCCGCGAGTTGTCGCAGAATCGCCGTGAGATCAGGAAAGAAACTGGACGCACAATCGAAGAAGTGACCACGCGGCCGTACGCGAGCCTTCCCGCTCGACAGCTGGCGGAGCAAGGATATATCGTGGTGCGCGGGAACGAGGTGTCGTACTACATACCCGATGTTCAGGTTCTACTCGACGATTCGTTTTTGGCCGGACACTGCTTTTACGTCCGGCGTGATCCGACTGACCACGCTGGTTTGGTTGGTTTGGCCTTCGATCCGGTGAACGATGCGCCCAGTACAGACGTTCGCGGTGTGCTTTGGCTCGACGAGTCGACGTCGGAGCTGCGCACTCTAGAGGTCTCCTTCACAGAGCTTCCCTACAGAGCCCAGGACGATCGGGTGGGTGGCACAGTCGATTTCATGCGGCTTCCATCGGGTGCGTGGATCGTGCAACGTTGGGAAATCCGTACACCGGTGCTGCGCAGAATGGGTTCGAACGACCCGGCTATAAGGACCCAACGTGACAAGGCTTACGTTCGCGGTTTCCGAGACGTGGGAGGGGAGATCTTGGAGGTAACCGCGCGCGACGGCACCAAGACGTATCCGGCGGCACTCGCTCAGGTGTCCGGGTCGGTCTACGACAGCACCAAGGCCGGTCCGCTGGCCGGAGTGCGCGTGACGATCAACGGAACTGATTTCTGGACGAATACGGGCCGAGATGGCGAGTTCCGGCTCGCTGTACCACTGGAGGGGGACTACCAGCTGTCTTTCTCTCACCCTTGGCTCGACTCGATTGGGTATCGCTCGCCGGACCGGAAGATCGCGCTCGCGCGCATGACTGAGCACGCGGTTTCGTTTGCGATTCCCTCTGTTTCGGGCATGGGGAGCCGGCTCTGCGGAGACGACGGAATCGGCGTCGGTCGCAGAGCGATAATCGGAGTGGTGCGGAACGAAGCAGGCGCCCCCGTGGCCGACGCCCGTGTCAACGCCTCGTGGCAGGAGATCGTTCCGTCGGCGGGAAAGTTCGCGCCGATTGATCTGGCTCAATCGAGCATCGCCGATGATGGCGGCTTCTTCGCCGTTTGCGGGATACCTGTGGGCCGTCTGGTAAGAGTGCAAGCGGAGCATCGCGGTGACCGCAGTCGGGCAGCAACTCTGATCTACCCGAGGGTAGCCGGAGGAGAGCTGCTGCAGTCCTGGGACCGGGAGCCGGGCGAGATGCATGCGGATTCGTACATCGCGTCTCACCCCATATGGCGCCTAGACTTCGAACTTCGAGGCGGACAGCCTCGCACTTCTCAGACGCGTACGGTGTCGGGGATTGTGGCTGATCGAATGACCGGTTTCGGCTTGGAGGCGGTGTCCGTGAGCCTCAACGATAGGGACACGACGACGACGCGTGCGGATGGCACCTTCGACATAGTCGGTGCCGAATGGAATCTGGGAGGGAATGTGGTGGCGTTTCGGCGGGTCGGTTACCGTGAGTGGACCCAACAGCTGCAAATCGATGAGGATCGGGTACTAGTTGAGCTATCCGTTCTCTTGCGGCCTTCGGCCATCACAGTCGATCCTGTGATTGTGGAAGCGGATCGAATCAGGCGTTCGCGTTATCTCGGTAACGTGGGATTCTACGAGAGACAACAGAGGGGATTCGGGTTCCAAGTATCGCCTGAGTCCATCGACCAGCGGGTCGAGGCAGTGAGCGACGTGTACGACTTCCTCGCCGGCGTGCCGGGTGTGACTGTGATGGAGTTGCCCGAGCCGACCGAAGATGGGCTTTCAGGGAGGGTCATGATGCTGGGCCACGGCGTTGGCAGGTGTGTACCGCGAATGTACGTGGACGGGCGGGAACTGCTCGGTTTCGATGGAAGCGTAGAGTTGCTGGGTACGGTGGTATGGCCGGAAGACGTGTACGCTATTGAGCTGTACAGTCGGGCTTCGGATGCCCCGGTGGAATATTCTGCTCTTGGTGAGGGATGTGTGGTGCTGCTGTGGACTCGCGTGGGTGCGCCGCGTCCATGAGTGCTTCTCCACCTCTTGCCTCATCGCTGCCAAACACCGAGTGAGGATTGTAGCCGGGAAGTGGGCAGGGCGGGATCTGGTCTCGCCAGGGACTCGGGTCCGGCCCACGGCCGAAGATGTCAGGGATCGATGGCTCTGCCTACTGGAACCCGATCTACCGGGGGCGAGTGTGCTCGATCTATTCGCGGGGTCGGGCGCGCTCGGGCTGGAGGCCCTATCGCGAGGAGCAGCTAAGGCGGATTTTGTCGAGAACGGTGCGGCCAGCCTCCATGCTCTCAAGGCAAACGTGGCGGCGCTCAGGGTTCGTTCGCGCACCCGGGTCTTCAAGCGCGACGCAATCCCGTTCGTGGAGAAGATCGACTGCGTTGCTTACGACATTGCGTTCGCTGATCCTCCCTACGGATCCCGCAAACTGGACCGCGTTGTGACCCGATGGTTGGATGTTCCGTTCAGCCGAGTCCTCAGTGTGGAGCATGACCGAGAACATCGACCGCCGCGTGGGGGAAAGCGCTGCGATTTCGGGGGTACTCGGATCACCATCTTTAGGCTTTCCTGAGGAGACTCACTTGAGCAGGCTGCTTCGGTATGCGACAGGCTGCGTGTTGGTACTGGTCGCGGCGTGCACGCAGCCCCAAACCGAAAGAGGGTGGGAGTGCATTGCGCCGGCTAATCCCGGTGGGGGCTGGGATCTGGCCTGCCGCATAACCGCCCGCATCATGGAACATCTAGAGTTGTCTCCCGGGCCGGTGAGAGTGTCCAACATGCCGGGTGCGGGTGGCGGTGTAGGATTCGCCCACGCCGTAACGCAACGCTCGGGTCACACCAACGTGTTCTTCTCCGCGAGTCCTGCCACGACTCTGAGGCTTGCTCAGGGTCAGTTCGGTCACCTCACAGTAGAAGACGTGAGGTGGATTGGCGCGGTCGCGGCCGAGTATGGCGTGTTGGTGGTAAGAAATGATGCCGAGTGGCATACGCTGGACCAGTTGATGGTCCATTGGGCACGCAATCCTGCCGCGGTGATTGTCAGCGGTGGCAGTGCGGCTGCGGGGCAGGATCATATGAAGGTGATGTTGCTGGCACGTGCCGCCGGTATCGAGCCACGGTCGGTTCGATATGTACCGTTTGACGGTGGAGGGGAAGCGCTCACCGCTCTACTTGGCGGGTTCGTCACTGTCTTCTCTGGAGAAGGTTCAGAGATCGAAGCTCAGCTCGAAGCTGGCAACGTGCGAGTCCTTGCGGTGTTGGCTCCGGAGCGTGTCGAGGGGCCCTTGGCTCACGTGCCCACTGCGAGAGAAGAAGGTTTTGACGTGGTGTGGGTGACCTGGCGTGGTTTCTATGTACCAGGTGGGATAACGGAAGCCGCGTACGACCATTGGGTCGGAGTGATGCGCGAGTTGGAAGCATCTGAGCAGTGGCAGGCGGCGAGGCGCCTGAGCCGGCTGCGTCCTCTTGCGCTCGCTGGCGCAGAGTTCGAGGACTTCGTCCGGAACCAGGTGCGCGAATTCGAGCAGCTTTCACGTGAGATCGGGCTGCTAAGATGAGGACAGGTGTTCCTAGGGGATTCCAATCCGACCGGATTGCCGGATTCATAGTGATTTTGACCGGCCTCGTCGTCGCGGTTGAGGCGAGGGGTTTCACCGTCGGGTTCGTGACTGATCCTCTCGGTCCCAAGGCGTTTCCGTTATTGGCAGCGGGTTTGCTGTTGGTCGGTGGAGTTGCTCTGGTCGCCCGGCCACTTTCTGAGTCGTCTTGGCCAGCGCGACAGGCCTGGATCAGGCTCGCCGTTGGCGCTGCGAGTCTCGTTGCCTACGCAACCCTGCTTTCTACACTTGGTTTCTTTGTTTCGACAACCTCAGCAGTTGCCGTTTTCTCACTTCTGCTGGGCGGTCGGCCCCTGCCCAGCTTGGCGAGCGCGGCCTCGATCTCCGCCGTTCTATACGTCCTGTTCCAGTACGTGCTCCGTATCGCATTACCGATTGGCAGCCTCTTCTTGCGTGGTGGACAGTAAGTGGAATCCATCTCGTTGTTACTGGATGGTTTCGCTGTTGCACTGCAGCCGGTCAACCTGGGGCTAGCGTTCTGCGGCGTGTTGATTGGCACGACGGTGGGGATGCTTCCTGGCGTGGGTCCGATCAACGCGATTGCAATCCTCTTGCCACTGACATTTGCTACTGGACTGCCACCCGAATCCGCCCTCATCTTCTTCGCCGGGATATACTACGGCTCTCAGTACGGCAATTCCATAAGCACCATTCTGCTCAACATCCCTGGCACTGCGTCGGCCGTTGTAACGGGCATCGACGGTCACGCAATGACGCGAAAGGGTGAGGCGGCGTCTGCGCTCGCGGTGTCGGCCACTGCCTCCTTCGTGGGCGGCACTCTGTCAGCGCTTGGTCTGGTGCTGCTGGCGCCGGCGTTGTCTCGATGGGCAATCAAATTCGGGCCGGCTGAGTACTTCGCCCTCATGGTCTTCGCGTTCTCGGCTCTCTCGAGCCTGGCCGGTGGCAGTCTCCCAAAGGCGATCGCAGCCACGGGACTCGGCTTGCTACTGGCGAGCATAGGTCTCGATCCGCAGAGTGCAGTGCCCAGATTCACGTTGGGACAACTCCGCTTGCTGGATGGCATGGACTTCGTGGTTGTCACCATCGGCCTGTTTGCCATAAGTGAAGTCCTGCTGATGTTGGAGCGGACCGATGGCGGAGCCAGGTCGGTTCGTTCTGTGGGGCGCGTTGTCCTGCGTCTACGGGATCTGATAGGGACGTTCTGGACCATGGTGCGTGGCAGTGTTGTCGGCTTTCTCGTAGGGGTCCTACCGGGCGCGGGCGGCACCGTCGCCAGTTTCGTGGCGTACAGCGCGGAGCAGAGAATGGTCGACCGGGAAGGGACGTTCGGCAAGGGCGACGCACGCGGGGTGGCTGCTCCGGAGGCTGCGAACAACGCGGCAGCCAATGGGGCGATGATTCCGTTGTTGACGCTTGGTGTGCCGGGTAGTGCCACGACCGCTGTGTTGCTAGGTGCGTTGATGGGACTGAACATCACGCCCGGGCCGCTCTTGATCGAGCGGAATCCGGAGGTGTTCTGGGGACTGGTGGCCTCGATGTACGTCGGCAACGTGATCCTACTGGTGCTGAACCTTCCACTAGTCGGTGTGTTCGTGAAGGTCCTCCAGCTTCCACGCTGGATCCTGATGCCGGCCGTTGTGGCGCTGAGTTGCGTCGGCGTCTACGCAGTGAATTCCAGCGCTCTCGATCTCGTGCTGATGACGCTATTGGGCTTCGTGGGATACATCATGCGCAAGGCCAATTTCCCGTTGGCGCCAGTCATTCTGGGATTGGTGCTCGGGCCACTCATGGAGAAGAGCCTACGTAGATCGCTGGCACTCAGCGGAGGAGAGTGGTCCATTCTGTTCGACAGCCCGATCGCGGTTGTGCTATGGCTGCTCGCTATCGCCAGCCTACTGCTTCCATTCGCTGTCACGATTGGGGGCAAGAAGCTGAAATCAAGTAGCCGACGATAGAGAGGGCTCAACCGAGAAACGGCAATCCCGCAGTACGACATGCGCCGCGACGGTACCCGGAAGGGAAGAGTTCCCGGAGATCATCCAGACTCAAGGCGTTGGCCGAGCAGGTTTCATACACCGTCGGAAGAGTCCGATGCACTGCAAAGTAGTCACGTAGGTACCGCACGACTTGCATGTGTAGGTTGGACGGCTCCGTAGGTGGTTTCCGATGCGAAAGAGTGAACTCAACGAAATCCTCATCCCACTGCGCCGGATCTTTGAGAAACCCGAGCTGATCCAGTTCATAACGGGACTTTGCCGGCGGGGCGGTTTCATACGTGAGCCAGTAGTTCGTCTCGTACATGAACTGGTAGTTGATTCCCGCGATCTTACAAGCGCCCCGATGGTAGCCGGTCGGAAACAACGAACGAAGCTCTGACAAGTGCATCTTGTTCTCGGCGCACGCCATCACCAAGACCGGTACCGTCTTCTCATCGAGGAACTTGTGCCTGAGGTACCGAATGAACTCCCAGTGGCGTTCAGTCAGGCCGTGGGTGATTCCAGCTAGCTTGGCCATCCCTGCTGCGAAGTCCTCGTCCCACTGATCTGGCGGATCCAGAAAACCGTAGTCGTCCAGCTCGTAGCTCTTGCTCCCGAACGCAACAGTACGCATGTGAAACCTCTCTCTTGCCGATCGCAGAGTCCGCTTGACGCCAACTACAATACGCCGCTCGCGGTGGTTTCGGAATCACACCGAGGGCTCAGGAGAGCGTGCCTTAGACGCAGGCGGGAGAGCTAAGCGAGCTCGAGGGGTGCGCGGTCCGGTGAGCGTGTCACGCCCACGGACAGTCTCTCCAGTTGCGCGGCCGTGAACGGAGCCGGAATAGCAGGTACGTTGAGGCTATTCACGGCGGCTTCATCTCCGTCGCGGCACGCAATGAAGACCACAGCACCCGGAATGTCTTGTGTGACCGATTCCACCAGATGGCCTTCCAACACCTCAGGCAGGTCACTGTCCAGTACTATCACTGCAGGGCGGTAGCTGCCTATTGCGGAAGAGCAATCATAGCCCGATCTGACGAAGTGGAGCGAGACAAGCTGCACGTCGATGCCCTTGCTGAGCCTGCGAGTCAGCGCGTCATCGCGCGTAACCACCAATACGGTCGTCGCTAGGCCCCGCAGAGCCCGATAGAACGCGCAGTCGCCGCAATCTGTCGCGCAGTAGTTCAGTCTATGTCCGATCTCGTCACCGAATGCGGCCAGCCTGTAACAGTTCTCCGCACGAGAGACGTAAACCACGCAATCACGGCAGCTTTCCTTGGGACGTCCATTGTCGCCGAAGTACTCCCAACACCGGGCAGGTACCGGAAGCTCCAACGAATCGGCCGCGTCGGAGGAATGCACCGCGATAGCGGCTGTTTGGATCAGGCCGCTATCCTGGCAAGTCTGGCGAGAGATCCTGTAGTGGCCGCCGGGAGTCCGCTGTGCGGCAAGCTTTCCGGCCTTGATCCACTTCAGGACGGCGTCCGGCGTAACGCCACATAGCTTTGCCACATCTCCAGTCGTAAGCAGCTGTGAATCCATAATCTTCACATAGATCCTTAACTGAATTGGTCAAATTACTCATAAAACGCCGACATCAGATCTTATGGAAAGTGGATCTTGGTGTCAACTGGCCGGGCGCTACAATCGATATTATGGATTATTTGCGATTTTACGGTTTGACATATGGCTCTTGGTACGTATACTATGCGATTGTTCGGCGCAAGTGCCTGAACATTTCCATAAAAAGCCGAAATACGGCACATTATGAAACAGAAAGCTGGCAATTGGCTCACCACGGGGCAGGCTGCGGAGATCTGCGCTGTAACCCCCGCGACCGTCTTGAACTGGATCAGGAAGGGGAGACTGGACGGAGTCCGTACGGCTGGGGGACACTACCGTATCAAGCGCGAGACTCTCGAGACTCTCCTCCCCGAGTCCCTGACCGCAGGTTCTGAAGTCCTGCCATCTGCGACACGGGCTCGGCAACCGCTCCGGTGCTGGGAGTACCTGAGCGGCGGTGGCGAGGTGAGAAGTGAGTGCAGGGACTGCGTGGTCCACTCAATGCGGGCGGCGTGGTGTTTTCAGCTTGCTGTCTGGGAGCCCGAAGATGGAAGAGCGGGGCTGCTCTGTCCGACGTCGTGCGATGATTGCGCCTACTACAGGCGTGTGATGGGA
>JBDHHP010000177.1:0-8322 GCA_039589275.1 Gemmatimonadota bacterium | reverse complement strand
ATCGATAGGCCCACCGTTACCAGGCCGTCCGCGAGAGTCGTGAGTGATATCCTGCGGTCGCGTCCGAAGGAGAACAGCGAGTATATGGCTGTCACGTTCCAGTGGCGTAGCAGCATTGCCGCAAGTAGGAGTGTGGTGAGCAAGAACCCACCATACTGCTCCGTCCCAACCCACCAAGACACGAACCCTTCATTCACGACAATGACTACGCAGACGATCGCTCCGCTCAAGACCAGGATAGCTCTGGTCAGAGCGGTGCACACGTCCGCTAGGCGGTGGCTGTCCGGTCCTGCGCGTAGCTCGCTCAGGGCCGGCTGAGCGGCATGGGCCAGCATCTGCGGCTGATGGCCCAGCACGGTCAGGACCTTGGCAGTGCAGAAGTAGGGCACTACTGCCTGAGGTCCGAGCAGCTTGCCGATTACCAGGATGTCGGTTCCGGAGAGCAGGACTTGTGATACCTGAGCCACGGAGATCCAGCCACTGCGAGTCAGCCGGTCGCGCAGGACCTCCCTACTCATTCGTGCGAGCCCCCGCGGCAAGATGCTGGGGTAACGGCGACGCACCCTCCAGAGCCAGAGGACCTGCGATAGCACCTGCCCGACTCCCCAGCCGATGGCCAGGGCGTACAGGCCCAGGTCCTGCACCACGAGCGCAACCGTCAGGGCAGTACCGATGGTCCAGGTCGCGGTCTGCACCACACCGAGATATGCCAAGTCCTGCAGACCGTTGAGTTGCGGCAGCGCCAGCCACACCAGCGCCGCAATCAGCGCGACCAGAGGCAGCTGCCACAAGACGAGCCGGGCGGTGCGGCCCACGATCTCTGGGAGGTCCTCGGCTGCGTCGGCGTTGCCCGATCGTCCCGTGGCGAATGCGGTCTCTCGCGGCAGCAACGCGACAACGCCGAGGTCCAGCAGCATCAGGTAGCCGAGGATCTGCGTACCCACCAGCCAGAGTCCGTAATCGTCCTGACCCAGTCGCAGCAGTAAGAACGCCGTGAGCCACAGGCCCACCAGTGTGACCAGCGCCTGGTTGACGTAGCCCAGAGTGAGTCCGCCCAGGAACCGCCGAGTCCGTGTCACGAGGCGGGCTCCCCCATCATGATCTCTAGCAACCGCCTGTCGAGTACGGATGAGTCGAGGTGCTCTTTATACCAAGCCACGCGCGCGTCCCTGTCGCGGTCAGCGCTCTGTGATGCCCAGATCTCTTGTGCCTGGCGTACGAAGTCGCTGCGCGAGGTGGCGGTGGCTGTCGGGCCGGATGCGAAGGCCGCATCGAACAGCCTGCCGCGCGAAGAGAGCAGCGGTGCGCCTACGCTCATGGCAGCCATGGCCGATGTCCGACGTCCGGTTAGGCCGTCGACGAACGGTGCCAGCACCAGTTGCGAGCCACTCAAGGTCGCCAGCACGCGAGGGGCGGGCAGTCGGCCCCTGTATTCCCACTGCGGGCTCATCTTGCTGCCCACGACTGGGTGCGCCAGCGCCGTTTCCCGATCGCATCCAACCACTGTTAGCCCGGATCCGATCGCTTCGACGGCGGCACAGATCCAATCCCAATTGAGCCCCGCCGCGAACGGTGAGAAGACGACGGGTGATGGTGGCGGCGGCTCCGAGGTGTCGTCGGACGGCAGTTCTCCCAGCGTGCTGCCCACGTATAGCACGTGGGTGGCGGGTCCGAGCAACGCAGCCCAGGCAGGGACGGGTGTGACCACTGCATCCGTCACAGCTGCAAGGCCAAGCAGTTGCCGACGCTGAAGCGGTGATAGGATCAGCCAAGGTAGGCGCGACGGTGGAACCCAGGGCTCGTGTACGAAGACGGTTGTTCTGACGCCTCGGGACTTTGCCATCCGCGCGATCCGCGCGGGCGTCCGCGCCAGCCCACGTCTCCCGTAGAGGAACGGAACGTATTGGATCAACACGGCGTCGACGCCTCCGGCTTTCCAACCGGCGGTCACTGACTCCGCGTTCTCATCGAGGTTGCTCAGGATGCTCGACCGATGCCCGGCCTCGGTCCAGTGACACTCCAGTCGAGCAGTGTGATCAGTCACACCGCCGACGTTCGTCGGGAAGCCGGGCGACACGATTGCTACGTGTGCCACGCCGCGAGCATTGCAGGAATGGGCATTCGGACTGTTGACAAGATAGGATTGACGGCCAGTGTTACAAGCGTCTTGGCCGAGAGGAGCGGGCGCGGAGTGGGATCCTACCTCGCTGTGTTTGTCGTGGCAGCGGTTGCCACTGTCTTCTTCATCCCGTTGACGGGTGCCCTGGCGCACCGCCTCCGTGCGCTGGACGACACCCGTACCCCTCCCATTCCCCGTATCGGTGGACTCACTATCGCTCTCGGCGCAGGAACGTCGTTGTTGCTGGTCGGTGTCGTTTTCTCGGCAACCGGTCTGACCATTCTGGGCACGTCGCGCTCTGCGGGGGCCGTTCTGCTCGGCGCACTGGCAGTGCTTGTCCTTGGCCTGGTAGACGACGTACGCATCGTGCGGGCGGCGGTCAAGTTCGGGTTGCAGGCGTTGATCGCCGCCGCTGTTTGGGCCATGGGGGTCAGGGTCGAGCTGTTGTCGTTGCCGATGGGCTCAGTTGACCTTGGCCCGGCCATAGGATTCGTCGCGACGGTGATCTGGCTGGTGGGCATCACCAACGCGTTCAATCTGCTCGACGGCGCGGACGGCGTCGCCGCCGGTTCGGCTTTTTTCGCGGCCACGGCAATCTTGATTGTATCGGTGACCCTGGGTCATCCTGGTATCGGTCTGGTGACTGCGGGGCTTGCCGGAGCGCTGCTTGGGTTCCTGCCCTTCAACATCCCTCCGGCCCGAGTGTTCCTAGGTGATTCCGGCAGCATGTTCGTGGGGTTCCTGTTGGCGGGTTTAGCCGTTGAGGGGTCCACCAAAGGGCCGACGCTCGTCGCCATTGCGGTTCCACTGGTGGCGTTTGGCGTGCCGGTGTTCGATACGGTGATGACTCTGATCCGGCGCACGGTGCGCGGGCGCCCGCTGTTCGAGGCGGACGAGGACCACGTGCACCATCATCTCGCCCGGGCAGGTTTGTCTCCCAGGCAGGTCGTCGGGATCATCTATGCGACAAGTGCTTTGTTCGCGCTCGCGGCCATGTTCTTCATGAACACGAGCGCCCGCTCCCAGGCAATGGCCTTGCTAGTGGTCGGGTCCGGTGTGTGGTTAGTGTCCCGCCGGCTGCATCTGCACGAACTGAACGAGCTGGCGCGAGTCGCCCGGCGCGGTGCGTTCAAGCCCAAAGCGATCGTTGCGAACGTGCATCTCCGCCGCGCAACCGAGACTATATCGCGCGCGCAGACTCTGGATGATCTCAAGGACGGTTTGGCGACCCTGTTTACGCACTCGGAGTTTGACGAGGTCTTGCTGCTCGTCGCGCCGGCTAGTGAGCGGCGCGGCTTGGCCCTGAAGTGGCATCTGGAGAACGGAGTGTTCGTCGATGGGTGGCCCGAGCGCGGACCGGACGAGTGGGAGGTCATGTGTCCGTTTGAAGGACACGGTTGGGTCGCGCAGTTGCATCTACGGCGGCGGCTGGGTCGCCAAAGCCTGCTGCTCGACCTCGATCTGCTGCTCGGGTTGCTCCAACCCACCCTTACTGAGGCGGCGCACCGCATCGTCACACCGGTTTCCCGGGTCAAGTGAGAATTCTCCACCTGAGCAAGTTCTATCCTCCCGATCCGGGAGGACTGGAGCAGGTCGTTGCCTGCCTCGCCGAGGGAGCTGCGGCACGAGGTCACGAAGTGCGCGTGGTGTGCGCAACAGGGTCGCGCTGGCTCAAGGTGCGGGAATCGAACGAGGGGGATTCAACGCAAGACAGCGGCGTCTCTGTGGTGCGGCTCCCAACGCCCTACGTTCTGTGGTCTCAGCCGGTCGTTCCCGCTTACGTTTCCGCGTCGCGCTGGCCTGCCGACGTGGTCTACCTCCATCGCCCTCATCCCCTGGCTGACATCGCGGTTGCTCTGGGCCCAACGCGGCCGACGATCATTCAACATCACTCGGACGTGCAGCGTCAGCGGCTATTGCGCTGGGTTTACGGGCCGCTTGCCCGGTCTGTTGCCCACCGAGCGGACGCGGTGGTGTTTGCCACGCGATCACACCAGCAGCACGCGAAGGATGTAGGAGACGCGGGGCGAGACCGGGCCGTGATCATACCCTTTGGAGTGGATGCGGAGCGGTTCTCGCCGGAACCCGATGCAGCGCGGCCGTCCTGCTTCCCCCCATCTGATGCCGGACCGGTAGGTCTCTTTGTCGGCCGCCTGGTCGGCTACAAGGGCCTCGACGTGCTGATCGATGCCGTGGAGGGTTCGGACTTGCGTGTCGTGATAGTGGGCGACGGCCCTCTCAGGCCGTGGCTCGAGAGGCAATTGGTTGAGCGATTGCTCGGGGACCGTGTCGTGCTTGCGGGCAGAATACCGGATGAGGCATTGCCGGTCTATCACAAGGCTGCTGACTATTTCATCCTGCCCAGCACGACGCCGGCGGAGATGTTTGGCATCGTCCAACTAGAGGCGATGGCGTGCGGGCGTCCTGTGATCTCCACCGCGCTTTCAACGGGTGTAAGGGAAGTGAATCAGGCCGACGTGACCGGTTTGGTTGTCCCCCCCGGAGATGCCTCGGCGCTCAGGGCCGCTATGGAGCGTCTTTCGGGAGACCCGGAGCTACGTGCGCGCTACGGGCAAGCGGGCAGAAAGCGCGTCGAGGAGTTGTTTACGGTGGAACGGATGATTGAGGCGCATTTGGAGCTCTGCGGGAGGTTGGTGAGTCTCGGGCAGGGAGTAGTTCCTCGGTAGCAGAGACCTGGGAGGAGGGGGGAGGGAGGAGGACCGTCGAGAACGGGAGGCCCATCTTACCACGGGGCGAACTCCTCCCTCCTCCCCCCTCCCTCCTCCCGTCAGTACAATCCAAACCTCACTCCTCCGCCCTCCACCCTCACCCCCGGCAACGGCAGATGGATCTGATCTAGCACCGCCGCGACTGATTGCCACCATGCGGCTCTAATCGGCAACCCCCGCAGGTTCAGGTCGAAAACGAAATACCATTGATCGATTGGCGGTTCGGAGACCCAGTACGGAACGCTGTGCCCGACCGCGACACCGAGCCAGTCGGGCCAGGCGCCGGCGCCGTTTGAAAGCCGGCCGGGGTTCAGCGCGAGGAAATAGCGTTGCCCCGCGTAGTCGGTTGCGAGAGTTGGGTAGGTGCCGGTCCGATCGCGATACTCGTCCGAGGGCCAGTAGTTGACCTTGAGCAGTATCGCCTGTGCGGGGTCCCAGGTGCGGTGCAGGGCAGGGAGAATGGCACCGCCCGCAGCGGCCACCATATCGGGCACCGAGAAGCCCTTTCCCTCTTGGAATCCGTCTCCGATTTCCTTGGGCAGTTCGAAAGCGAGAGCGTAGGCTGCGCCGAGCCAGGTGGCCGTCTTGTGTGACATGCAGGCCTGGTCCCAACCGAGAGCGCTGATCTGGGACAGTTGATAACCGACCTCGGCGTGCAGCAGCCGGTCCTGCTCTTTGTTGGCACTTGCGTCCCACACCAACTCGAAGTCAGCCGAGGGCTCGGGCCACCACTCGTCGTGACGCGCGGCGATGGCTACAGCCTCCGTCGCCACCCACCCGCCGATCAAGCCGAGCACGACCCCGGTCCGGACACCTTCGCATTGCTGGCCCGAGGCACGCGGTGCAAGACTCAGGAGGGCTAGGATAGCCAGAAGACTGCGGTTGAATTGTCTCCGGTGGCCGGTCATATTCCCCCTCATAGGGGCCCTTAGCTCAGTGGTTAGAGCAGCGGACTCATAATCCGTCGGTCGTAGGTTCAAATCCTACAGGGCCCACTTCTGTTGAGCCACTAACCCAAAGCACCTTAGCAAGTTAGGGTACCGAGAGGGCCGCCAACGCAGGCGGCCCTCTCGGTACTGGATGGGTAGATGGTCCCTATTCGGTCCCTGTTCTCGCATCGCTCATGGGGTGGACCTTGGGGCTGG
Organism: Gemmatimonadota bacterium; assembly: GCA_039589275.1. Lineage (GTDB taxonomy): Bacteria > Gemmatimonadota > Gemmatimonadetes > Gemmatimonadales > GWC2-71-9. Next base: position 2,329 of record JBDHHP010000177.1, on the reverse strand, counting down.
CGTCCTCTAAGAGCGCCGCGACCTTGCCAAGGGCGTCCCTAAGGTCCTGTTCATTTGTGATGGCGTATCGACGGTAGATCGCCTCAGTGCGGTGGCCCACCAGCTCCATCGCTACCGACCGTGACACACCAGCCCGTTCGAGGCGGCGAACTGCCGTGCGTCTGAAGTCGTGAGCGAGCTTGCCGGGGAACCCAGCCTCGGCGCACGCAGCACGCCACACCTTGTAGTAATCCCTGATCGGTCGCCCTTTGTTGTGGAACACCCAGGGTATGACCTCGCCTCGCTTCTTTTGCCATTTGTGGGTGTATTCCCGCTGCTTCTCGATGACTACCTTGAGTTCGGGCAGCGCATCCATCGGAAACGTCCGGCCCTTCTTGTTTTTGGTCTCTCCGGCTTCGAGGCGTACTGTGCCCACCTTCAGGTCTACGTGCTTCCACTGGCGTGTCACCACCTCTGACCGTGCCCGCCACCCAGTCAGATACGCGAACCGCGCCCACCCCCTATGGTGGTCGGGCAGCATGGCACAGACGGCCTCGAATTCGTCCGGCTCGAAGAAACCCTTGCGCGTATTGTCGCTGTTTAGCTCGTCAGTGGGGATGTCGGGCATCTTCTCAAGCTTGCCAGCCCGCTTGGCGATCTTTAGCCCCTTCCGAATCACGGCCAAATCGTAGTTGATGCTTGACTCGCTCGCACTTTCATCGCGCCGTGCGGTCACGTAGGATAAGAGCACGTCATAGGTGATATGCTTCACACGGTATAGGCCTAAGTGCTTTCTTAGGTGCCCAAGCGCGCCTCCTTCGCGTTTCCCTTTGTCATTCACCACGCCTATGGCTCGTTTCTCTGAGCGCATCCCGCTGTAATGGTTCACGATGATCTCTTCAAGATCGGCGAACGTGAGCCGTTCCGCGGTGCGGCCGTGATACCGCCCACCATCGACTTCCCCGAGCCGTTTAACCAGGAGTCGCTCGGCGTCGGCTTTCTTCTTGGAGTGCGACGACTCCTCCACGCGGTTGCCACGGCCATCAGGGAGCTTTAGGCTTCCTCTACCTCGCACGATTCTGACAACTCATCCAGGAACTCAGGCTTCAGGTACCGAATCACATCTTCGATGCTTGCCAGTCGTTCACGCAGCGTGGTGAACGAGATGTACCGACACATCTCATGTAGCGGTGGCTCCAATCGAGAGAACGTCGGGCGATTCACCTCGACGATCACCTTGTCACGCCGCTCGTCTGGTGCCACCAAATAGAGCGGGATGTTGAGGTTGGGTTGCATGGCTATCAGATCAGCCATGCGGAGTAGACCTGAGTAGATAGAGGTAGTGCTCTCTATCTCAAAAGCGGCGACGATTGCGTTTTTCCTGAGCCAGAGCACGTCTATCAGTTCAATAGTGCGTGTCGTCGCATCGTCGAATTGGAGCGGCAGCTCATCAACCATGCCGGGGAGGTCTGCGAATCGGTGCCCCCGGACCTCTCGGCCACGGTCATTTCGGGCCACCCATACGTCTAGTCCCATCTCGCCGCCGAGCTTGAGCAGGAGCCATTGGATCTCTGTGTGGGGTGTCAGCTCAGTTGGTGTTCGTTCCTCTGTCGTTACCTCTTCCTCGGCCTCGGGAACGGTTACCGAACCGATCTTGGCTTTGAGAGCCTTGGGACGACGTCGTAGCTTTGCTTTGTCCACTGGGCGAATGATAGGATTCTCTCTGGCGTCCAGCACGGCCTGAACAACGGCCTCGCCGTCCGACTTCTTCCACCTAGCCGGAACTCGAACACCGGCACCGCCGTCTCGGGAGTGAGGCTTGCGACCACCTTCACTCCCAAGCGACAGGGGAACTCCTCGTCCTTCCAGATCGTGCTGGAGTCCTTAAACGCGGGTGCTACAACTTCAAGAACGCCGATCCAGCGCGAGACTCCAGTGAGGTAGCACAACAGGTAGTCACCAGGTTTGATCCGTTGGACAGTTTTCCAGCGGGATTCTCGAAAGCCCGATGTCTCGGCACCGGCATCCAGGAACTCGTGCCAGGTTGTTCCTGTGAACAGGTCCAACCAGTAGGACCGATCCGCCATCTCGCTTCCTTGAGCTACGTATCTGTCGTGTGGTCCGGTAGCCTGAGGGCGCTCCCTAATGTGCGACCCAGTATCTGCCGTTGCTAGGGCGCTTTTGGGTCACCAGGGTACGTAGATAGGACGTTTGAGGCCGTTCAGTCGTGGACAAGGCCCCGAGCGCCGCGAGACGCCCGAGGCTGTATCCTTGCGGAGGCAGTTCAATACTCAGAACACCGTGCTGCCGTCGCCGGGATTGCCGAAGCCGGGAATGGGGCTGCCGGTCT
>JBDHHP010000176.1:0-7686 GCA_039589275.1 Gemmatimonadota bacterium | reverse complement strand
CAAGAAACTCGACCTGGAGGCCCTGAAGAAGGACCTCTATGCGCTGATGACCGACTCGCAGGACTGGTGGCCGGCCGATTACGGTCACTACGGGGGGCTCTTCATCCGGATGGCATGGCACAGCGCAGGCACATACCGCATCGGCGACGGTCGCGGGGGCGCGGGGTCCGGCACCCAACGCTTTGCGCCCCTCAACAGCTGGCCGGACAACGCTAACCTCGACAAAGCGCGCCGTTTGCTTTGGCCGATCAAGCAGAAATACGGCAACAAGATCTCCTGGGCGGACCTCATGATCCTCGCCGGCAACTGCGCGCTGGAGTCGATGGGCTTCAAAACCTTCGGCTTCGCTGGTGGGCGCGAAGACGTCTGGGAACCGGAAGAGGATATTTACTGGGGAGCCGAGAGCGAGTGGCTTGGCGACAAGCGCTACTCCGGTGACCGGGAACTCGAGAATCCTCTTGCCGCCGTGCAGATGGGCTTGATCTATGTGAACCCGGAAGGGCCGAACGGTGAACCGAGTGCGGTCGCTTCTGGCCGCGACATTCGAGAGACCTTCGCGCGCATGGCCATGAACGACGAAGAGACCGTCGCGCTCGTCGCCGGTGGACACACCTTCGGTAAATGCCACGGCGCAGGCGACGCCGCCCTTGTTGGTCCCGAGCCGGAAGGCGCCAGCATCGAAGAGCAGGGTCTTGGCTGGAAAAGCAGTTTCGGCAGCGGCAAAGGCGGTGATGCGATCACCAGCGGCATCGAAGGCGCGTGGACGCCGAAACCGACCCAGTGGGATATGGGCTATTTCGACATGCTGTTCGGCTACGATTGGGATGTGGTGAAGAGCCCGGCCGGCGCCTGGCAGTGGGTTCCGGTAAATCAGGATGAAAAGGATCTCGCACCGGCCGCTCACGATCCCTCGAAGCGGGTTACGACCATCATGACCACGGCGGACATGGCGTTGCGTATGGACCCGATCTACGAGCCCATCTCGCGGCGCTTCCATGAGAATCCCGATGAGTTCGCAGACGCGTTTGCTCGGGCATGGTTCAAACTGACGCACCGCGACATGGGCCCCCGCTCGCGGTATCTCGGCGCGGAGGTGCCTGAAGAAGAGCTCCTGTGGCAAGACCCCGTCCCCGCGGTCACTCATGAACTGATTGACGAGAAGGACATCGCCGGCCTCAAGGGCAAGATCCTCGCTTCGGGACTGTCTGTCTCCCAACTGGTCTCGACGGCTTGGGCGTCGGCGTACACGTTCCGCGGCTCCGACAAGCGCGGTGGGGCGAACGGGGCGCGCATCCGCCTCGCGCCACAGAAGGATTGGGAGGTCAACCAGCCGGCCCAACTGGCGAAAGTACTTGAGACCCTCGAGGGGATTCAGAAGGCGTTCAACGACGCGCAGTCCGGGGGCAAGAAGGTCTCGCTTGCCGATATGATCGTCCTCGGCGGGTGTGCCGCGGTCGAGAAGGCGGCGAAGAACGCCGGGCACGACGTGGAGGTTCCCTTCACGCCGGGCCGCACGGACGCGTCGCATGAGCAAACGGACGTGGAGTCCTTTGCCGTGCTCGAGCCTGTCGCAGACGGGTTCCGTAGCTACCTCAAGACCAAGTTCGCCGTGTCGGCGGAGGAGTTGCTGGTCGACAAGGCGCAATTGCTGACGCTGACCGCTCCCGAGATGACGGTTCTCGTGGGTGGCATGCGCGTCTTGAATGCCAACTTCGGACAGTCCCAACACGGCGTCTTCACCAAGCAGCCGGAGACCCTCACCAATGACTTCTTCGTGAATCTGCTCGACATGAGCACGACGTGGAAGGCAACCTCGAAAGACGAAGACGTGTTCGAGGGTCGTGATCGCGCAACGGGCGAACTCAAGTGGACCGGCACCCGCGTCGACCTCATCTTCGGTTCGAACTCCCAGCTACGGGCTATCGCGGAAGTCTACGGCAGCGAGGACTCCCAGGAGAAGTTCCTGCACGACTTCGTAGCTGTGTGGAACAAGGTAATGAACCTTGACCGCTACGACCTCGCCTGATCGTGGCATGAACGTACTCGAGGGCTTCTGAAGCGTATTCTGAACTGCAAATCGGATGATCGGGAAGCGATAACCGCTGCGAATTGACGGATGTCTTGAAAGCTCACGGAGGCTATTGGCAACATATGAGGGCGGCGTTTCAATGCAATCTGAAACGCCGCCCTTTCTTTAGGCCTTTACAGGATGTGACGCAGATTCGCCTTAATGGACCGCTGCCAATACAGACACGGTAGCATACCGCCCAACCCTCGCAGTCGCATGCAACAACCGTCACTGTCTTAAGAGAGCTCTTGCAGATTGGTAATGAAGCTGGGTTTGCCTACGAGGCCGCGAAGCAGTACAGCCAATTCCTGCAGCCCCTGTGCAGTGGGTATGTGGTTGAGCTTCGAACGATAGTCACTGCTGCGAGGGTGCGCGATATGACGGGCTAGCCTGGTCAAGTTCAGAGGACCGACACTGACCGAGAAGCGGTAGGTCTCTACTAACACGCTATTGACACGCTCAACCAACGAAACGAGAAAAGCGACTCCAGATACCCTGAAGTCGCTCTCAGCGTTGACTCAGTACCCCGCCAGGCACTCGACGCAGAGGTGAGTCGAGATCGCGCAAGCGATCGAGCTGCCGCCTCTTGGACCAGACACAGCGGTTTGCGCGGCGTTGTGTGGACGAGGACGACACAGAGGGTTGTGCAGCCGGAGGTTCCCCAGCATCGTTCGAACATGGCGGACTCATTGAGGGCTACCTGCACCTCACGCGCCGAGCCGTCAGGCCGCACATACACGAACGAGACGGAACCGATGACAGAATCTCCCCGACCATGGTGGCGCAATTGCGCACTGACCCCGGATCCGGAAATCCTGGCCATCGATCGGATGGAGGACCAAATCGCCCCGATTGCCGCAGACGTATCGAACATTCGACAGCTGATTTCCAGTCTTGAATTGTGCCATCACAAGGCGGAGCGGTGGGTCGACAACATCATCGCAGCCATCGGTACGGGAGAGACGACGAAGGGTCTGGGCACCCGTTCTCCTGGTCAACGACACCCCGCCGAGACAGTGTGGCAGAATGCCTGCGCCGCGCTCTCCGCCTGGATCGCTGGTTGTCCTGCTACGTCGGTGGATCTGACCATAGGCACCGTGCCGGCGTCCCAAATGCTGGCTTGCCTGGGAGATCGCTCGCCGTTGAAGGAGTGGCAGGTGCAGAGGGTGACTGAGAAGATCCGCAGTACGATTCATTGGCCGCAGCCGCAAGACGGCCCGACGGTAGAGTACGCGTGGCTGCTACTGGGCGGTGACGAGTACGACTGCGCTTACCGCATCAGATGCCCAGGCCGTTTCAAGGAACACGAACGATTCTGGCTCGCGACGGTGAAGACTATGATCCATGACACTGAGAACGGCGCTGAGGCAGATATTTCGTTGGGTGTCGTCATCGACATGCTCTGGCCCTGCCACTGGAGATTCGTGGACAACCTCAAGGTGGTTCTCGGGGCGATTGGTGGGAACCTCTATCCAGAAGAGCCCTTGGCGGCGTGTGGCAGGAACATCGGGCTGTTACCGATACGCGGCCGGATGGAGGCCGTTTGCAGCACCCTGAACACGTTTTGCGGCGCTCCGGAGCCGGCCAAGGGGGCGGATAGCCATCTGCTCGAGCTGCTCGGAACTAGGACCCCCCAAAAGAGATGGCTTGCTGCATCGTTGGACAAGACGATAAGGCTGCAACTCGATCCGCCGACTGACGTACGGGCAACGTCTGCACTGGCGGGGCCTGACTGGATAAGAGAGTGATAACCAGGTCGAATGCGTTACTGGGGAGCCACTGGAATCCTGATTCTGCAGAAAGCTGGGCGACCGGCCATTCCAGCCCTGAAACGGGCTGCAGATGATGAATCCGGGGCGGTTGCAACTCTGGTTGCTGAAGCACTCTACGGACCGGGGGAAAAGGAGACTGCAGTGGAAGCCTACGTAAACCTGCTTCAGAATACTGCAGGCTATACAATGACAGACAGGAACTTTGCGCTGAATAGTATTGACGCCATCAATGACGAGAGTCCCGAGATAATCTCGGTAGTGCAGGGGCTGTATGACGACAAGAGCGCAAGCGTAGTAGGGTTTGCACGGTACAGTGTGTACGATTTCTTGATGTCGGAATACCTTTTGAAGAAATGGGGAGAATCGGCTGAAGATGAATAGGAGTGCGCTGTAGCGATCGCTTATGCCCGACCTCCCTGAGATCTCCCGACCAAAGTTCCACTGGTTGCGCCCGATTGTTGGCGACATCCAGTTCTGGATCCCACTCACCGTACTAATCGCCGGCTTGCTGCTACTCAGATGGGTAGCGTAGCAGACGCAGCACCGGTAACTGCTGCGCGGCTGCGGCAGCTCCAGGCCGTGGGCGTGCTATCGGGTTTCGCGGCGGGAGCCTGGCTCGGTGCCGCGGAAGCGCCCACCAAAGTGGTGACCTTGGGTATCTCACCCGTGGCGATCTCGTTGGTCATGGTACTCGGCGTGTTTGTCGCCCGCTGGAGCCTACCGGCGTTGATCCGAGGCACGGCAAACGTGGGCGTGGATGTGCGACGCGCACCACATCTGATAGTCTGGGCGCTCATAGCCGGCTGCCTCTGGGCGGTAGCGAACACGCTCACCATCTTCGCGATTCGCGATATCGGGCTCAGCATCGCTTTCCCCTTGTGGAATACCAACAGCCTGCTCGGCATCCTCTGGGGTGCGCTGTTGTTCAACGAGCTGCGTGGTGCCGGGCGGAGGCGCTGGCTCGGTGTCATCGGGGGAGCCAGCGTGATGTTCACGGGTGCGGTGATTCTCGCGCTCGTTTCTCCGACGCAGGCACCCGGTGGCCATGCCGTGCGCGGCATCGCAGCCGCTCTCGGCGCGGGCGTGCTGTGGGGCACGATGTACATACCCTACCGTAAGGCATACCTCACCGGCATGAGTCCGCTGTCCTTCATCACGTTCTTTACCGTCGGCGAGCTGGGCATGATGGTGACCTTGGCATTCGCCTACCTGGGCGGACCCGCCGGGACTTGGACCGAGCTGGCACAAGTGCGCGGTGTTCTGTTCTGGCTCTTGCTCGGCGGCTTTGTCTGGGTGATAGGCGATCTGTTTCAGCAGTACGCTGCCAAGTACGTGGGAATCGGACGCGGTATCCCGCTCTCGAACACCAACCAGCTCTGGGGCCTGCTCTGGGGGATCCTGGTGTTTGGCGAGCTCGCGGGATCCGGCGGTGCTGTGTACGCGCGAGTTGTAGGGGGGTCGATCGTCATGGCCCTGGGTGCGGGCGCGATCGCGTTGTCGACCGCTGTGCGCGCGGAACACCGACGCTGGCAGGAGGCGGCGCGACGCGAGGCGGATCGTTATGGCGTCGAGCCGGCCTACGTGAGCGCGCGGATGTCAGGACATGACCCCGACGCACCGCGGCGCCGAACGGTGTGGGACTGGCTAATCGTGGGAGCCGCGACCGCAGTGTTCATCGGTTTCGCCATCAACGCTCAGGCACCAGAGCTGCAGATCGGCTACGGCTGGGCCCTGGCTCTCACCGTCGTGATGCTCGGGCTACTGGGTCGATGCGGACTTGCCCTGTGGCGTACGACTCGCTTGGGGTAGCTGTTCCCGCGCAAGACAAGAGCGGATCCCCCGGCTAGTTTACGCGAATGGCACAGCTTTTCTCAGCACTCCCCGGCTTGCGCCGGTCGCCCTCGCCCCGTAAGCCAACTCCGCGGGCGCTCGTATCACGTCTATCTCGACCGCTCGCAGGCGTCGCGGGCCGTAGCAGTCAGCCGGACCGTGGCGCTCAGGAAGCCGAGCGCAGGAGACGCAGGTTCTAAGGTCACCGAAGCGACAACACCGTTTGGCCCAGCTAAGGTTGGGACGTCGAGACGACATCGAGGTCTCCCCGGGAGCCGTCCGCGTCAATCTGCTCCCATCCGCGCTTGTCCGTGGCCCGAGTTCGTGTCGTCCTTTGTCGTACTTCACAGCCCTCGATGTAAGACGTTGTAAGACCTAACTCACGCAGTGACTAACACAGGTTCCGGACGCTGCCCAGCGTTTGAGTAGCACACTCGCCGAAGGCGCTTCCTGCTCACCTACGCCAAGTACATGGACTTGAGCGCATCGATTCTGTTCGCGATGTTCACGGAGTTGCTACACCTGGCGGTACACTCCGCACACGTGCCGCAGACGAATATGCTCTGACGTGCCGGGATTTCATCCAACGTCATTCGGGCATGCGTGAAATTGGCGTACTGAGCTGCATACATGTACGTGCGCATCAGGGTTGGGACATCAACGCCCTTGGGACAGGTTGGGACGCACTCCTGGCATTGCTGGCAGAATTGCAGCATGCCCTGGATGTCGCTCTCTCCCAAGAATTCCCGTTCCTCAGCTGTGTAGGCGAGATCGGACGCCACCGACCAGTCCAGATCCAGTTGATCGAAAGTCGTCACTCCGGGAATGATCGTGGTCACCTCTTCATGGTTAAGAACCCACTTGAGCATTGCGGTCTGGTTGACTTCTGGCGTGCTTGGATCGGAACCGGGCCCTCTCCGTCCGCCTCCCAAAGCCTTCATCCCGATGATCCCGATGCCTTTGCTTGCCGCATTTCTCATTGCCTCGAGTAGCTCCTGGTTCTGCGCCATCGTCACGTTGAACGCAATCACAGCTACTGCCCAGAGGTCGCCCTTGGCCATTTCGTTCAGTACTTCCGCCTGGCCTGAATGCGTAGAAATCCCGGGAAAGCGAATCTTCCCCTGCTGCTGAAGCTCCGCAAAGTACTCGCCGGCTATTTCGTCGTTTACACCGTCGGCGTCCGACTGCGAGTGGTGGTAGAGAATATCGACGTAGTCCGTTTGCAGGCGTCTTAGGCAGCCTTCAAAGGTCCGTTCCAGCTCACTTCTGAATCGAGATCGCTCGACTCTCCGTATGCTCCGGCCGATCTTGGTGGAAAGACACACCTCATCCCGGCTGCCCCGCTCCTTCATGAACTGGCCGAGTATCTCTTCACTCCTGCCCCGCAGGTATACCTCTGCTGTATCGAAGTGGCGGATACCCATGTCGTAGGCGCGATGATATAGTGCGGGCGAATCGCTGTTCATGGCACCGATGCTCACGACGGGCAACTCGACGCCGGTCCTTCCCAGGGTGCGCCGAATCGGTTGCGCAGAGCCCTGTTGCACCGGTTGCGCTGCCACCAGCTCCGGCGTAGCGCCGGCAATTCCTATGGAAGCAATCCCCGCTACACTGTTGGACAAGAAGGCTCTGCGCGATTGTGGCTGCTTTTCGATCGTCATGATAGGAATCCTCCAGCCCCTTGAGTACTTTCCGTTTCGCTATGGCTCCACGACATCGTTTTGTGGCCCGCGTAGTGAGCCACATCCCCAACATGGGCCGGGTCCAAATTGATTCTACTTGTGATCAATGCTATGGCCTCCGCAGCACGCTAAACGACATGTTCAGCAATTTCCAATCATCCTCCTGTTTCTTATAGACTTCGGTGACCATAAAGGGATTCGTCACCTCATTGCCACCAACCACAGCCAAAAGGGTGATGCGGTTCCAAAGGATGGCAGTATCGTCAAAAACCTCTACCATGACTTCGTGGATATCGGCTTGCTTGTAGTGAATTCTCCCGCTTCTGATGATATC
>JBDHHP010000175.1:0-7730 GCA_039589275.1 Gemmatimonadota bacterium | reverse complement strand
AGCGAAGGGTGAGTAACGCATGCGGCACCTCCAATAGGAGTGAATTTGATGGTGCTCGTTGCGTCGGGGTCCAGCGGTCACGTCGTCGGGTGGGCGTCCTACTGTGGCGTCTACAACGGCGTCCAGCTACGGCGTCTACTACGGCGGCGGGGCCACGAAGGCCACCGGCACATTACTACGAATGAAAGACTAACCGAGGACCATCACCTGAGTGTTATCCAGGCGTGATCCCGCTCGGCTGGTCCGCAAGACAAAGCCCCGAGCGCCGCTGGACGCCGGGGGCGCTGGCCCCCTCGCCGAGCCCTATCGTCGCTGGCATCCGCCCGTGGGCCTGTCAGGTCTGGGCTCACGGTGCCGGTTGCGACAGCTCATCGTTCGTACACACAAAAAAGTCCGCTCCAAACAAACGTGATTATGTGGCCGGAATGCGAGCCCGTTGTTACCACACCGCTGGAGGATGTGAGCTGAATCGACGTGCCCGTCACGGCGAAAGTGCCAAGCGTTGTATCAGGCCCCAGTGTGGTGACCGTAGTCCGCAATAGCTCCCCGAGTTGATTGATGAAGTCCGTAGTGAGCCTGTGAGTGACCGTCATGTTGTACGTAGAATCCTCGTAGAGTCGCAGCGATCCGCTGATGAGGTGAACGGTCAGATCGACATACAGGATCTGGCCGGTGATCGAATCTTGTCCAATGGAAGTGGACTCCAGGATAAGGTAGGGCAGCGCTGACCCGTCAACGCCACGCAGTGCATATGTACCCATGACACTTTCGGGACCAGTCGAGTCACCACAGGCGAGCGCAACCACAAGGACCGGCACGATGGCACTTGAGCGCGAGTCAACCTCCTCTGCTTTGGTGACGCTTGCGTCGGTGGTCTTGGCCTCGTCGTCGGGCGGGCGTCCTACTTCGGCGTCTACTGCGGCGTCTATAACGGCGTCTGTCTGGCGGCGGGGCCACAAAGGCCACCGGCGTACTTCAATTGTCGGGCAATATCTAACTCGGCGGAGTCACCTGAGAATCACCGCCGATGTGGTCGCGGTGCCCCACATGTTACTTGAGGAACATTGCTCGGGCTTTCTCCCACATCTCGGCACGTGGCGTGTCGGGTTCCGGAAGTTCTCGGCGCTCCACGTGCACCGGAGCGGTCGACGTACGGGCCGTCATGCCGGGTCTCGCACCCGGACCGGCGACCGGCTTCCACTCGTCCCGCCGGTGCCGAGTGCTCCTGTGCTGCCCCAGCCCCAGCAGTAGATGGCGCCGTTCGCCCTGACGCCACATGAGTGCCCCATGCCTGCGCTGATGGTCACGAAGGTCAGCGAACCCGTCACCATCTCCGGCACATGGGCCTCGGTCACGTCTCCGGTTCCGAGCGCCCCGTCCCAACCCCCACCCCAACAGTATCCCTGGCCGCCGGTCGTGACGCCACAGGTGTGCTGCGAGCCCGCATCGATCGTCGAGAACCCGAGGCCGCCGCTCACCGCCACGGGAGAAATACTGCCGTTTGTCGATCCGTCACCCAGCTTCCCGAACACGCCGGCGCCCCAGCAGTAGGCGGCCCCGCCGGGCGTGAGCGCGCAGCTGTGCTGGAACATGGAGGTGATGGCCGAGTACGTGGAGTCTCCGCGTACCGGCGTCGGCACCGAGTCTTTCGCGGACCCGCTCCCGTTACCGCTCCCCCAACAGTAGCCATCGCCGGTGGTGGTGATCCCGCATGAGTGGGCGTCGCCCGTGGAAACGGCGGCGAACGCCAGTCCCCCCGCCACGGCGACCGCTGCGTCCCGGTCGATGGTAGAGTTGTCGCCCAGCTGACCGTAGGCGTTGGTGCCCCAACAGACGGCTGCACCGCCGCTCGTGACTCCACACGCGTGGCGCCTCGACGAGCCGACGGGAAGCATGGTGCTGATCTGCTCGAACGTGAATCCCTCGGCCACTTCGACGGGAACGAAACTGTTCGCCCCGGACACGTCCGCGAGCGATCCCCAGCAGTATGCCTCGCCGCCCGTCGAAACCGCGCACGTGATGCGCTTTCCCGCGCTGATCTGGCGAAACAGGAGGTCCCCGGCCACGGCTGTCGGCTCCGGCACCACTGGATCGAAGCTCAGGCTCCCCACCTGTCCGTCGGAGTTGCTGCCCCAGCAGTATGCCTTGCCGCTGACGGTCAGCGCGCAGGTGTGGTCACGTCCGGCGGTGACGCTTCGCCAGTAATCGACAGTGAGCACCGCCGTTCCGATGACTCCGCCGGCCCGCGCCGTGATCGTGGCCGAGCCGGCGGCCACCGCCGTTGCCATGCCGGTGGGGCTGATGGCAACGACAGCCGGGTCGGATGACTCCCACGCGAACGTTTGGGTCGAAACGGGCTCGTGCGACGCGTCGCGGGCGATTGCAGCGAGCTGAATCTCGTCGCCGATCGCATAGTACGTGTGCGTGTCAGGCGAAACGTCGACGGTCACGACGGTCGTCGGCGATTCGGGGCTGCTGCACGCAGCGACCAGCATCAGAGCGGCGGCGCAGGTCACTGCCACCCAAGCGAACAGCATCGTATCACACACTTTCACAGAACCGTCCTCGTTTCCGGAGACCGACTAGGAGGTATGGCAACCTCCAGTCGGGCGGGCGTCTACTGCGGCGTCCTACTACGGCGTCCTACTACGGCGTCTAGATACGGCGTCTACAACGGCGGCGGGGCCACGAAGGCCACCGGCGTATACCGTCAGGTCAGTGAGAGCGACAGCCGATTATGTCCCCAGTTACACGGGTCCGCAAGACAGAGCCCCGAGCGCCGCGAGACGCTCGGGGCTTTTAGCTCCAGTGTCTGCGAGACTCGCCAAGTGCAGAGGACCAGATGGGAAACGGCCGCCCCGGGAGGCGGCCCACAACCACTCACTCAGCAGGTAACGCTGTGCGATCTCGCGAAACATCGGGCACCACGCGACACCTGGATCAATGAACGTGTCCAGGGCGAGCAACCGGCTACGGCTGATTTCGCGCCGTGAAATCGTAGTGCCGATACGCACTGACCAGTCGAGTCCCATCGGGCATTCCCGCGGCGACCCACCATGTCCATCCGGTCAGGGCTTGACTGCCCACCCAGCTTCCGCAACTCGTATGGGTGAACACCGTATCGGAGACGTGCTTGCTGACAGCCGGACCCGCTGCATTCGGACCGATGGCGTAGATGTGGTAACTCAGCGCCCCGGGCACCGTGGTCCACTCGTAGCGAATCTGGAAGCCATACTGGCCATCACAGAACGGCGCGTCCGCATACTGGTACACCACATGCTCTCGGGGCGGAGAGATGAGCGTCGGCGCGGACGGGACGGTGTCCTTCGATGACAGCGTGTATGGGCCGAGGTCCGTGTCCGCGACCCCCTGCGCCGCGATCACATAGTCGCCAGCTTCGAGCCCCTGACCCAAGTACGAATTCGTGCCCCCAGCACTATTGTCGTCGGTGTTGATCGGCACAGCCGGAGACCGTGCAAACAGTACCACGTACGTGTCGAAGCTCTGCGATGACAAGTAGACGCGCACAGTGCTCAGCGTGTCGATGCGGAGGGCGTAGTAGTCTACGGCCCTGCCGCCGAGCTGGCAGCCACTCCTGCCGAGCATCCCCGCGTGCGTGGTTCCGACGGCATGCAGGACTACGGCGTCACAGGTGAGAAAGGGTGCGACCGGTTGCGTCGGCCCGTCGCCACACCCTATGCACCCACAACCTGCTACGCCTAGCACCAGTATCTGCAACACACTGACGCGAGTTCTCAGCAGCCCGATCTGCGTGCGTCGTCTAACTGCTTGGCGCATGAGCTGCACGCATCTCATGACTACTTCAGCACCTCCTGGATCTTCTTCTCATACTCTGGGAAGTAGCCGCAGATAACGTGAAGATCGAAGCGTTGCAGGATGCTAGTGTTCGACTCTCGCTGGAGCAGGAACTCGAACGACCGCTTCACCAATACCTCCACCGGAACGCGACCACCAGTGAGGTGCTGGTAGTACGCGCGATCCACGGTGACCTCGTGGTGCGTTGTCACCCGCCCCTCGACGGTCACATCGAACCTCGTGTCATCAATCCTCTGAACATCAATCATCGATAGGCTCCGACGCCTCATGCATCATGAGCCATAGGCGACTCTGCGGGTCATAGAGGTGGTCTGAGGGCACGCTTAAAGCTGCAGATCAGGACGAAAGGCTGCCAGGCGCTGAGTCGGCAGCGCAGAAGCACGCTCAGACACGACAGACTACGCCGATTCCTGCCTCATTTCGAGCTGATGCGGAGCCCCGAGCGCCGCGAGACGCCGTTGGGGTTCTCAGCTGTGCAGTTCCCGTAGGCGAGCCCGCTCAGAATCAGTAAGCTCAAAGAACCGTGGTTCATTTGAGGGTGATTCTAGCCAGGTTCGTAGCTACTCCCTAGGTTCTGGGACACCCCGTTTGAGAGGTTGCCCTGATGGACATCGCGGCCGCCAAGAACCACCTGCTTGCAGTGATTAACACTGCGTTCAACCGCAGCCCACCGCATATCGACGCGGTAGATGCAGAACTTGAGCGTGTAGCTGACGAACTCGACGACCCATCCTTCGAGGAGCCACTTCGTGAGTTTGTATCCGAAGAACTCAAGCGTCGGTGGGGTGATCTCAAAACAATGCCCGGAGATGCCCTCTAATCCACGATCGCCGCCAAGCAGGGGGTGATTGGCCAAAAGAACCGGGCCGAACGCAGCCGTCCGGCCCTCGCCGGGACAAAGCCCCGAGCGCCGCCAGACGCCCGGGGGGCCTGTCACAGTTCGCTTCTCATGGTCGACTATGGAGCCGGTGGGTCCTGGAAATCCAACGCCAACTGCGGCGGTAGAAACGGTGGCACGTAACATTCGATGGGCGGACGCCCCGGCGCGTTCCAGCGGCTATCGGCTCTGCCCCGGGGCACATTCATCAAAACATGAATCCAAGCATCGCATAGAAGGATCGTCTTTCTCCACTCGCCAAAGAGAGACTGACGGTAGCCGCCCGACTGGCCAGTGCGAACCATATCCCCCCGCCCGCGGCCGTGTGCCACCGGCCCGATGACTCGCCTTTGAGGAAGACCCGCCCCACATCGCCCAATCCGAAAATTCCCAAATCGCCCACAGAGAACCGCACCAGGAACAGTCGGAGCTCAGCGTTGCCGTATGCGGTGCCGTCGCCCGCGAACCGCTGCTCGCTATACCCTCGAAGCGTGGTGGCCCCACCCAAGAACGCCGATTCATGAAACGGTGCCTCACCCCACACCTTCTTGCCACCCACCCGAAGAGCCAGTGTCGGTTCCGTCGGCACGTCGGCAGTGAGATAGGTCGCCGCTTCCCCGTAGACCGATCCGAATGTCGACGTTACCTCAAGGAGAGACGGGACCAGGCGAGCGCCTCCGGCCAAGTGAAATCCTCGGGTCGCGGCAACGGATCGATCCCTGTTATCGAGCGCAATGCTGCCCTGAATGCCCAGTTCGGTGAATCGGCCGCTGCCATAGGGTTTAATGGAGTCGATGAAGTTGCCCTGCCCCAGCTTGGTCCCGGCGAATGTCAAGAAAGGTCCCACCGCGAACCGAGCCTCGGACGACGGGTTGAAGGTAACAGAGGGATCAATCGAAAACTTCCGCTGCGTGATCTTGTAATACTCGTCCGGACCCACCAGCTCCGTTTCGTTCCCGAACCCGTAGAATCTGACGATGTCGACTCCTGAGTATCGAACCTCCAGCGCCGCGTCCACGCCGTGCACGAAGTCGGGAGAGTCGCCCAGGTACTGGACGTAGAACCTATCCGGCCCGCTGGCAAAGCCGGCGCGTAAATCCATTCGCGAGGCGTACGGCACCTTGCGAAAGCCGTAGCCAAACCGCTGAACACCCATACCCAAGACGACGCCGACATCGGGCTGGTAAGCCAACCAGGGAATCGGCAGCAACAGCGTTCCCCAGTCTTTGAACGGGTCTTCTAGGTCTCTCGGAGGCGGCTCCGGGATTGAGCCGCTGACAGATCCAAGAGTTGCTCCTAGTAGAACATCGGTCCGCGGCGGCTCCCTGAATGGACGCCGATCCACCTCTGTCCGACGGGTTTCGAACCTGTTCGTTCCACGGGCATCGTAAAAACTCGTCACCGTGGATGTGCCGACACTTGACGAATCCACCAACAAGTCGTCTCCTCCACCGCCCACTACCCTAACGTGAATGCTCCTTTGGACAGCGCCCCGAACGACGGCCGTGTCATTGCCGCCATGCAGATACAGTCGGATCTCCCGGGTCTCGCCGCGGCGGAAAGTGCGCCGAAAACGTAGGGACCTATTACCTGCCATGCGCCCGGTCGCTGACGCGCTGAAGACCTTTGCCTCTACACGTGAATCGTCGAGGCGAACAACCTCGACTGCGTCAGCCTCATCTGTAGCGTGGATGTCGACCTGCGCCGCGAGAAGGTCATAGAAGCGGTCAGCCGCCTGCCCCAGCCGGTCCCTCCGCTGCTTAAGTGCTCGTGAAAGGGATGACAGCATCGCACGGCTGGCCTCTGTCGGGATTCGACTCACGGCCTGGTCGATGACTTCGTCAGTGAGCCGGGAACAAATGTTCTGGGCCACGGAGTCCCATACCGACCTTTCGAGCCCGCTGAGGAACCGGCGGTCCAGCGCGCGGGCCGACCAGGTTAGTCCGTAGATGCCACGATATGATTCACCGAAGTTGACGAACTGTGGCATGTGGGACCGGGCAAACCAGTGGACCACGCCATCGAAACGGGCAAAGGCTTGATCTCGATCCCGTGGTATCGGTTGCCACCTGTATCCATCTCCGGTCGGATACCTGGCCCATCGCCACTGGTCGTAATGGCGATCCCAATCGCCGACGAGCACGTCGATAAGCCTGGCCGTGAGGAAGGCCCGAGCATCAACCTGGTGCTTCGGTGAGTCCTCGATCTTTTTCCATACGTATTCGGTCCCCTCGATCTTGCGAGAGCCCGCAAATCCCGGCGCCCCTCCCGCGCCGTCCCGGGGACGTTCCTCTATCAGCCCCAAGACTCCAGCGAAGGTCTTCCTGTACTCGCCCAGCGCGGACTCGTCGGGCATTTGCACCAGTTGAGGATCTGCGTGGAGCACACCCACCGCTTCGAGCAGCGGCGCAACCACCAACGCCCCTGTCGGTAGACTCGCGCTGGTCTGGTCTCGCAGCAACTCGTCGACGAACGTCTTCCACAAGAAAGGTGGAAGGATTTCGGCACCTGGGTCTTTGTCCACCGATCTAAAAACGTACTGTCGTTGATCCCGCCCTTGCAGGCGAAGCGATGAGGTCTGCATCCCGCCACCGGCGCTCACGGGTGTAAGGCCTCCCCCGAATTCCCGTAAGTTCAAGACGTTCACCTCAAGGGGCCGGGTCCAGGAATCGCGATACCCTCGCCCGAGGAGCAGTCGATGAAGCCAGCCGGCCCGATAGCGGGAACCTGGCACCACACGCACCGTCGTGTCAGCGACTTCGGGTTGAAGGATGCTTTCCTGGGACGCGAGACCAGCGGGCCGAAACACTATGAGTGCAGCGACCCACAGCAACGCAATGCAGCTCTCCAATTTCACCGGAGAAGCCTAGAACCGCACGTAGTGGCCGATCCAGACAGTAAAGAAGCGGAGTTGTCCCTCTCCGATCCCAATCCTGGAGCCCGGTACCGAGGCCAAGTGGTACCGAAGCCCCACGTCGAATGCAACCTTGGGCCTGAGGTAGTACTCGATTCCGAC
>JBDHHP010000174.1:0-10005 GCA_039589275.1 Gemmatimonadota bacterium | reverse complement strand
AGGAGCAATCGTAACTTCTCAGGCGGTATCCTCACTCGAGGCTCACAGGAAGAGCTCATCAAAGGACTCGGCCGCATTTCCGGCGTCGAAGACATCGCCGGCACGGTCATAGCTTCCCGCAACAACATTCCCGTGTATGTGAGCGATGTCGCCGACGTCCGGGTGGGTGGAAAGTTCCGCAGAGACGATGCCAGCTACAACGGAAGACCTGCCGTCTACGTCACCGTCCAAAAACAGTACGGCGGCAACACATTGGCGGCTATCGATAGGGTAAAGGATGCCCTTGGGCAGATTGCCGAAGACCTACCGTCAGGGATCAGCATCGAGCAATTCTACGACCAATCCGTCCTCATCGCGAAATCCATCAGCCATGTGAACCGCTCCATCATCGAGGGAGCAATCCTGATCATCCTGATCATGGTGGTGTTCCTCTGGGACCGGAGAAGCTCGCTTATTGCTGGTCTCACCATTCCACTTTCCATCTTCATCGCGTTTATCATCCTGATGCTGTTCGACGTCAAGCTGACAGTTATGTCCATGGGAGGGCTCGCCATCGGGGTGGGCAAAGTGGCCAGTGGCACCATCATCATGGTCGAGAATATCGTCAGAGTCCTCACGGAGAAGAAAGGCAAGGCGTCAACCCTAGAGCTGACCTTCGAAGCCGCAAAGGATGTGGGAAATCATCTGTTCGCGGCATCGCTCATTATCATCCTCGTGTTCTTGCCGCTTCTGAGCCTGCAAGGCATCGAGGGTGCCATGTTCAAACCCACGGCCATCGCCGTGGCGGCAGCTCTCTTCGGCGCGCTGATCCTCAACCTGACCCTGCAACCGGTGCTCTGCGCTGTCTTCCTTACACCAAAGCACCTGAGAGAGCGCAGAAACCCCATCGTCGAGTTCCTGACTCAGAAATACGAGATTGCCCTAAGGTCGGCTCTGGAGCGCAGTCGGACGATCCTGCTTGCATGTGTATTTCTAACCCTGGTCGCCGCTGGAATCTATCAGTTCCTCGGTAAGGAGTTTGTCCCACCTCTGGATGAAGGCTCCATCCTGGCGTCGACGGTCCTGCTTCCTGAGACGTCAATGGAAGAAGCAGCCCGGGTAGGCGGATACGTCGAGGAAATCTTCATGTCCTTCCCCGAAGTAGTCTCGGTGGCCCGAACCAC
Organism: Gemmatimonadota bacterium; assembly: GCA_039589275.1. Lineage (GTDB taxonomy): Bacteria > Gemmatimonadota > Gemmatimonadetes > Gemmatimonadales > GWC2-71-9. Next base: position 8,842 of record JBDHHP010000174.1, on the reverse strand, counting down.
TGGATCGGCTGAGGGAAGCGAGCACGTCCACCCAGTCAATCACAGCCACTACAACATCCTTCTGGTCCCCCGGGAGGAAAGAGAGCGCGGGTACGAAGAGCTGACGGAAGCAATGCGAGAGGAGTTACGTCGCATTCCGGGCGTAGCGTACCTCTTCGAACAGCCCATCGGTAACAAGATGGCGGAGATGCTAACAGGCACAGGGGGCGAGCTCTCGGTGAAGGTCTTTGGCACTGACTGGGACGTTCTGAACCACGCGATCGAGGATATTCGGCATATCATGGAGGAGGTGGATGGAGTGGCCGACCTTCAGGTAGAGCAAACCGCCGGCATCCCGCAGTTGGTAGTGGATCTCAACCGCAGTGAATTGGCTCGATACGGAATCCCGGTCGGCGACGTGGCTGACCTGGTGGAAACGGCATTGAACGGGATCGAGGTCACCGATGTCTACGAGGAAGATCGGATCACTTCCATTCTACTTCGGCTAAGTGAGGAGTACCGTCATGACGAGGAGCGGGTGAAGAGCCTGCTCGTCGATGCCCCTAACGGAGAGCGCATCCCCCTCACACAGCTCGCGGACATAAGGCACGGCCAGGGACCTCAGGAGATTCTGCGGGAGAACATGATGCGTCGAAAGCTTGTCCTCTGCACAGTGGTGGGCCGAGACGTAGCCGGCTTGGTCGAGGAGGCCCAAGAAAAGATCGAGGCCGCCGTTGCTCTCCCTGCCGGGTACTTCATTCAGTTCGGAGGCTCCTTCGAGAACCAACAGAGGGCCATGCGCGATCTCACAGCCCTCTTATTGGTCGTCGTGCTGATCATCTTTGTAATACTGTTCTCCTCCTTCGGTTCTTTGGTCCAAGCTTCACTGATCATCGTGAGCATTCCATTGTCTCTGGTAGGGGCTATTGTGGGTCTTCTGCTTGCCGGCCAGACAATCAACGTATCCTCAGAACGACGTGATTCTCATAGCGAAGATCAACGACTTCACCAAGCGGGGCTACGACCTACGAGGCGCTGTATTAGCAGGATCCCTCACGAAGTTCCGGGCAATCTTCATGACAAACATGGTGATGATCGTGGGATCGATTCCGCTTGCTTTTCACGTGAGCACCGGATCGGAGCTGCACAGGCCTCTTGCCATGGTGTATATCGGAGGCTTCATCGGAGCTATTCTGATCCGCATGGTAGCCATGCCTGTTCTCTTTGAAATGGTTGGTGGATGGACCAAGGAAAGGAGTGCACTGGCGCAGACATGATGTGAGGCAGCGAGGCACCTGAACAGCATGCGGTGATGGTAGTAGATTCATGAAGTCACATGGACAAGCGTTTGATAACCGAAACAGACGTACGGGCAGCCGCTGGCGACGGCAAGCTCCAAGTCGCACGCAACACCATCGTTACACCTGCGGCGCGCGACTTGGCACAGCAGCTCGGCGTGGCGCTGGTGGAGGGAGGTAGGGCGGCAGAACGGGAAGACCGTAGGGCGGTACGGCGGGAGGGCGGTGGGAGCACCATCGCAATGGGGTCTGACCATGGTGGCCTAGCTCTCAAGCAGGTGCTCAAGGGCTTTGTCACAGGGCTGGGCTTTGAGGTCAGCGACGTTGGGTGTCATAGCACGGATTCCGTCGACTATCCAGTATTCGCGGCCAAGGTCGCCGATATGGTGAGTGAAGGTGACGCACAGTTCGGGATCATGGTGGACGGCGCCGGCATCGGCAGCTCCATGGTGGCAAACAAGATCCCCGGCGTAAGAGCCGCTCTGTGCTACGACCTTACGACCGCCGAAAACGCCCGAGAACACAACAACGCCAACGTACTGACCCTAGGCGGGTCCCTGATCGGCGAGCGATTGGCCAAGGAGATCGTGCGGAAATTCCTGACCACGCCTTTCGCCGGTGGCCGGCACCAGAGGCGAGTGGCAATGATCGATGGGCTAGATCAGGCAGCAGCCGGCAGCCGGCGGCCAGCAGCCGGCTGCTGAGAACCGCACCATTTCGGTACGACCGACTGTCCCTCATGGTTTACGTTACCGGTCATGATGACGACCACCCCTGACTTCGAAGTCATCCGTGATCCACTGTGGAACAACATCCGGGTGGATGCAGAGGCGCTTGCGGTGCTGGACAGCCAGCCGTTCCAGCGCCTGCGCTATGTGCGACAACTGGGACACGCGTTCTTGGTCTACCCGGGAGCGACCCACACGCGGTTCGAACACGCGCTGGGTACGTATCACTTGGCGCGACGGACACTGGGATTGCTGGGCGAGCGTGGTGAGCTGGATGGAATAGACCCTGCCGAAATCGTACTGACCCGGTTGGCAGCATTGCTGCACGACGTAGGTCACTACCCCTTCTCGCACGCTTTGGAGGAGGCCGGGCTTCCCTCACACGAGGACCTCGCCGTCGAGCGCATGCGCGAGGAAGGACTACGATCGATCCTGCTCGGTACAGGTATCAAAGACGTCGAGTTACAACTGGCGGCCTTGATTGCCGGACGAAGCGACACCGCGCTTCAGGGCCTGGTCTCCGCCTCGCTGGATTTGGACAAGATCGAGTACTTGACCCGCGACGCCAGAATGTGCGGCGTTCCCTACGGTACGGTAGACGTCGACCGACTACTTCATTCGATCACTTTGGCCGAGCTAGCGGATGGCAAGAAGCAGGTGGCTGTACATGAAAAAGGAGTGAGCGCCCTCGAATCACTGCTGTTCGCCAAGTACCAAATGTACCGCAACGTCTACTGGCATCACGCGGTGCGGAGCGCTACCTCGATGTTCAAGCGTCTGGTACGAGCCGCAATCGGCAACGGCGATCTCACCGCCGACTGGATCGCCAGGAGCACCGACGAATCCCTGATGGAAGCACTCCACTCATTGCCCGACACGCCGTTGGCCAATCGGCTCCGTCACCGCAGGCTGTACAAGCGCGTCCTCGATGTTCCTGCTTCACAGGTGCCTCGTTCTGCCAGCGCGTGGATTTCCGAAGACACAAGACTCGTGGAGCGAGTCGAGGATCACCTCGCAGCCGAGCGCGGCCTGGCGGCGGGTGATCTACTGCTGGACTTCCCGAGCAAACCTGACATGCTCGCAGTGGACTTGCCGGTTCTTGCTCGGTCGGGACGTGTCGACCGGCTTGACGGTCAGGACGGCGCCGAGTGGCTTGGCATCCAGCGCGTACGAGATGAACTGCACACTAGCGCGCGAAGGCTGCGCGTCTTCGCGGCCAAGCCGGTCGAGATTGACGCCCGCACAATTCTCCCACTGATCGAACGGAACGGCGACGAAGTTGAAGAGGCAATCTCTGGGGACCGACAGGTATCGGTCGGCTGAAACGCAATCAACCCTGGTTCGGTGAGGCTCCGGCGTCGGCAAGCCTACTCGCCAGCGATCTGTAGTAACGGGCGTCATCCTCACGCCCCTCATCCTCCATAACAAGAGCACAAGTCTCGAGCGCGTACAGGATCGGCCCAAGGTGTTCGGCAGCCAACTCGCCGACGGCTTCCTTGTTGGGGCCCTCAGGATTCAGTCGCATGTGAGGGTTGGGCGTTGAGCTTAGGGGACCTCTTCGACCTTATCGATGCGTACGACGATGACGGTGATGTTGTCGAGTCCACCGCGCCGATTGGCCTCGGACACCAAGTTGTCCACCGTCTTGGCTGGGGCCTCAGCTTCCTCTAGGATGGCCAGGAGTTCCTGATCCTCAAGCATACCCGTCAAGCCATCCGAAGCGAGTAGGATCACGTCTTCAGTCTCGACGGTACCAAGGTAGATATCGGGTATTACGTCGGCATTTGCGCCCACACAGCGGGTGATCACGTTGCTGTAGGGATGAGTGCGGGCTTGTTCGGGAGTGAGGTTGCCGGCGTCTACCTGTTCCTGAACGTATGAGTGGTCCTTTGTTACCTGGGCAAGCTGCGTTTCGCGGTATACGTAAGCTCGACTGTCTCCCACCTGACCCAAGATGAATCGGTTACCGTTGATCACCATCGCCGTGGCGGTTGTGCCCATTCCACGCTTCTCAGGCTCATCCATGGTGCGCTGGTAGATCTCGGCATTCGACTGAATGATCGCCTTGCTCATTATCTGGGCGGCATCTGTGTCAGTCTTCCCGAGGATGCCGTCCAGACCGCGCGCGATGATCTGCACTGCCATCTCACTCGCGACTTCACCAGCGGCATGACCACCCATGCCGTCCGCCACGATGAAAACACCTTTCTCCGGCATCACGAGGTAACTGTCCTCGTTTCCGGATCGGATGATTCCGACGTCGGTGCGCCCCGCGCACGTGTAGTGAACGTTGTGTGGCAAGCTATGGATCCGTTGAATCTCCCCGCTGCTCAGCGCTGGGCCGCGGGATATCGATTGGCCTGATGACGCGGGTAGCACCACCCTTCTGCACACCAGCCGCGTCGTCCGTCGGCTGGAACGTCGTCTGGACCGTGCCAAACTTAATCAATGCGCCGGGCGTGAGCACTGTCTCATCAACCACTCGCTCCCCGTCCACTACAGTGCCGTTGGTCGAATCCTGGTCGACCAGAACCCAAATGCCCTCGCGTCGCTGGATCTTCGCGTGCACGGTGGACACGCTCTCGTCCGCCAGGACTATGTCGTTGTAGTCCGCCCGCCCGATGTTCACCACCGGTACTCGTATGTTGAAGTGCAGTCCCTTCAAAGGCCCAGCACGCACAACCAGGGACGCGAGTGTTGGGGCCGTCTGCCGGGCCTCGCCGCCGTCCTCCGCTGTCTGCGCTCCCGCCCCACCGTGCAAGATGGCTTCTTTCTCCCCGGTCCGCGGGTAGTGCCTATCCTCAACAGGTTTCTCACGCGTTGGGGGGGTGGCAGTGGGCGGCCGCTGCCCGGCGGCCCCAGGCTGCGCCGGTCGTGCTGGCCACTTGGCAGCCTGTGCTCTCGGCTTCGACTCAGTCCGCTTCGCGGCTGGTCCTACCGGCGGGGGTACCTTGGGCGCGCCCGGCTGGGCCGGCCTAGGCGGCACCGGGACTCCTAGCAAGGTGTCCGACAGCCGCGACTCAGCACCGGCCGGAGGCTCTTTCTCAGGATGTGGTGGCTTCTCAGGCGGCTTGTCCTTGTCGGGGCGCGGTACTACGGGAATGCCGTGCATTGTGTCGGCAAGACGGTGCTCGGCGCCCGGTGGCGGCGTTGTGGGCCCGGCGGGCGGAGGCATCGGCTGCGGCGGCTGCTGTCCCGGTGGTTTGGCCAGTTGTGCAACCGGCTCCGGGGTGGCTTTCGCGGGCTGTGGCTCGCTCACCGGTTGTGGCTCGCTCACGGGCTGTCGTTCGGCCGGCTCTTCGAGTTTCACGTCGGCGTAAAACCTGAACTCGTAGTCGCCACAGCGAACCACGTCGGCCCGGGCGAGCAACTTCTGGCCTTGGATCCGCTCCCCGTTGACGAACGTCCCATTGGTGCTGCTATCGATGAGTATGTAGCCCTTAGGCGTGGCCACGATCTCAGCGTGCCGGCGCGACACGTTCTTGCTCGCCACGACAACGTCGCAACCGGCCTCGCGCCCAATCAACAGAGAGCCTCCAGTAATGGAGTACTCCCGACCGTCGGTAAGAGAAACCATCCTGCCGCCCGTGCTTGCCGTAGCGACTTGGCCAGCGGGGGTCTTGAGCATGCTCTGCATAGCAGCCGGATCCACGGCCTGAATGAACTGCGTACTGCCGCTCCGCCTGTCGTCGACGAACAGCAGCTCCTGGCCAGCGATCTCTACCTTGTCACCGTGGAGCAGCGGAGTGGGCTGGGGACCCAGCCGCACCCCGTTGATGAGAATCTCGGCATCGGATTCAGCCCGCCGAATTGACACTTGCCCGTCGGGCGTACCCAACAGCACAGCATATTGTGATTGGACGTCGTCGGCCATCGCGACTCTGCTCGACGCATCACACCCAAGAGCAGCCTCACCTACCGGTATGGGGTACCGCTGGCCGCCGACTTCAAGATATGACATCCAGTGTGGTCCTTTGTTGCCTTGGCTGATCTCGCCAAACGGAAAAGTTACCCCAGCGTTCAGAGTGGTGCAACTCGACCTCAAACGTGCTTCAAGACGGTATCTGACGCTCCTGCAATGAGTTGGCCGGTTGTCCTTCCGCACCTTTCAACCAATGCCAGAAGATGAACGAACCGAATCCCACGGTCAGATACGAGACCACGAGGCGCCAAAGCAAGATGTAAGACGGTGTCAATTCACGTGCTACGTAGATCGACATCACGGCGGCCGAAAGCAGCTCTGCCAGACCCGAACCCCCTGGCGTCGGAGCAAAGTACAACAGGAAGACGATCAGGGTCTGAAGCAGTAACACATCCACGAACGGGGCGTCGATTCCGAGCATTCGCAGGACTACATAGCCTGCCATGAGTCGGTTGGCTTGCGCTGCTCCGGTCAACACGACGGCCAGCCCCAAGGCTATCCAGCCCTTACCCCGCGTGAACGCGATCAGCGCGCTATGGGCCCGGTCAATACCCTCCTCCATTGACTCGACACGCGCTACCAGCTTCTTGCTACCTCGTTTCTTCAGACGCCGCACAAGCCGTCGCGCTATCCGCCGCGCGATGCCTGGGAACATGATCAGCAGCAGAATCACGATCCCAACCCCAACGAAACCACCCAAGCTCAACCGGAACAGATCGTTCAGGGTCACAGACTGACCCAATACGCCATGCTCTGCGAGCGACCGCCCGGCACCGAAGAACACCGCCAACGGTCCCGCTACCGAAAAGAAGATGACGGTGGTTACGAACGTCATGAGCGCAGCTATCATTGCTTCCGGCAGCGGCACTCCGTACCGGTTCATCGTGTAGATGAGCATGGGTCCGGCGCCAGTCTGGGAAGGCGTGAGATAGCCGGCCCACGTGGTCATCCCGCCGGCAAGCACACAGCCCTTGAAGGGAGCTTGCGGGTACACATGACGCGCCAACACCCAGGCGCGTGTCCCACCCCCAACCCAGTCCATCGCTGCGAGTCCCATACCAACTACCACCCATCCCCACTTGAGAGACACCATGGCCCGGAGGAATTGTTCCAGGTTGTTGCCGTACAGCAGCATGGCCCCAAAGCCAAGCACCGATATCAGTGCGAAGACCTCGAGGCCTCTGCGAAGCAGGCGTGGTGCGACTGGGGTCGCCATGACGCAGCCAACCTACGGTCTCGGGGAGTGAGTCGCAATGTCACACTTGTAGGTTACAGAGTGGCACGGGTATGCTTCAGCCCATGTCTACCGACTCGATCGTTGTCCGCGGAGCCCGACAACACAACTTGAAGGGGATTACTGTAGAAATCCCGCGGAGGGCGCTCACGGTGGTTACCGGCCCGTCCGGATCGGGCAAGAGTTCACTGGCGTTCGACACGCTGTACGCAGAGGGTCAGCGACGCTACACTGAGTCGCTCTCCAGCTATGCCAAGCAGTTCCTGGAGCGGCTCTCGCGTCCCGATATCGACGGACTCGAGGGAATATCCCCCGCCGTAGCAATCGAGCAGAAGAACCCCACCACGTCGAGCAGGTCTACCGTCGGCACCGCCACGGAAACGTACGATTACCTGCGCCTACTCTGGGCTCGCATTGGACGGCAATTCTGCCACGAATGTGGTGCCCCGGTTGTTGTCGACTCGCCCACCACCGCGGCTGATCGATTGCTGCAGCAGGCGCCGGGGGCAACCGTAGTCATCTGCTTCGCGATCCCCAGATCGGGTCGAGTGAGCCACGATTTGATCCTCGAGAACCTGTTGGCCATGGGTTTTGTGCGAATCCTGGTGAGCGGCGTTGCTCATCGGTTGGATGACCTACCGCGGCGAGTTCGGCTCAACAAGGACGGAGTCCTAGTGGCGGTGGACAGACTCGTGGTATCCGAGGCCAACCGCACACGCATCGCCGACTCGCTGGCCCAGGCGTTCGCCGAGGGGGATGGCAGCGCCGACGTGGTCACCCCAGAGGTCAACTTGAGGTTCTCGCAACACGCGCGCTGCACCAAGTGCGACACCGCGGCGATCGCGTTGAGCCCTACGCTGTTCTCATTCAATAACCCGCGAGGAGCCTGCCCGGCATGCAACGGTTTCGGGGCTGTGCTGGAATACGATGAGTCACTAGTGATCCGCTACCCTGACCGCAGCCTGGAACAAGGAGTCATCGACCCGTGGACTAAGCCGCGCTACACCGGCCGACGCAGGCTGTTGCGGGACGTTGCGAAACGCGAGGGGATACCTTCGGACGTTCCGTGGCGAAGACTCAAGGCGACTCAGAGAAGGCTGCTACTGCATGGCAAGTCGGGCCGCTTCGTGGGTGTGTTTCCGTTCTTGCAGCGGCTGGAGAGAAAGCGGTACAAACAGTACATCCGCGTGTTCCTGCGCCAATACCAGAAAGCGCATCCCTGTCCTGCTTGCGACGGGGCGCGGCTCAGGTCCGAAGCATTGGCGGTGCGAGTATCAGGTTCCTCCATCGGTGACGTCGGTGCACTGACTGCCGATGTCTTCAAGCAATGGCTGGACAGTCTCGATCTGACGCAGCCTGAGGAGGAAATCGCGGCATCAGTCCTCAAGGAACTGCGCGCGCGCGCTGCGTTTCTGTGTGACGTGGGCTTGGGCTATCTCTCACTGGACCGACTCACACGATCGCTCTCCGGAGGAGAGGCCCAGAGAATCTCTCTTGCCAATGCTTTGGGGGCGAGTCTGGTGGACACCCTCTACGTGCTCGATGAACCGTCGATCGGCCTGCACGCCCGCGACATCTCGCGTCTTCTCGCTCTGTTACAGCGTCTGCGCGACGCAGGCAACACCGTCGTTTTGGTAGAACATGATCTCAGCGCAATCTGCACGGCCGATCACATGGTCGA
>JBDHHP010000173.1:0-7936 GCA_039589275.1 Gemmatimonadota bacterium | reverse complement strand
GACCGTTCCGTCCATACGCTCCCATGAGCGGACAGTATTCCTTCGTCAACATGACTCCTGACGGTGTCGCCGAGTTCGGCGAGAGAGTGTTCCCGTCCACGACTATCAGCCAACCACCCGGAGGGAGTGGGCCCATATTGCTCCTCACAGTTCCCACAAGAGAGTGTGGCTGCTTGCCATGCGTCTTCGTCCCCGCAGGCCGGGCACCGCCACAGAACCCGTTCGAGTTTCTCGCGGGGCAGACCATCGAAGTGCAACGGTTGTGGATCTTCGTCGAGCAGTCCGCGGATTGCGTCGTCGATGGCCTTCTTTGGGTCATTACCGTTGAACTCGACAGGTGGGCCGGCTCGCACCCGTACCGGTCTGCGGCGCACGATATCGGCCCAGCGCGGTCCGGAGTCGTACCCGCCGCTTATGCTCACCGGAACGATCGGCACGCCGAGCCGTGCAAGGATACTTGCGACAGCTGCGGGAGCACCCTGGTACCTCCCCAGCACCGCTCGTTCTCCCTCCACTGCTATCCCAATCACCTCACCTTCCGCGAGCAACCGCAGCATTTCCCGGCATGCCGAAGGGTCGGGGCGATACCGCCGCACGGGCACGTTTACGAAGTGAGACACCAGCCAGCGCATGGCCCCCCCGCGGTAGGCTTCCGCAGTGGTCATGTGGTGCACTCGGCGGTGGGTCACCACACCGATGTAGCCGGGATCGAGGTAGGATGTGTGATTGAACGCGAGAACCACCGGTCCCACGCGCGGAACGTGTTCTCTCCCATCAACTCGGGCGGGTATCACGTGGAACAGCTGTGCAACTTGCGACAGCCGGTACAGCCCAATACGCGGAAACAAACCCACCTGTCGCTTGTACCGTGAATACTCGCTCCCGAACCGTTTGATCAAGCCGCGTTCTTCGAGGAGTGCGTACGCGACCCACACGGGGAGAAAGGACGGTGCTATCACCCACGCGAGGCCGCGAGATCCGGCAACAAGGCCCACACCGAGGATTGTGCTGTTGAACCCCAGGTAGATGGGATGACGCACCCAGTTGTAGGGTCCCCGTTTCGTGAACCGCGGTGGTGGAAGAGCGCTCACAGGCAATCCACCTCCGCGAAACAGCAGTTCCGCCATTCCCCAGAACACGAGGGTTAGCCCGAGTCCGACGACAACGACGCCACCCATCCACGGTTCGCGCGGCCAGCCAAGATGCACGTCGATGCTCGTGCCGCCGAACCATAGCCCGAGGGGCAACGTGACTAGGAAAACGAGTACGTAGGCGGCGAGAACGAGCACACCGGCAGGCACGGTCATTGGGATTTGGTCGGAGTATCGCCGCCGGAACAGTCTGTGTTTTCGAGAACACACTCGAGGGCCACTCGATCCTCGTAAGTCTCCCTGCGGCGAATCAGCGTTGCCTCGCCGTTCTCGATCAACACAACCGCGGGCCGTGCACCACCGAAAGTCGTTTCAGTCGAGGTGAAGTACGCGCCGGCATCCATGACGGCGAGTAGGTCTCCCCGCTCGAGTCGTGGCAAACGCGCGCCGCGGTACACGACGTCCATCGGGCTCGGCAACCGGCCGAATACGTGCGTTCTGTCATCGAGCGGTGCGTCGCGATTGGCCAGTAGAACCGCGTGATGTTCAGAGAGAAACATCATTGACACGGTCATCGCGCCGCCATCGGTAATGGCGAAACGTCCGATGCCCGGTCGCTCACGAACCGCTCCGACAGAAAGCAGCAGTACCTGTGCATCGCTTACCAGCGATCTTCCGGGCTCCAGGATCAGTTTTGGCAGTTCGAGTCCACGCCGGCGGCAGCCGTCAGTCACCACATCTGTCACCACTGTGCCGTATTGTGAGAAGAAATCCGCCGGAGCAGGCCGCGGACTCCGTGGCAAACGGCCGATCGCGAGGTATCTCAGCATCTCGAACGTTGTGAATTCGCGGGACAGGCGCGTGCCGAGCCCGCCGCCGACGTCGAGAATGTCGGGCTCGGCTCCCATGCGCGCAGCGTCGAGCTGGACGTCGAGCAGGCGTTCCACGCTCTTCCCCACACCCTTGAGATGGTGAATTCCCGACCCGATGTGAGCCATCACGCCGCGCAGTCGCAGGTGTGGTTTGGAAATCGCGTGCTCGATAGCGGCCTGCACCTCTCCCGACTTGAGGTCGAATCCAAACGGGGTACGGCGCGACCCGGTTATCGATGACACATTCATGCCGTGGGGTTTGACGTCGGGGCAGATGCGCAGCGCGATCGGCACGACGCGGTCCGCCTCTGCTCCGAGCGCATCCAGACGATCGATTTCCAAAAAACCATCTACTACCACGAGACCTATGCCTTCGTGCACGGTCGTGCGAAGCTCCACATCCGACTTGTTGGCGCCGTTCAACACGATGCGACCGGGATCCACCCCGAGCTGTAATGCAAGCCGGATCTCGTACTCGTCAACGACCTCGGCACCACAACCTGCCCGGTGCAAGGTCCGCACGATACCCGCCACGCGGTTGGTCTTGTAGGAGTAGCAGATCTGCACTGATCCCGAATACCCGGCAAACCCCTCGACGAGTTCACGGTACCTCGACTCCAACGTTCGGGCCGATGCGACGTGAAGCGGTGTGCGGAATTGGGACGCAAGCGAGTTCAGATTGATGCCGTCCAGGTGGAGCTGCCCGTCGCGGCGTTCGAGTCCCCAGCACCACGGCTCAGGAGGGGGCTGCTTGAATCGGGCAAGCCACGACGTCACCAGCGCACCTCTTCCCGCACGGCCCAGCCCATCGTGGTTCCGAGCGCAGCCCGTGCGATGAATCTGACCTGATACGGATCGCCCACGAGTCGCCTTAGGGCGGAACGCAACACGCCAACTCTGAGCACCGGAAGGTCGGCAACGTGCATTTCTTGGAGCATGCGTTCCTCTTGTAGCTGAGGACGCGGGAGCTGCGAATTGACGTCGCTGTCGAGCGAACCTGCTTCCACCGTCTCTTTTCTCGTGCGAAGCTTGATCCACCAGCGAGTCCGATCACCGCCGAACGCACGCCCCCAATGTAGCTCTCTGATGCCGAGGCGCCATGGAAGAAGATCGAAGGCTACGTAGTCCCGGTAACACCTCCCGTGTATCTCGGCGCGTTCGCCGTGACAGGTAACCTCACCATCGGCGGCACCGTCCGGCACCTCCACTATCCAGCGCAAGCGGCGTTTGCCGTCGACAAGCAGTGGATCGCGCAACGAGGTAGCTGACAAACGGGGTATGATGCGCAGCCGACCCGAAAGAACGGGGGTTTGCCATTCAATGGAGGTAGGGGTCAACACTCCTCCTGAGAATCCTGCCCGGTGGCCTGTCCGGACTATCTTGCCGATGGACGTGTCACCGCGTACCAGACTTCCATCGGGTCGGTGAAGCTCGGCTGAGAGATGGGCGCGTCGTAGTCCGAATAGCTCCATCTGGCCGACCAGGACTACGAGCAATGTGCCGTCTTCGAGAATGGTGTCGAAGTACCACTTCTCCAGGAAGGAAGGCCATTGGCCCTCTGTTGTGGAGAGCACAGCTCTGGCCTCGTGGCTCGTATTCATTGTCTCTCCATCGCCAAAGTCGGCATCTCTCCGGCACCGAATCGTAGTGTTGTCTCGGCGGCAGACTCCTCTGGCAAGCCGAGATTCCTGCTATGAGACGTCACAGCTATGCGTACAATCTCCTCCACTCGGCACGGACCGACTCGAAGGGCACGGGCAGCCCATTCCCTGTCTCGGGACTGAAGCCTACGCGCTCGCCAAGTTCGAGAGCGGGGCACCGCCGGTGCAAAGGTCGCGGGACGGCTCTTCTCATGCGGCGATAGATGTCCGAGAAGCTCGCGTTGTTTATGTTGCCAAAGGACACCGGCAGGAACACACAAGGCTCCACGTTGCCCCGGCTGTCGATGTGCAGGTGCGAAAGCCCGCCCATCATGCAGCCAAGGTTCTCCGGCGCCTCCATGTACGCCGGGAAGTAGACAGCAGGATAGCCACGGACCTTTCGCCAGCGATGGGTTGCCTCGAAGAAGGCCATGGTTGCCCTTCGCTCCTGCGTCCCGTAGAGCGTATCGATTTGCCGAGCCGCATACCCGCCGCACGGCTTGGGTTCCAGAAGCTGAATGGCGCCGATGCCGAGGCCGTGCAACAGTTCGTAGAACCGCCAAAGACCGTCGGACCGCACAAGGTCCTTGGTGATACAGACGTTCACATACGTCAGAATGCCCACATCGCCGAACAAGCGTATTGCTCGGATCGCGTCGTCGAACGCGCCCTTACGCCCACGAATCGTGTCATGCCGAGATGGTTCGAAGTGATCCAGGCCGACGCCCACGGCTGCAAGGCCAGCCTCGACCAGGGCCGTGACCCGCTTCCGGGTTGCGCCGAGGCCGGAAGTGTACAGATGGAAGTCGGAGCGCTGCTTGTCCGCCGTCTCCAGCAAGTCCAGCGTGTTGTCAAACCGGACCAGTGGCTCCCCACCGGACAGGGCCACGACGCTCACCCCGATCCGCTGCATATCCTCGATGACGGCTCTCCAGCGAGACACCGGCACGATATCCCGCTGGCCGATGTTGTTGCGTTCGTAGCAGTGCTCGCAGCCATTGCCACAGGCGCTTGTGATCGCCAGGACCGCAAGATCGATCTGCGTCTTGGCGGCCGTTCCGGCGCCTCCGAGGTTGAGGCCGCCGTTGGTCATCAGGTGGTCGTAGGCGTCCGAGGGCCACCGGGGCTCGAGCAGCGAGAAGTGATACTTTCTGCCGATCTTGATGACCTTGGTCAGTTTGCACCGCTCAAGTAGCTTGATCGTCTTAAGGAAGCCGTTTTTCGAAGGCTTGAGGTAAAGCAAGGGATAGCGGCGCTTGTGGAAGATGCGGCGGTACAAGACCGACGCACAGAACCGCAGCTGCACGGGAAGCGCCGCAAGGCCACTGTAGATCTTCGGTCTCGTCTCAGACATGAGTCGTCCTCCGTTAATGCTCCGGCAGAGAACCATGCTGGGCCACGGCTTCGTCCCAGGCCGACAGGAAATACCGCCGAGCGAACTGCGTGTCGGTCATGATGCGGAGAGCTACGTGTAGCTGGCTCCGATCCGTGTCGTCCGCTGCGATGTAGTAGTGACCTGTGGCGCGCGCGAGAACGGTGCGCACAGGACCGGCGTCTGAGGGGGCCCGAAACTCCAACTCCACCCTGCTCCCGTTCAGAGCCACATGATACTTGCCGTCAGCGACTGAGAGCAGCCCCGTGACGTCACGACTATCCTCCGTCTGCGCCCGAAGCATCACAGCCTGGCGAAGCGTGGCTGGACCAAGGTCGGGCGCTAGCTCAATCGTTTCGAGCTTCCACACAAGAGGTGTCGCCTCCAGCTTCACGCGAATGGTGTCGCCAACATGTTCACGGAGATCGAATGTGACGATCTGGGTCTTGCTGAGGGACGGACCAACGGCCGGCAGGGCGGCGATCGGATGCCACGAGCCATGTTTCCACACGTGGGCGTGGAGGTAGGTTTCCTCCCTTATCCACTCTGTCATTTCATCGCGGGATGCAGAATCCGTGTTCATCGCGGCGTACCAGCTGTATACGGCTGGACCCATCAAGCTCAGCATGCGTGCGGTAACGAACGAGATGATCGGACCGTTTCGCGCAGTGATCACCAATGCCGCCCGCTCTAAGCCCTCGGGTCTCGCGAACACCACCTCCCACCCGGCACGAGTGAGAAGGCTGTCGCGGTCGCCGAACTCGGCCACCTGCAGGGGGCGTATCCCGCGGCCCACCACATGAGCGGCGCCGGATGCTTCTGTGAATACTCTCGTCCCTGACGGATGATCGGCCACGAGAAGCGAGAGTTCATCGGTGTACTGAGTCTCGTCGAGTTCGTTGGCCATCGCCAGGCGGTAGCTGCCGCCTACGGGACGAATGTGATCCAGGTTGTCCACGTCTGTTCGCTCCAGACCGCGCGCCACTGCTCCCGCGTACGTCTCGGAGTCGAACACCCATCTCGAGCCGTCAAACGAGTAAATGAACGGGCAGGACCCCGTTGCCGGTCGAGGAACGGGTTGCGGCCGCACGGGATCCTTGGAGTCGGCGATCATGATGACTCCGGCGGTCGCTAGTGCAGAGATACCGAAGGCGAGCGCCGCGGTGCGGCCCGGGTCGAACCGGCGGACGCGCACGACGGCTAGGCTGTCGAGAGGGATCTGAATTGGCTGTCCCAGAGACTCGTCCGCCGGCGACACTCTGTGGCCATGTACCGCAACGAGTGCGCTTACGGTGAACGCAAAGGAGTCCAGCTCGAAGGCATCGCCCCCATGCGTGCGGACGTACACCTCCGTGCCGTTCTCGACGAGGCCCCAGTCGCGCCGTGGTACCTCGTAGTTTCTTACACAGCCGACCACAGCCAACCCTAGAACCAGATATGCACGGGTCTTCATCGTGGAATCCCTCCCTGGCGTGCCCGTCGCTCCGCCCGGATCTTCTCGATTGCCTCGAAGCGATCCGTGCCGTAGTCTGGGATTACCGCCGTTAGGAAGAAACCAAGGAGGAACCCGAACACAGGCAGCGTGCCCTGGTAAAACTTTTCCCTGTCACTGCACGGTTCGTATATCGAGCAATCGGGGTTCCCCTCAGGGGTAGACAGCGCCGTCCCGATCAGCGCTCCGGCAACGGCACCCACGAGGCCAAGGCCTACCCTCATCCCCTTCCGGGGCCTCACACGAACACGGATAAGCCGCTCGGGAATGACTATGCCGAAGTCGTCCAATACCGGTAGCAGCGAGTCGCTCACCTGGTAGGACTCTATCTGAGGCGGAAGGCGCTGGGCGCCGGCAGTTACCGCAACGGAAGTGGCCAGGAGGACAACTGCCAGAGAGAGCCGGAAGACTGCGCTCAACCGAACATCCAGGAAGGTCGGAGCGCAAGGTGACGTTGCACGACCGGATCGACAGGGCGAGCGATTCGAAATCAGGACGGTGGACTGCATCATCAACTCCGCTGTTGGATCCGCCGTCAAGCTATCCCGCAGGGCGTCAAAGAAACGTCAAGTTAGGCCGGCATCACCTGCGATCAGCAGACTACCGGTTGTTGCGCAGCCGGTCCTTTCATGATTGGCTTGAAGTCACGGGTACGCTGGCGCCCGTGTTGTGAGTTGTGGTGTGAGTTTCGTACGACATTCCAGCTGGCAATCGGCTCCCAGATACGACACCGATGCCCAGAACACCGCGTAATTGCTACAATTTGTCGTATCCGACCGGGATCTTGCCCTGCATGGGGTTCAGGGGGGGGAAGAACCCCTCACCTTCCCTGTCACCACGGCAACTCGGCTGGCACGCGCTGGCCTGGCGCGCACACGCCTTCGTTGACAATGCCTGAGTCTGAGAGATTACCGTGCTAGCCGGTCGACAGGTCCATCACCCAGATGTCGCTCTCATGGCGAGCTATGGTGAAAAAGAAACGCTGGCCATCACAAGCGAACTCCCTCCGAAAGGACGGCCTCGATGGATCATCGAAGGTGACAAGGAGCTGCGGCGTTCCGCCGTTGACAGGGACCGACCAGATGCTCGAACGCCGTTCAGCGTCATAAGCTTTGTAGTAGACCGTCCGACTGTCCGCAGACCACACCGCAAAAGCCGGCGCAGGCATTACTGCAGGGTCTTCTGTACCCACCAACACCCGAGAGTCGCTTACATCCGGTGCAACCAGTCGGAGGCCGTTGTCCCACAGGTAAGCCACGTATCGTCCATCAGGCGACCATGATGGGTCCACACCGCCATCCACCGTCAGTTGCCGCACGTCGCCCCAGGCCGCGTCTCGATGCGACCTAGAAATCACATACACCTCAGAACGTCCGGTCGCATTACCCTGATCGGCGAGCTGATTGCCATCCGGTGACCACACGGCGTTGAGCTCATCTGCTAGGCTAGTTGCTGCGGGCTCAACTGAA
>JBDHHP010000172.1:0-7963 GCA_039589275.1 Gemmatimonadota bacterium | reverse complement strand
GGCCCGCCAGGAGTTGATGGCGTCGTCGGAGAGCCAGACGGTGAGGTCGCCTCGCCTGCGTAGGCCCGCCTCGTACTCAGACCAATTGCGAATCCGGTATGGGGATTTCGCGTACTTGTACTGGCTGCGTCTCGGGTACTTCATCGGTGGCGACTCCGGATCGGGGCTTCACCACCATGATGCGCCGAAATCCGGAGCCATGCACCAACGCCTCTGCGCGCTTACGAAGCTCCCTGAGCGCTTGAGTCATGGGGGTATTCACGCTCGATCACTTCGATACCAGCATATCACAAATCTGTGGTGTGCGAATAGTGTGCGAACTCAGCCAAACTGAGCCAAACTCAGCGACACTCAGCCAAAGAACTCGCCACTGTAAGTCCTTACACAGCAATACGTAACCGCACTCAGACGAACTCAGCCAAACTCAGAGAAACTCGTCAGAACAAATGGGGTTCAGGGGGTCGCGGGTTCAAATCCCGCCGTCCCGACTTGCTCAATACTACACGGTGAAGAGCACAGTGAGCACGTCCCTGAGCGCGGTGATCAAGTCCAACGGTCCCTCAATACTCGATCCGGGCTTCGGTGCTTTGTGCAGGATGTCGTTCGCCGCCTCCCGGATGTCATCTGCTCTCTTTGCCATCTCTTCGCTAAGGAGTCTGCCCTTGTGCGCGGCCTTGATGCGGTCCTTGAGCACAACATACCTGTCCTTGGTCCCGGCGAGGTCTCTTACCTGTTCATCGGTCATTCGGCTCTGAAGTCCGAACTCCAGAACTGAACGGGCCATCGTGAAGATCTCAATGTCGTAGCCCCACACGTACAGAAGGCCGACACGGTTCAGATAGTACTCGGCTGGCGGGGGCAGTTGAACTCCTACCAACAGCGGTAGGAGTTGAACAACTCTTTCGCTTGCTTCTGTCATCCGAACCAGAGCATTGTCTGCAATGGCCTTATCGAGAAACGGCCGTACCACGCGCATACCTACGAACTCGGCAAGGGTCTCGGGTGTGAACCGCACTACCAAGTCGCCGTCCGCGGACAGTACCTCGGCTTCGTCGGATCGGCGTAGGGTCTGAGCGGCATCAAACACCCGACTCGTCAGATCCTCTATCGACTCGAACAGCGTTTGCGCCTCAGGATGGTCATCAAGCTCTGATAGGTCTGTCGCCGGAATGTCGTTGTGCAGCGTGTTCCACAGTGCGTCAAACACAGCAGACATCTTCTTGCTCCTTCCCCTATGAGTCCGGGCCGTATTCTGGCCCACGGCAGTGCCGGAGGCAAGGAAGCCTCGGCTGAGCTCAGACAGAATCTGTGATACAGCCAGACGGCGTGACTGATGATCTGGGGAGGAAACCGGTATCTGTGGTAGCGGTTCGTTTCGCTGTTCATCAGTGAAGTCTGCCAGGCAGCAGCTTAACTTGACAATACCGCTGTAGATCGTTTTCGACGTGGAGAAGTCTGCTCCATGAAACCAACCGCTGACAGTGATCGAGTTATCCTGCTGGATGTCTTACGCGGAGTCGCCATCTTCGGGATGTTTACGGTAAACATGACGGCGGACTTACTCTGGGGATCTACATTCCGCGAACAACCGCTCGACCTGGCCGATGGCGCGGTAATGATCATCATTGATCTCCTGACGAACGGCAAGTTCATTACGATCTTCTCATTCCTGTTCGGTGTGGGTTTCTTTCTTCAACTACAACGCGCTCGGAGTCGTGGAACTCCATTCCTAGGCGCTTACTTACGGCGACTTGTGGCCTTATTCTTGATCGCCGCACTGGCCATCGTCGCGGGTCTCAATACACACATCCTGATCGACTATTCCATATTCGGGCTTCTACTGATTCTCTTCGCGCAACGATCTGCACGTTTTCTTCTCGTGGCCGCTATCGTGTGCTTCGTCGTTGAAATGGTATCATCCAACGTGGAAACCTTGAGTGGCCTGTTTGGATTGGAGCAGTCGCAACGAGTGGAGCTGATTGGCGATACATCGAGGACAGAGCCACTGACCGAAAACAAGGAAGCTACAATTTATGGCGAGGGGTCATTCAAGGAGATAGCGAGATACCGCGCGGCCGAGCTGGTGGACTACGTGCTTTCGTGGAAGCAACTCTTCTGGGACGCAAGCCTTCTCGGCTTGATGCTACTTGGCTGTTACGTATGCCGTCGTGGGGCCCTTGAAAGAGGCGAGGTACGCATAAGAATGGCACGTGCCGCGTTGCCGTGGTTGCTTGGCATCGGGGCAACCGGGATGGCTATTTTTCTGTGGTTGCGTCCTTGGCCAAATGCCGATACGGCGCTCCTGACATTGGTTGGGAACATCGCATTCTGGCCCGCCGGCGCGCCGATTCTCGGACTTGGCTACGTCGCAATCATAACCTTGGCCATCGAAAATGAAGTGGCCCGCCGCATACTGTCGCCATTTGCTCCGGCTGGCAGGATGGCGTTGACGAATTATCTGTTTCACGCCTTTGTCATCGCTGTCTTCACCTACCAGTGGGGGTTCGGGCTATACGGCGATATGGGGCCATTTTGGGGATTGATGTCCGTTCTCGCGATTTTCCCGCTCATGGTCATTGCCAGCTACTGGTGGATACAGCGCTTTCGATTCGGTCCAGCCGAATGGTTGTGGAGGTCGCTGACCTATGGGCGGATACAATCATTTCGAAGGACGCCGAAGCCCGCGATGCGCACAAATTGACCCGAGCGAGATACCGATTGGAGCGGCCGCTTTTGCCCGAGTCCTGCCCTCTTGCACTAGCGATGTCGAGTCATTCGAGCGACGGCTATCGGTAAGAGCCGCTGTTCGATCACGGCACTGCTCGATTGAAACGGGGCAGGCGTCCACGTAGCCACCGAGCCGGACTTCTGCGCAAACTTTGCAAGGGGTTGTCCATCACGCGGAACCTGGTGGACGCCCTCGGACGTCGAACTGCTCCGACGCGTGCCAGGTGCTCCGAAGGCTGCTACGGTGAGACCGTGCGACGCAGGCGGCGTCCAGCTACGGCGTCTACTCAGGCGGCGGGGCCACGAAGGCCACGGGACGCTCCAGTTTGTCGGGAGATACCCAAGTCGGCAGCGACACCCGAGCATCGCTCGGGTCACTATCGATTGTGGCTGGACTTCGCTGAGTCATGTTGACTGCCGCTCCTAGGCGGGGGAGCACATATCACAGCGGCCAGGCACGGTTTCTGATAGTTCAATCCGCCTGAGATCTTTCCAACTAGTTCTCTCTTTCACGCGTGATTGCCCAGCAGCCATCCTACTGCCTTGCCAGCCAGCTCGTGACTGTGACCTCGCAGGCGTCGCGCTCGGCATCCATGATCGTTGTCCTTTCCGCGAGCTAACCTGCGAGAGCAGTGAGCAGCTTGCGGACAAGCTTACACCTGGCCCGAATCTCGAACTGCCCTCAAGAGCTGTTCACCACATTGAGAAGGCGGTCGGCGGGAGGCCGGGCGGATTTAGGAACTCGTCCGGCAACCCACGGGCTACGGTTCGATCACGATCGGTGACCCTGGCCATTGACTACCTCCGCCTCCGATCCCTGCCACTCCGGCGGTCAACTACCACTGACACGTTCAATGCACGCCGGTCTCTGCCTGAGCGGCGTTCCGTTGCACGAGCGAATAGTCGCCGCAGATTGTCGTCTGAATGCCAGTCACGGCTCCAAGAAGTGAGGGCCACTCGTGCTTCACCTGAACGCTCGAATACAACCGTCATCTCGCGAGCGAAGTACCGATCTTGCTCTGATCGCCACGAACCGATAGGGCTGCGTCTAAACGCACACACTTGCCATTCTCGGTTGTCATCATCGACGAACTCGACCCTTGGGTCAGAGCTGGGTATGGCTGCCCTCACACTCTGTCGCCCTCCGCTCCTTCTTGGATGATTGGCGTCAAGATCACTTAGCGTTGTCAGCGGTCATCGTCGTCTGGATTGTGTTCTTGCGAGTTGCTGACGCCCCCGCATTCCTTCTTAGAGACCGCCCTAGAACGCGCAAGGTAACACGCGGATATACATCACGGTCCGTCCGTGAGCGGCATCACACGACAGAGGGATGCGACGCCTTCTCGCGGCGGTCAAGGAGCGTTGCAGAGGACTGGCGGGATTACGACGGGACAGAACTGGCCCGGCTCATGGGGTTGCGCCTGAGCACTTGCGTAATCTGAGACCGTAGGTATTCTGCGGGGTCGCCCTCGGCCACCACGACTACGGACGTAGTGCGTTTGGTGGTCTCCTTCCTAATGGCGCGGTCAAGTGTCCGCGCCGCTTTCCGTAAGGAGGCTAGCATGGCTGGAATAGCTGTACCGCTGTTGCCGGAGAAAGTGGAGACATGGAGAGCATGGGCTCAGGAACTCCAAGGGTCCCGCCGCGCTGATTTCGACGAATTCAATGAGCGGATGGGGTTGACGGATCACCGCGCATGGCTCACGCAGCTACCTGCGGGTCCGGCGGTAGTGGTCCTGCACGATGGTCCAGGCGCAGACCAGTTCATGGAGAAACTGAGCACGTCGGATCATCCGTTCGACAAGTGGTTTCGAGACAACATATCGGAGTGTCACGGAGTCGACTTCTCCAGTCCGCCTCCGGCGCCGGAGTCGATTATCGACTGGCGAGGGGTGTAGTTGTCCAAGCAGTAGCGCACACTCCACCTGCTGACAGGGAGCCCCGAGCGTGAGGCTGCGTTCGGGGTTCTGTAACACTCAGGTCCAAGCACCTTACTGGCCGTCTCCAGCGCCAAATCGTAGGTTAGCCTAGCTGCGAGCCGGGAGCAGCACCCGTGGCTGTTGTAGCTCGTTCCTGCGTTGTCACCGGCCCGATATTGAGACCGGATCGAGAGATGGGAGATCAAGATGAAAAGAGCGACCATTGCATTGCTGCTGTTGCTAATCCCTTGCACCGTATTCGCACAGTCGGGGGACCGTCTTAAGGTCTTCATATCGGTTGATATGGAGGGGATAGCCGGCGTGGTGAATCCACAAGAGACGGGCCGGTCTGGACAGGATTACCAGTATTTCAGGACCGTGATGACCAAGGAAACCAATGCAGCGATCGAGGGCGCGCTTGCCGCTGGCGCAAGCGACATAGTGGTGCGTGATTCACACGGCTCGGCGCGAAACATCCTTCCGGAGTTGCTGGATCGGAACGCACAGCTTCTTCGAGACTGGTCTGGTGGTCCCAAGGGCATGATGGAGGGGATCGATGACACATTCGACGCCGTCATCTTTGTTGGCTACCATGCGAAAGCCGGCACCCCCGATGCGGTGATCGACCACACATGGAGTGGTGGCGTAACGGATGTCTCGGTAAATGGCGTGTCCTTGCCGGAGGCGGGGTTCAACGCCTTGATTGCCGGCCACTATGACGTGCCTGTCGTGTTGGTGGCAGGTGACCAAGCCGTGTGTGAGCAGGTTGAGGCGCTGTTCGGTGAGGTTGAGACGGTCCCGGTGAAGGAAGGGATCGGCGGCGCTGCTCTGAGTCTGCATCCGGAGGTGGCACGCGAGAGGATCCGCGCTGGTGTGGAGAGTGCACTGCGCAACCTGAACACATACACTCCCTACAAGCTGGACCCGCCCTACACGCTAGTGCTCAAACTGAAGAGTGAGGCAGCCGTGTACGACGGATCGTTCTACCCAGGTGCAACGCGAACCAGTGACTGGGAGCTATCCTATACGAGCGACGACCTAATGGCCGTTGTGCTGGCCTTCTTTTGGATGATGAAATGAAGGTGTGTAGGAATGACTGACGCCGTCGGCCGGCATTGTCAACTTAATGCGGCTTGAGGTGAATCGGGGCAGTCGTCGTCCGAGGCTGGGGTGTGAGTATCAGGCGCCCGTGACTTCAAGCCACATGTGAAAGGACCGACTACGCAACAGCCGGTAGTGCGCTGCTCGCAGCAAATGCCGCCCCAGCTTGAAGAGGTTCTGGACCACGCCGTGAACCGACAGAAACCGCTGCGCTTGGCCTACTGATTTGAACCGTCGCATCAAACGTTCTCGTTGTCGGGAGGGTTGATGCGAGACTTCAGCCCGATTGTTGGCGTAGCGTCGCATGTCGTGCGCCACGGAGGGCATGACACTCCTGTGGGCTGCCGCGTAGCTCCTCAACCTGTCTGTCACGAGCCGGCACGGTTCCCTTCCTTGCCCTTTGAGGAGCTTCCGAAAGAAGCGTTTGGCCGCGCGCGCGTTCCGATGTCGCTGAACGAGGAGGTCGATCGCGTCACCGTCCTGATCGACAGCCCGCCAGAGATAATGCCGCTGGCCCCGGATGTTCACAAAGAGCTCGTCCAAGTGCCAGATGTCTCCCCTACGACCTTGCCGATGTTTGAGCTTTCGTGCGTACTCGGGCCCGAACTTCCGGCACCACTGCCTGATCGTTTCATAGGAGACGATAATCCCCCGTTTCGCCAGGAGCTCCTCCACATCGCGGAAGCTCAGAGGGAATCGATGGTATAGCCAAACGCTGTGGCTGATGATTTCACGAGGGAACCGATAGCCGCGGTAGCCATTCGTATTCGTCTTCATCCCGAAAACTTGGATGACACCGGATCAAGTTGACAATACCGACGCGGTCGATGACGGAGCCCGAAGTGCAAAGATCGACTTTTCCAAGAAGGTTCACACTCCACTCGCACACCACACATTTGTGATGTGGTGTTGATCCACCGTAACTCAAGCTGGAACAGACGTCGTTACGGCCTTTGGCCTGGCAACTCAACGGCCTAGTCCGCGAGCTAGTTCCCTACCTTCGCCTTCGCCTCTTCGGAGAAGTTCAACACGACTCTCAATCTGGTGATTTCGACGTGCTGGGCTTCCTGTAGTGCTAGGATTCGGCGCTCGTCAGTAGACAAATCCCACGCGGCCGAATTGAAGCCGCCTGTGAGATACAGCGAGGACGGAAGACGGAAGGCCACCTCAGGCGCAGAGAGGTTAGGTGTCACGTCAGTTCCGTCAACATCCACCGAGAAGATCCGATCACCGTTGCGGTAGTACAACCGCTCGCCTGTGTGAGACCATTTCGGTTCGACGCCGCCATCGCGCGAGACCGGTTGGCGGGGCCCGTCACCGTGTGCGCTCCTAATGTACACTTCCATGCGGCCGGATTCGTCTGACGCGTACGCCAGCCACCTCCCACCAGGACTCGGTGTCGCGAAACGCTCCTCGTGGCCTGTCTGGAGCAGAATTGACATACCTCCCTCGACATCGCGCATCACTCCGATGTCCGTGGTAAGGCCGCTTCCCCGCGAGGCAGCCGCGTGAGCCACAAGGATCTCTCCCGTGGCTGACCACGCGGTGGGCGCTGAGAAGTGTGTACCTGTATCCACTGCGAACCTGACTCCACTCCCCAATTCCAGGATCGCGAGCTTGGGTGGGCTCCCATGCATTTCCGTGGCGAATGCAATTCGGCGTCCGTCCGGCGACCAAACCGGAGAGCCATCTTCACCCGGATCTCGAGTTTCTGGTGTCAACGATCCACGAACGAGATCACCGATCCAAATGTCATCGTTGCTGCCTTGTCCCTTCTGAAAATTCAATCGGAGACTCTTGAAAGGAACTCCGATGGCACACCTCGGCGGTTCGGCGCCAGCCCGCCGGTGACCCACAACAACTTCAATCGAAAGATACTTCGCGGGTTGGAGTCGTAGGCTAAAGGAATTGAGCGTCAGGCTGCCTGCCGCGTGTAACGGTGATGGAGGCCACCGACCTTCGGAACGGCAATCACCTCTCCCATCTCCGGTCGTTCAGTGGCTCTCATATCCGGGGTGTCCTTCTCAAGAGAAAGGTGAGTGCGGCAGGAGTGATAGTAGTCGAAGTACTCTCCGAGGATTCGCCTCACATGTTGTTCACCCAGGATGATCACGTGGTCGAGACACTCACGACGAATCGATCCGATAAGCCTTTCGACGAATGGGTTTTGCCACGGCGAGCGCGGCGCAGTCAGAACCTGATCGATCCTGAGACCG
>JBDHHP010000171.1:0-7999 GCA_039589275.1 Gemmatimonadota bacterium | reverse complement strand
ACTACTTCAATTCGGACCCGACGTCACGGGCGGGATTTGGCAGAGTCGCAAAGTACGCCAGAGGACCGGATTACCATCACACCCTGGCGCCTTCCTTGGAACGGGTAACCGAATTCCTCAAGTCCTTGGGCAACAAGACTACTTCGGCCAAGTGGTATATCGACGCCGGTCCAGTCCCTGAGAGGGAACTGGCACAGAGAGCCGGTATCGGATGGATTGGCAAGAATACGATGTTGATCGATCCAACGAGGGGCTCGTACACGTTCCTCGCATCCGTGCTCACCGACCTCGACCTGGCGACTGATCAGGCGTTCGAGCCCGACCGCTGTGGCAGTTGCCGCCGCTGCCTAGACGCGTGTCCCACGGGTGCCTTTCCGACAGCGCGTGTGCTGGACGCGCGACGGTGCATTTCCTATCTCACAATCGAGCACAAAGGTGCAGTTCCGGCTGGAATACGGCGTCAGCTTGGCACGTGGGTGTTTGGATGTGACATCTGCCAGGAAGTGTGTCCCTGGAACCAGAAATTCGCGCGCGATGCCTCAGCTTCCCTGCTTGGATTAGAGGCGTCGAACGCATACATGGAACTGGAGTGGCTTGCCGGAATATCGGACCAGGAGTTCCAGCGAGCGCTTGGTCACACCCCCTTCGAACGACCGGGACCATCCGGAATCCGTCGCAACGCGCGCGTCGCCCTTGAAAACCTCGCACAGGAGGCTCCGTGTCAGACGAGTTAGAAGTGGTGAAGGACCCTTTGCTGAGGACTCGGCTCACAGAGATCCAGACGCGCTTGTCTGAGGGCATGGCCCGGGTGGATGCGCATCATCGCCTAGTCGGGCGACCCGTAGCCTACCACGTGATTGCGGGCCAGACGTTCGAGATCGTATTCAGTGAGGTCCCGAGTATAGACGAGTCGGAGGTGTTGGGTGTGAAGGGGCTGATTGGCGAAGAGTGTTACTGCAGCGTAACACCGCGCACGGCTGAGACGCTGACGGTGCGATTCGTGATTCCGCTCACCGGACCCGAACGGCGGGTTGCCGGTAGATAGACCGAGTGGTTCTCACAGTCCCGTCGGGTGGTCGATGAACTCCCAAGGCAGCCCAAAGACCTCCGCGACGTGCGAGGCCAGGGCCTTGACTCCCAAGGTTTCGGTGGCGTAATGGCCAGCGTAGATGAGGTTGATTCCCCATTCCTCGGCGTCGAAGTGACTGTGGTGGGGCCCCTCACCCGTCACGAAGGTGTCGATTCCAGCCTCCCGCGCTTGCCTCACATAGTTCCCGCCACCGCCAGTCACGACACCGACATGGCCAGCATCACCCGAGCCCGCCGCGATCAAATGTGGCGACACCTCCAACGCCTCAGCGAGAGTAACCACCAGTTGCTCTCGGCTCGCGGACGTGTTACCCGCCACGCCTATCGGCTGTCCCTTGAAGTCACCGAAGGGCTCGATCTGCTCTAGACCGAGCAGTTTGGCCAACAAGATGTTGTTGCCCACTTCCCGATGTATGTCCAACGGCAGGTGGGCCGAGTACACTGCTAGGTTGGCGGCAACAAGCGCGCGAATCCTGCGGGCGTTCCGTCCCGTGATCGGCTCGAGACCACCCCAGAAGAGGCCGTGGTGTACCACTAGCAAGTCCACATGCGCTGCGGCTGACCGATCAATCGTGAACTGACAGGCATCCACCGCAGCGCCAACCCGAGTGACCTCTCCAACGTTCTCGACTTGTAGACCGTTGAGCGCGTGCTCCCAGTCGGACACTTCGCCTATTACCAGGTACTGATCCAGGTACTCAGAGATCTCGCGTAGGTCAGCCGACATTGTTCCTCACGTTGCCTCGACAGCGGAATTGACCCAACCTTGAAATGCCAGCAACACAACACCGTCGCGACACCGACAAGACGGCGACGGTGACGTAGGCAGTAGCCCAGTTCATATAAGATGTTGCGATGCAGGAAGTTACCTGCACAATCCTCAGTTGATTAACACAGAGATGTGGAAAATGTTCACTCACGGAGGTGTGGGTTGTCTGCTGGTCCCAAGCGCGTTTGGATCGCCCATCCGAACGCTCCCGTTCACTTCACCTCCCTCGTGCACCAGGATACTCTTGGTGACTATGTCGCCCTGCACTGTCGCAGACGCCTGAATCTCCACTCGTTCCCCCGCCTGGATAGAACCCTCCACTCGCCCACCGACTATCGCTTCCTTGGTGTGGACATCACCCTTCACCACCCCGCCCGTCGACACCAGTACTTGCCTCCCGGCCCGGACATTCCCTTCCACCACTCCATCGATCTTCACCACGCCGTCGGTCTTGAGTTCACCAACAACCGTTAGATCTCCGGCCACGATCGACAAGGCGGCGTCACGTCCCTGACCACGAGATTGGCCGTCGGCCATCGTTTCACCCTCCCCTGACGAGAATATCGCCATAAGTGCACTCCCGACTTACCAGTGTGCTCGGATCCAGTGCTCGCCCATCGAGCAGGACCTCGAAATGTAGGTGAGGTGCGGTGGACCGACCTGTCGACCCTGAAAGCGCGATGACCTCACCGGACTGCACTGAATCGCCCAGAGCCACCATCACGCGTGAGGCATGTCCGTACATACTGCGGTATCCGTCGGGATGGTCTATTCGCACAAACAGGCCATACTCTGCATCATCTCCGGTGGCTGACACTACACCCCCGCCGGTCGCCCGTACGGGAGTCCCCTGTGCAACTGCGATGTCTATGCCAGTGTGCACCTCTGCAGAGCTCCCTGAGCCAACTGTTCCCCGCGTGATTACCCCGGATTCGCTGAGGGGCCAGTACCTGGGAGGCGTCGGACCCTCGGCAAAGCAACGCGGTTGACCTGGTGCGAGCGCGAACACAGGGCTCAGTGCCGGCAGAGTTCGTTCGCGTCGCTCGATTTCGGGCACCACCTCGCCACCAAGCATGTTCCTTATCTGCTCGTAGCGCTCTTCGGCGTAGCTGAGCCTGTCGGCCAATTCCGTCACTTGCAGGTTCTCGGCGGTCAGTCGCTCAATACGTCGGTCCAGTCCCGGCACGCGAGCCGCGGTGCGAACGATCGGCGCGAATAGGACTGCTGAGATCACAATCAGGGCGGCCAAGATCAGACCGCCAATCATCCCCAAGCGCAACAGCCACAGCGGCATGCGTAGGGACCTAGATACCGGGTCCCCATCTCTATGGAAGATGATCGTGGCCGACTTTCGCCTGGAGCTCATCCGTCGAAGCTACCACCCATCATCAGTTCGAGGATGCGCGTAAGATCATCGTGCGAGTAGAAGTGGACGGCTAGACGTCCACCGCCGCGTCCCCGCTCAACGACGGACACGTCCGTGCCAAGATACCGTCGCAGTGCGTCTTCAACGCGGCGTGCCTCGGGAGATAGCTTGCGACCGGTCTTGCCTGCTCGCGCCCGGCGCTGGGTCCCACCGGATCCCCGCGCCCGGTGTTCAGTCTCCCGAACCGATAAGCCATGCTCGACAACAGCCCGGGCGAGCCGCTCGATCTTGGCCGGCTCGTCGAGCTGCAGCAGCGCACGCGCGTGTCCCATGTCAAGCTCACGGCGGTGCACCATTCCCCGCACCAGCTTGGGCAGTCGCAGCAGTCGCAGTGAGTTGGCAATCGTTGACCGGTCGCGACCGACCAGCTGGCCTATCTCACTCTGCGTTGCGTTGAAGTCTTCAATGAGGCGTTGATACCCCTTTGCTTCATCAATTGCTGACAGAGCATCGCGCTGCAGGTTCTCGACTAGGGCCAGCGTGAGAAGGGTACGATCGTCAACTTCTCGAATAACCGAGCCGATGGTTTTCCATCCCAGGCTACGCGCGGCCCGCCAGCGCCTCTCACCGGCGATCAACTCGTAGGTGCCGCCTGTAGATGGCCGCAGGACTATCGGTTGCAGCAACCCGGAAATCCCAAGCGAAGCGGCGAGATCTGCGATCGCCCGATCGTCGACAGCCTGCCGTGGCTGATAACGGTTGGGTCGGATGGCGTCTACGGAAATCTGCCGCAGATCCCCCGATTCGCTGGCGAGTTCTGCGGTCGACGGACCCAAGAGCGCTTCGAGCCCTCTGCCAAGCCGTCGCCTATTCTGCGCAGTCATCTTCTTGCTCGCCCCGTTGAGGCCCCTCGCTCGACGAACTCCTGCGCCAGCGAGAGATAGCTCTTAGCGCCAACCGACCTCACGTCATAGAGAATGATCGGCTTGCCAAAGCTCGGGGCTTCGGCCAGCCTCACATTCCTCGGCACCGTGGTTTGGTAGACCTTGCCGCCGAAGTACTCGCGTGCCTCGACAGTAACCTGCCGCGATAGGTTGAGTCGTGCGTCGTACATCGTAAGCAAAACACCTTCAATCGCTAGCTCCGGATTGAAGTTGCGCTGCACCAGGTTGATCGTATTCAATAGCTGCGACAATCCTTCGAGCGCGTAGTACTCACATTGGATGGGAATCAGCACAGAATCGGCGGCCGCCAACATGTTCAGCGTGAGCAGTCCAAGTGAGGGAGGGCAATCGATGAGGGTAAACTCGTAGGATTCCCTCACTGGCTCCAGGGCCCTGCGCATGATCGATTCGCGCCGACCCCGATTCACCAACTCGATTTCGGCCCCAACCAAGTCCTGTGTGGAGGGGGCAACGGCCAGCATTGGCAGTCCCGCAATGTCGTTCAGGATCCCGGCGAGGGGCTCTCCGTCCATGAGCACGTCGTAGAGGGAACGCTCCAGGGTGCTCTTGTCCAGCCCGATCCCGCTGGTAGCGTTTGCTTGTGGATCCGCGTCTACCAGCAACGTCGACCTCTCGGCGGCGGCCAAAGAGGCAGCGAGGTTCACGGCGGTGGTCGTCTTACCCACACCGCCCTTCTGGTTTGCGACAGCAACCACTCTACCCATTATCTAAACTCTTTGCTGACAACGAGTTAGCTGTAGTGGATTTGGGTGTGACATGCATCAGAAGGCCGAGCGGGAATATACCTTTGACCGATCAGCAGGTAAAGAATCTAGAGTGATGTTCCACGTGGAACACTAGCTTGGGCCATTCCCGCGTTTCACGTGAAACGCGGCTCTTTCACGCAACTTGCTGCCTGCTGCGTACCACCTCGAGGACGAGGTTCTGTAGATCGGAAGGCGAAATACCTGGTATCCGGCTAGCCTGCGCGAGCGATTCGGGTCGGATCCGCGCCAGCTTGTGTCTGGCCTCAGTACTAAGACTGGCCAGCTCGAGATACGGCAGATCCTCTGGGAGTTGAAAATCGACGAGATCTTTCAGCTTCCGAGCAGCTTGCCGTTCGCGCTCAAGATACCCCTCATACTTGACTTCTATCTCCACCGAGGTCCAGGCGTCGTCCGACGCTTCCGGGAGATCCGAGAGGGTGGCCGTCAACAACTCCCTGAGCGAAACGCTAGGACGCCGGACAAGACGCGAAACCCGATCTGCACTCCTGATCGGAGCCTCACCTGTTCGCTCCAAAACCGGGTTGGCGGCTCCCGGGCTGGCAGTGGTCTGCTCCGCAAACGACAACAACTGGTGCTCCTCATTCAGTCGCCGTTCGACTGTCCTTTGCTCCGACCCCGTGAGCATGCCCAGTTCAGCGACGAGCGGGCCCAACCGCTTGAGAGCATTGTCCTGGCGGAGCAGCAGCCGGAATTCCGCACGGGACGTGAATAGGCGATACGGCTCATCCACCCCCCGTGTCACCAAGTCATCCACCAAGACACCGATGTATGCGGCATCGCGTCCCAACACCAAGGGCTCCTCTCCTCTCACCCTGCGGGCCGCGTTGATGCCGGCAATGACGCCCTGCGCCCCTGCCTCCTCGTATCCGGTTGTGCCGTTGACTTGGCCAGCGAAGAAAAGGCCTTCCACAGCCTTCAGCTCGAGCCACGGGGTGAGTTGGTCGGGAGGATAGTAATCGTACTCAATCGCATAACCGGGCCGCGTCATGCGAGCCTGCTCCAAACCGGGTACCGCGTGCAGAAACTGCACCTGTACCTCTGTCGGCAGCGAGGTGGACAGCCCGTTCACGTAGAACTCCACCGTGTCGAGACCTTCAGGTTCAAGGAAGACCTGATGCCGCCGGGCTTCAGGAAACCGGACGATCTTATCCTCTATTGAAGGACAGTAACGTGGCCCTCGGCCTGCAATGGCGCCCCCGTAGAGGGCCGATTCCTGGAGGTTCTGCTCTATGATGTCGCGTACCTGCGGGCCCGCCCACGTAATCCAGCAGGGGCGCTGCAGGGGGCGAGCGTACTCCACGAACTGCGAGAAGTGATACGCCTCGGCGTCGCCATCCTGACGCTCCAGCCTCTCCGTTGCGACCGAGCGGCCATCCACCCTGGGCGGCGTCCCCGTCTTGAACCGGTCGACCGTAAGCCCAATACTTTCAAGCTGTTCCGCGATCTCAACCACCGCTGGGTCGCCTGCCCGGCCGGCAGCGATCTGCGTCTTCGTGCCAATGTGAATCCTACCCCTTAGGAATGTTCCTGCGGTCAAGACCACCGTTCCTGCTTTGATCCTTGCTCCACCAGCCAGCTCTACACCAGCGACCCTACCCCCATGTAGCAACAGTGACACGACAGTGCCTTGATATATCTCAAGGCTGGCGTGCTGTTCCAGCAGTGATCGCATTGCGCGTCGGTAGAGCCCTCGGTCACACTGGGCTCTAGGGGCCCATACCGCTGGTCCCTTGGATCTGTTCAGCATCCTGAACTGGATGGCGGCCTGGTCAGCGGCCCGACCCATCAACCCGCCCATCGCGTCTATCTCCCGCACGACCGTCCCCTTGGCAATGCCACCTATCGCCGGGTTACACGACATCTGGCCAATCGTATCCAGGCTCGACGTGACGAGCAGCACTCGCAGGCCAAGCCTCGAAGCGGCACACGCTGCTTCCGCTCCGGCGTGTCCTCCGCCGATCACAATGACGTCATAGGGACAAGACATGGGGAAGGAAAATAGCCCCACCGGCTAATACGCGCCTAGTCGCGCGGTGTGTTGGGGAGGGAGACCCCGCGCTTATCCTGCCTTGACCCACCTCATGAGCTCTCCCAGACCAGGCCGCTTCCCATACATGAGGATTCCCACACGGTATATCCTACCAGCCAACCATGTCACTGCGACTAGCGCAACGATCAAGAGGGCAACGGAGGCTAGAAGCTGAGTAATTGGCACATCAGACACGACCCAACGACCCGGCATTGCAATGGGAGAACTCAGCGGCACCATCGTCAGAGTCACAAACAGTGTGCCGTCCGGCTCGCTGATCATCGACATGAGTGACAGGATGGCCGGTATCATGAACAGTATTGTGACGGGCGCTTGCGCCTGTCTGGCCTCGGCCTCACTACTGGACGTTGCCGCAACTGCTGCGAACAAAGCGGCATAGAGAAAGTACCCCAGCACGAAGTAGGTCAACATCACCACGATCGTGGCGATTGGAATGTCGGGAAGAGACAGACCCTGGACCACTGCTTGGTCCACGCCGAAGACCGTCACTAGCTCGCGGCGTGTCAGAAGCAGCCGGCCGGCAGCAGCCCAAAGTGCTAGCTGAAAGAGACCCACCGCACCTACGCCAATCACCTTGCCCGCCAACAACTGAAACGGCCTCAGACTCGATACGAGAACCTCCACAACGCGCGTGGTCTTTTCCTCGACAACCGCACCCATCACCTGAACACCGTAGAGGAGAATCGCCATGTACAGAATGAACCACATCAAGTACGCAAGCCAGAACATTGCTTCGCCTGACTCTTCTGTCGTCTCGCCTCCCCGGATGTTCACCGTACGCATCTCGATCGGTATTCGCGCTTGCTCTACCAGAGCGGGGTCGACTCCCATCCTGTCGAGCCGCTCCGTTAGCACCGCCTCACGCAGACGCCTTCGTAGAACCTCCATGTCCATCTGGGTCGAGACGTTCGACCCGCGATACTCTGCGCGGCCATCCTGCAGCGTCTCGTCCGACACGATCAGGAAGCCATCCAACCGCTTCAACCCGACCAC
>JBDHHP010000170.1:0-8361 GCA_039589275.1 Gemmatimonadota bacterium | reverse complement strand
GTCGGGTACGGGCCCCACAGCAGTCCGTCGGTCGGGCCAAAGGTGATCGGGATCGTGCCGCCCGCCCCGGATAGATCGGTCGGCAGCGTGTACGTCATGCTGATACCAGCCAACGGCTCACCAGTCAGGTCGAACCGACCCCCCTGAGTCGCGGGGTCCGCGATCGTGGTCGCAGCGCCTGCCAGCACCGTGCCGAAGTCCAGATCAGCCACGCCGACCGCCGTGAGAGGCGCGATGCCTAGTACATCGGCTGTGGCCGCAATGGACGCCGTTGCCGTCGTCTGCGCCGCGGCGGGGGCTGCTAGCAGCGCCACACAACCGAGCACCGTCACCGCAGCGCCGGCGCGCTTGATGATACTGAGACGGGACAT
The DNA here is from genome assembly GCA_039589275.1 of Gemmatimonadota bacterium. Classification (GTDB taxonomy): domain Bacteria; phylum Gemmatimonadota; class Gemmatimonadetes; order Gemmatimonadales; family GWC2-71-9. Next base: position 7,990 of record JBDHHP010000170.1, on the reverse strand, counting down.
TCATCCTCCTTCACAGCGGCTTCAAGTTCCCGGCCAGAGCGCTCTGCTCAAACCGGCCAGATAAGATATCCGTAAGCAAGGCATGCGCCAGGGGAATGGTCCAAGGATCAGCTGCTATGTACTTCCATGACAAGAAGTTAGACTACTCCCAAGCAAGGTGCGGAGGTGCTGCTTGTTGCGGTTGTACTGCAGATGGGTGAAGGGTGCCGCGCCCTGGCGCGGCGATGTGACCATCAGTTTGCCGTGTAGGCCACAGTAATTCTCACTCTGTCTCCATCGACCGTCAGCCGGTCACGCTTGGCCTTTCCCGCGGCCGGTGGTCGTTCGGGCGGCATGGGTTCACTGTAAACCAGCGCCACACCGTTCTCTATGTTCGTTATCGGATGGTGTAGGCCACGGTCCGGCTCAGGACTCTCCAGCTGAGCAACCCTCCGCTCGGTTTCGGCGAGAGCCTGCGTTGGACCTGTCGCCACCACGGTGATTGAGACGCGAACCGAGGCCTCCCGCTGGGCCGATCCGGACGCAGGAAACAGCACGCAAACACCACAAACAAACGCTCCCACTAGTGCTGTGCTTGCCGCCCGCCGGGCGTCGAAGGTTGCCACCGTACGCTCCACCGCTTTGAAGTACCATTGTCCCAAGTCCGGGTATCCAAAGGCAGAACGCGTGCCGGAGGATGGCTGACTGCTAAATTATTCATAGACAATAAGTTACACTGCAAGAGCGAGAGATAACGGTGCAGCGCAACTGTAAAAGATCTATACATTTCAGTTGGGTGTGATAGCACGTAGGGGCGTCGAGCCACGGTTTCACGCCCGCTAGTCCCTCGCAGAGAAAGTGTATAGTTTGTTTACAGCTGAAAGGGGTAGCAGCGTCGGCTAGGACGACAAGTCGTACTTCTTGATCTTCTTGATGAGAGTGGCCCGGGAGACACCCAGCTCTTCGGCTGCGTGGGTGCGATTACCGCCATGCTTCTTCAGTGTGCGCTCAATGTGAAGTCTCTCTACCTGCTCTAGCGATTGACCGCTCGCCGCTCGCCCAGCAGGTCCCCTACGCCTTCCCCGGATCTCCGAAGTCAAATGCTCGAGCCGAATTCTGCCGCCGCGGGCCATGATCAGGGCTCGCTCCAGGGCGTTTCGCATCTCTCGGATGTTGCCCGGCCACACATACGATGCAAGCCGATCCAGTGCGTCGGCGCTGATCTCTGACGAAGCACCTGGGAAGTCGTGGCTTAGGCTGGCAAGGAACCACTGCAGCAGGGTCAAGCGGTCCTCTCGGGTCCGCTCCCTGAGCGGTGGCAGGTGGACAACTGCAACTGAGATCCTGTAGAAGAGATCCTCGCGGAAGACCCGCTCCGCTACTGCGGCCTCAAGGTCGCGATTCGTGGCGGCGATGAGTCGCACGTCCACGGTCCGCTCCAGCGTTCCTCCTAGGCGGCGGAAGGACTTGACTTCCAGCACCCTAAGCAGCTTGGGCTGCAGGGCCAGTGCCAACTCCCCGATCTCGTCAAGGAACAGCGTGCCGCTGTCCGCCACCTCGAAGAGGCCCCGTTTCATCTCCTTTGCATCGGTGAAGGCGCCTTTCTCGTGACCAAACAGCTCACTATCGAGGAACGTGGGCGACAGCCCGCCGCAGTTGATGTCCACGAACGGCCGACCCGCGCGCCGCGACAGACCATGAATCAAGCGGGCCACCCAGCCTTTCCCCGTCCCACTCTCACCCGTGAGCAGCACGGTGGTCCGATCGCTGGCGGCGATTAGTGCAACGTGCCTCGCGATCTCCCGCATCTTGGGCGACACACCTAGGCCGGCTGGGGACAGGTCTGGCTCATAACGGCTTTTCAGCCGCTCGACCTCACGCCTGAGACGCACTTTCTCGGCTGTGCGATCGATGAGGGCCGACAGATGTTGCATGTCCACCGGCTTGGTGAGAAAGTCTTCTGCGCCGAGTTGCATGGCACGAACCGCGGTCTCGATATCACCGTGTCCGGTTAGCAGAATCACTGCGGCGTCATGAGTGCGCAGCTGCTCCAGCACCTCCAAGCCGGACTGATCCGGCAACTGCAGGTCCAGTAGCACGACATCCTGACCGTGCGATTCATGAAGAGCCAATCCTCCCCCTCCGGTTGAGGCAAGCTGCACCTCGTACCCGGTTCGCTCGAGGTAGGAACCGATTGACTCGAGTATCTGGGGGTCGTCGTCGACGAGAAGGACAGTGCAAGACACTGGCTAGCAGCCCCAGTTAGGGTAGGCAAGCTGATTCATCCGATATGATACCAGCATGCCGGTCAGGCAACCAGTTCCCTTCCACCCGACTTTGCGCGGAGCGCCGGCGTCGCCGTCATCCTTTGACACCCGCTTGACGCGGTTCAGCGACTGTCAGTCACGGAGGTAGTTGACCTCAGTCTGAGCGGAGACCATGCGGCGAGAGCACTTCTTCGTCACGATACTACGCCATCGGTGGCTCACACTCGGGATCGCAGCAGGCTTGGTGCTCGTTGCTGGTTCTGGGTGGAATGATCTCACGATCGACTACGGCGTGGAACAGTTCTTCCTCCAGTGGGGACCCGAACGGAACACCTACGACAGGTACAAGGAGTTGTTCCCGCGCGAGGACACCCGCATCTCGCTCTTCTGGCAAGATGATCGAGTTCCGGGCGCCGAGATGTATCGCGACATGAGTCGCGCTGCGAGTTGGTTCGAGGCAGTGGGTCTGGATGACATCCGTTGGCTCGGGAGTGTCACCGTCGCTGATGCAGAGAGGATAGATGGGGAGATAGGCGTCGAGGTCGGACCGCTTGTGCCCGCCCACCGGGCAACAGACGCTCAGATTACAGACGCGCTGCGGAAGCACCGAACCGACCGACTGCTCAATGGCGTTATGTGGGACTCCACGCAAACCGTGTTCTTGATTCACGGTTTCCTGCGGCAGGGTGAGAACACCGACACCACGCGACGTCGGATAGACTCCTCGTTGCGCGATAGCATCTCCGCCCTCAAGACAGCCCAAAACGAATTGGTGCTTACAGGGCTTCCGATCGCCCGAGCACAGGCACCTGAGCTGCTGGAGTCAGACATACGGCTATTGCTCGCGGCTGCGTTCGCGGTGTTTGGCCTGGTGCTCTACTGGTTCTTCCGCCGACCAGCCTACGTCTTGCTCTCCATTGCCACGGTAGCACCTGCCTACGTGGTCGTGCTTGGCATCCTTGGCCATGTCGGCAAGCCAATGAGCATTCTCACCAGCTTCATACCCATCGTAGTGTTGGTAGTGGGAATGAGCGACGCGGTGCATATCCTCTCCGAGTACCGAACACGTCGGCGATCATCTTCGGACGCTCGTGAAGCAATAGCATCGACATTCGGCAATATGGTCGGACCATGCTGCTACACCTCGCTCACCACCGCAGTAGGGTTCGCCAGCCTGGCGGCGACGCGGATCGGAATCGTGGTGGACTTCGGCTTACTCACAGCCGCAGCGATTCTGCTCACGTTCGCCTTCAGCATGACGGTCTTCCCCATTCTCATGAGTTTCGCAAGAGACCATTCTCCGTACGATCAGGTCGGTGATCGTGGCTGGCTGAACTCAATCACCGAGTTTGCGGCACGGAGAGCGACCATGCCGTCGCGCACGGTTGTGGGTGCCGCAGCGGTTGTGGCTGCGATCGCCGTCACTCTCGCCTCTAATCTTCGCACAAACACCTACCTGATCGACGACACCAAACCCAACGCACCGTTCATGCAGGACATCTCCTGGATCGACGATCGGGGTTTTGGATTCTTCCAGGTAAACGTCCTACTTACTCAGACCGCCGACAGCCCAATACACTCGCCGGCGGCGCTGGCGTGGATGAACGACCTGCGAGACTTCGTCGCTGACGAGCCACTCGTCACTCACGTAGCCGGTCCACAGGACTTCTTCGAGCACATTCGTAGCGCAGCTGTGGGACCCGACGCGGCAAGCTTGCCGGCAAGCGACGAAGAGGCGAGCCAGCTCCTGCTGATGGCTCAACTTCATGACCCGGGATTCCTGGAGGAACTCTATATAGAGACGGACGGTGTCGCACAGGTCGTCATTACCGTGCGCGACAAAGGCTCCCAAGTGTTGAAACCCTTCTTGGGTCGCCTCGACGCGTTCCTCAGCAATAATCCGTTCCCTGTCGGCACTGCCGAACTAACGGGGACCGTCACGATGATCCATAGCTTCACAGAGCGGCTCCTGCGCAGCTTCGGTCCTAGTATCATGATGGCGGTCGTGTTGATCACAGCGATCATGGTGTGGATGTTTCGATCTGTCCGTCTCGGATTAGTTGCGTTGTTGCCCAACTTGTTCCCACTCGTTGTCGTGCTGGGCGCAACCGCCGCACTCGGCTACGGGCTCAAGCCCTCCACAATTTTGGTGCTGTCGATCGCATTCGGCATCGCAGTAGACGACACGATTCACCTGATGAGTCGAGTGGCACGTCACGCGTCGGGCAGCTGCCAGATCTCCTCCGGGCTGTCGGCGGGCATTCGTGATACCGGTAACGTCATGATCGTCACCACTGGATTGGTAGCCGCGGGATTCTTCCTGCTGACTCTCTCTCACTTCGAAGTCCTCTATCTCATCGGCTTGATGACGGCCTTGTCGGCGGTGACAGCTCTGCTGGCTGACCTATTCATTCTCCCATCGATCATCAGCCTCATGGAAGCAAGAACACCGTTGACGCGGCCTGCTGTCACCGCGGCTGGAGGAGAGATCTGATGAAGAACATCGGAATCGGCGTGTCTTTGGCAGCGCTGTTAGCCGTACCCGCGATCGCCCAGACTCCCGAGCAGCTGGGACGTGAAGTCGCCGCCGAAGCGAGCCGCCGCGCAAGCGGCTACGGAGACATGAGTGCAAAGCTGCGCATGGTCAATCGAAACAACCGTGGCAACGAGAGGGTGCGCGAGCTCGACGTGCTGACAATGGAAGTCCCGGCCGAAGGCACACGCACTCTGATCCGCTTTACCTCCCCGGCCGATCTCCGCGGCACCGCGCTGCTCACTGCAGACAATGCGGACGGTTCGAGCGATCAGTGGTTGTACCTTCCCGCCCTCCACCGGGTCAAGCGGATTGGTGGTGCCGCACGGTCCGGATCGTTCATGGGTAGCGAGTTCGCGTTCGAGGACATCAGCGCCGTGGAGTTGGATCGATACATGTACCGGTTGGCCGACACCGACTCGCTGCGAGGATTACCCTGCTGGGTGGTCGAACGGAAACCGACTGAGACATCGTCGCAATACGCCCGTCAGCTTGTTTGGTTCGACCAAGCCGCTTATCGCGTGCTCCGAATCGAGTTCTACGACAGAACTGGTGTGTTGCTCAAGACGCTCGACCTTCGAGGCTATCGACTGCACGCAGATCACTTCTGGCGCCCCGACCAGATGAAGATGTCAAACCACCGCACGGGCGGGAGCACGTTGCTGGAATGGTCCGACACAGAATTTGGTGTCGGACTCGAACCGCGCGACTTCACCCCGAGCCGAATTGGGCGACGAGCATAAGCCAGTGCTCGCGGCCCGCGCAGTAGGCGTTTCCTTCCACCCAGGTTGGCTGCTCGTGGTCGCACTGGCGCACCCGTCTGCAGCCGTACCTCAGTGGAACGGTGATTTGACGTTGCAAGGCCGCGCGTTCGGCTCGGCCAGGGATTCGCTTGCCCGAACCGAGCCAACCCTGACACTGTCACTCGACGGTTGGTTCGATTCTCGATATCTGGACGTCTCCCTTGGTGCGCAAATCAGACTGGATCCGTCAAACCGTGACCGATCGCGGTTTGACCTCGACGGCACCTATGTTCGTGCACCTGGCTCAGTCGACCTACTAGTTGGGTTTCGGTCAGTACGTTGGGGTGTACTCGAATCCGCACGCATCGTTGACATCATCAATCAGACCGACCCGGAGGCTCGGTGGCCGCATCAGGTCTTTCTCAGTCAGCCGATGGTTGTCGCTTCCTTGTCGTTACCTGTGGGTGAGATCGACGCTTACCTGCTGCCTTGGGCTCGGCCGCGGCCATTCGCAGGCCGCAGTGCCCGCACCTGGTCAGGTCAGGACGTGTCCGGATCAGCGTGCCGATACACCTCATCATCCTTCGAGAAGCGACATCTGGCTTGGGCCGCCCGATGGACACTGCCGATATCAGTCTGGGACCTCGGGATCAGCTACTTTGACGGCACAGATCGCGATCCCTACTTCGAGCCCCGGTTCACATCTGACGGTGTGCATTCCTACGTTCCCATCTACAGTCGCGTACGTCGGGTCGGGCTCGAGATGCAATTCACCGCTGCATCGTGGCTGGGGAAACTCGAGCTGGCGTCGGCACATCGAGAGATTGGTAGCTATACACTTCTTGGCGGAGGAATCGAGTACGCACCGACCAACTACCTATCGCTAGTCGCCGAGTTTCTATACGACAGCAGAGCGGCACAATCCACGACATCGCTCGAGCGGGATGTATTCGTTGGGACCAGGCTGTCATTCCAGGACGGCTATGTGGCGGGAGGACTCTACGTTGACATGAGTTCACGCAACGTGATCGGGTCGCTTGCAGTAATGCGACGTTTTGGAGATGATCTAGCAATGGGCCTCGAGCTTCACGGATTTCGCGGGAGCCGAGACTCAGAACCGCAACTAGCTCTCCTAGAGGAGTCCAGCCTCGCCCTGTCGTTGGTGAAGTACTATTAGGACCATCAGCCCCTCGCCACATGAGAAGACCAGGGCAGAAGGGCGGATCGGTCCGGCGCTGCTCTTTGCGCTATACGTATTCCTGGCGATCAGCCGCCTTTCCGCCTACTAGGATCGCGCGAGACAGCATGTCGTGAACACCACCAACCTCTACTTCCCTCTCGTGATGCTCCATCAACTGGGTCAACTGCCGTTTGCAGTTGGAGCACGCAGTCGCCACGTACGTTGCCCCTGTATCATCGATCTGCTCCAGCTTCTTCGTGCCGGAGATCTCCATGCGGAAGTCCTTGATGTCGTCCATGGCCGACAGCCCACCGCCGCCGCCACAACACCAGTTCTCCGCGCGATTGGGATACATTTCTCGGAAGTCAGCACATGACGCCTCGAGAATGGCCCGCGGCTCCTCAGTGATACCACACGACCTACCGAAGTTGCAGGGGTCGTGGTATGTGACCGGATGCGGATTCTTCGACTTGTCGAACTGTAGCTTGCCTTCTTCGATACGCGCAGCTGTCCACTGCATGCAGTTGGTTATCTCGAACGGTAGGTCTCCCCACCAGCTACCCTTTTCCATCATCATCTTCATGATGCGATGAGCGTGACCGCACTCGCCCATGAGCAACACCTTGGAACCAAGCTTCTCCGTTTCTTCGACATACATCCGGTTGTCCGCCTTCATATCTGCATCGTTACCAGTGAACAATCCGTAGTTCGCTCCGTCGAAGCACTTTGAGCTCATGGTCCAGTTGTCGGCCATACCAAGGACGTGAAACACCTTGGCGATTCCCATAGTCGCCTCTGGATTCACCAGGACGTGAAGTAGTCCGCACCCATGTTGTCGATTGGGATCTTGATCGGAACGCCGTGCTCTTCCTCCATCTCCTCTTCCAGGAAGTCGATGGCCGCCTTGAACGCGGTCTCTCCGGCGCCATCGGTATTGCCTGTTTCGAGTGAGATTTGGACTACCTTGGCCATCGTCTCGGGCGTGAGACCCACGCCGTCCAAGATCGCCCTGCCCTTACGCGTGATCACCGAGTGATCGATACCTACCGGGCAGTACTCCGCGCAGCGTCGGCAGCCGGTGCATTCGTAGAAGACTTCTTGCCAAAGGTGTATCTCCTCCGGATCGAAGTCCTCAGCGCCTGCGAGCTTGCCGAACACCTTGCCACTGACCTTGGTGTGCTTGTTGTACACGCGCCGGATTAGATCGCTGCGCTCGGCTGGATTGTAGCGCTTTTCACCCTTGCCATAGTAGACTGGGCAAACCGACGCGCAAGTGCCGCATTTCAGG
>JBDHHP010000169.1:0-9420 GCA_039589275.1 Gemmatimonadota bacterium | reverse complement strand
CCGCGCCCTCGAGTTTCGTGAAGCGATACACACCGCAGCTTCCCGAGTACCGCTGGCCCAGCAACACGAAGTGTACGTGACGGGTGGACCCGCATTGGACTACGACGTGCGGATCGCCAGCAAGGAGGATGCGGAAAGCGGTGAGCGCAACGCCCTGCCATTCTCGGCAATGATACTTGTCCTGGCGTTCGGCGCACTGGTTGCTGCAGCGCTACCGCTCATCATCGGAGTGATTGCAATCACCTGTAGCCTTGCCCTGGTACAAGTTGCCGCGTCGTTCCACTCGATGTCCGTGTTCGTGTTGACCATCGTGTCAATGGTCGGACTTGCCGTCGGGATCGACTACTCCCTGCTCATCGTGACGCGCTTCCGCGAAGAGCTCAACCGCGGTCACGGAGCACGAGGCGCCGCCGTCCGTGCAATCAAGACGGCGGGGCGCGCCGTTGTGACCAGCGGTATGACCGTTGCGGTGGGCTTCGCCTCCCTTCTGATCACCCCCATTACGGAAACCAGGTCGATTGGCATCGGCGGCCTGTTTGTGGTAACGACCGCCGTTCTTCTCTCCGTGACACTGCTGCCGGCTACGCTCTCATACCTTGGGCGCGCCATCGACATGCCCGCGGCGGCTCGCTTGGTATCATGCACCAACTAGCTGGGAGCGATGGGCCCGTTGGTTGGTTCACCACCCCTGGCGAGCAATAGTCATGGGTGGGCTCGTCATCGCCGTGATCACTTTGCCGCTGGCGCAGATAAAGATCGGCCTGCCGCGCTCGCGCTGGTTCCCGGTGAACACAGAATCGGCTGAAGGCGTGCGGCTGCTGGAGAACATCGGCTCTCGCGGTGCTCTCCAGCCAGTACGTATTGTCTTGCGCGCTCCCGAGGGCGATCGGATAGTCGGAACGCGCTACCTACGAGGACTGCGCCGGTTCTCGGACTCGGTGAAAGTAGACGCCAGGGTCAGCCAGGTTCGGGGGGTTGTGGACGTCGAGCCGGGCATGTCCATGCTGCAGTACGTCATGATGTACAGCGATGTCGACGCGGCCAGGGCCCGGGTACCCGACTTCTACTCCGCTTACTTGTCGAACGACAGCCGAACCACGTTGATGGATGTGTTCTTGGCTGACACCACCTCGTTCACGGGATCGATGGACGTCGTCCGTCGCATAAGGTCGGTCGTGGAATCGGGCGTGCAGGGACTGGATTCCGTCGAGGTGCTTGTGGGCGGATTTGCCGCGTCGAGCGTCGATTTGCAGGACGATCTACTGGAGCACTTCCCCACCGTAATCCTGCTGGTTCTGATAATCACAGCGCTGATGCTCGCCGTTGCCTTTCAGTCAATCCTGGTGCCGGTCAAGGCCGTCTTGTTGAACTGCATGTCGGTAGTCGGCGCGTTCGGGGTTACCGTCCTCGTGTTCCAGAACGGATTCGGGGCGGAGTTGTTCGGGTTGGACGGTCCTACCGAGGCTGTAATGGTTGTCGTACCTGTGGTGGTGTTCGCTGTCGTGTTCGGCTTGAGTATGGACTACGGCGTGTTCCTCCTTGCTCGGATCAAGGAGGCGTTCGATAGATCGGGCCGCAACGATCAGGCTACCATGGAGGGCCTAACCGCGACAGCCTCAGTCATCACCTCGGCAGCTGCCATAATGATCGTCGTTTTCGGAGTGTTTGCCTTTTCTCGTGTGTTGGCAGCACAGATGATGGGCTTCGGTTTGGCCGTTGCCGTTTTTCTTGATGCCACGATCATCCGTATGGTGCTGGTTCCCGCCGTTATGCACCTCGGCGGTAGATGGAACTGGTGGCCGGGAGTGCGGGCTACGCCTGACCAGTCTCACGGCGCGCAGGTGACGCGAACCGCAAGCCCCGTTCGAGATATGGCCCCCTGAGATCCCAATGCCAGGCCTCGACTCGCGCACCGGTGGCCGGGTGCCTCAGAGGCTTGTACTGCAACCAGCGCTCGCTCATACCCAACAGCCTGCCGGCATCCAACAGCAACGAGCGGTCCGATGACACCAGATGGGCCATCGCCTCTCCGCGTAGCGTGAATCGGTGCAACCACAAGCCGCCGTCAAGAGCATGTTTCATTCCCTCTCGTCGGCGCTTGAACTCGCGCCACTGGATTCTCAACTGCAGGAAACGGCACCCTCGTTGACGGCCGTCCCGACAGGTGCGGCGTTTCCCACGAACATGTAGCACTCAACGAGCAGTTGGGCGTGCTGGATCGTGGCCGACCAACCGAGGAACGTCGCCTCGTTTACGGTAACCGTCACATCAGGGCTAGGGTTGAATCCGGAATTGGCAAGAACAACGAGGTCGTCGGTGTAGGTTGTCCAGTCGTAGTAGTGAGCTTCCTCGTGCATCGCCAACGTGCGAAGGTCGCTCTTCATGCTCGACTCCATGGCCCTGTAGCGGAACCCCTGAGCCTGGGGCAACATAATGGACGCGAGGAGACCAATCACGACCACTACCACGAAGAGCTCTATTAGGGTAAACCCCTTACGATTCAACCTGACCCCCACTCGAGGCGACACTCAGGCCGCAACCTGCCTCCTGTAAAATGCGAAGACTCGGCTGCTCCCGACAACCTGTTCACCCTTTCGCCTCCAGCCAGTTCGACCCTACTCCCACGTCAACGACGAGCGGCACACGAAGCTCAGCGGCCCCTTCCATCTTCTCACGAACGACCCCGCGTGCCGCGGGAACCTCGGCCTCAGGTGACTCGAGCACGAGTTCGTCGTGTACCTGCAGCAGCATCACCGTATCCATGCCTGCGTCTTCAAGTGCCCAGGACAAGTCGATCATCGCAATCTTGATTAGGTCGGCGGCTGACCCTTGCATTGGCGAGTTCATCGCGGTTCGTTCACCGAACGCACGGACGTTGTAGTTGGCTTCTCGCAGCTCCGGTATATATCGCCGTCGGCCGAACAACGTCGTCACGTAACCATCCCTTTTGGCGCGCTCGATGGTCTCATCGAGAAACGCTCGCACTCCGGCGAAACGCTTGAAGTACAGTCTGATGAACTCCTTGGCCTCTTCCTGAGTAACTGCGAGTTGGCGTGCAAGCGAGAATGCGCCCTGGCCGTAGATCGTCGCGAAGTTGATGGTCTTTGCACGAGACCTCATCTCGGGCGTCACTTCGCCCGCAGGCACTTCGAAGATGATCGCCGCCGTCTCCCTATGAATATCACCCCCTGCATGGAAGGCCTCGATGAACGCGGGGTCCTGCGACAAGTGCGCCAGTACGCGAAGCTCGATCTGAGAGTAATCGGCAATCACGAAACTGCACCCAGCCGCGGGCACAAAGCACTCGCGGATCAACTCGCCACGAGATGTCCTCACCGGGATGTTTTGTAAGTTCGGATCGGAAGAAGACAAACGCCCTGTGGCAGCACCGGTCTGATTGAAGCTCGTATGCACGCGGCGTGTCTTGGAATCCACGCTGCGAGGCAGGACGTCTACATAGGTGGATTTGAGCTTACTGAGCTCTCTATAGCTGAGCAACAACCGCGGCACCTCAAAGCCCTGCTCGGCCAGTTGACTAAGCACGCTCGCGTCGGTTGAAGCCCCCGTCTTTGTACGCTTGGTTACCGGTAAACCCAGCTTCTCAAACAGAACGTGTCGTAGTTGATGTGTGCTGTTGATGTTGAAATCCGTACCAGCCTCGGCATATATCGACCGCTCGATTGCTCGGAGCTCAGCGGAAAACTGACCGGAAAGAGCGTTGAGCCTGTCAACGTCAATACAGATCCCGTTCCATTCCATATCCACCAATACGGCAATGAGTGGGAGCTCAATCGTGTCCAACAAGGACTGTAGGTCTGTCACCTTCAGACGTGTATGAAACGCCTCTCGAACACGCAAGACGGCTGTGCCGCGAGAACAGCTGTAGGAAGCCACTTGTTCGACGGCAATCTGCGAGAAGCCGCGAGTCGACTTCCCTTTGCCGACAAGATCGACAGCCGTTTCCAGCTGTGTGTTGAGGTGCTCCCGCGCCAGGCCCTCCAGGTCGTGCGACCGACGACTAGGCTCAAGCAGGAAGCTCGCCAACATGGAGTCGTATACCACGCCACCCAAGTTCACGCCCGCGGCTCTGAGACTGAGCCAAGATCGTTTAACGTCGTGGCCCGCCTTGGGTGAACCTGCATCCTCGAGCCACTCTAATATCGGCCGCATGTGTTGATCGGTCAGCGGCGCCACGTTGACCGGCGCCACGTCCACCGGCAGCAGTTCCTCCAACAACCTATGGCGCAACGGGAAGTACCAAGCGCGTCCGTCGGGAACGGATACGGACATGCCTACCGGCTCGGTCCGCGCGATTGCACTACTGTCGGTCACCACTTCGATGGCGCCGATAGTGGCACCCCTGAGGGCGGACACTATCTCACCCAAATCAGACAGGGACTCCACTACTGCATAGTGCACTTCAGGGCGGGCGACGACGGCCTTCGTACCGAGTTTGGATAGCAGAGATTGAAACTCCAGCTCCATGTACAGCGTGCTGAGCGCATCCGTGTCCGGCGTTCCCACCTGAAACTGCTCGAGGTCCAGCGTCACCGGAACGTCCCGCCTGATGGTTACCAGATCGCGGCTGAGACGAGCCTCGTCGGAGTGCCCCAACAGCGATTCTCGAGCCCGCTTTGCCTTCACCTCTGGCGCGTGGTCCAGTATGGTGTCCAGGTCACCGAACTGTTCTATCAGGGCCCTCGCAGTCTTGTCCCCGACGCCTCTGACTCCAGGAATGTTGTCTGAAGAATCCCCAACGAGCGCCAAGTAGTCCACCACTCGCTCCGGTGGGACGCCCATCCGTTCCGCCGCATTTGCGGGTCCCACCAACGTCTCTCCCACAGGCGCGGGACCCCCACGACCCGGATTCAGCACGAGGACCTCGTCCGATATCAATTGGTAGAAGTCCTTGTCACCCGAGACAATGACCGTTTGCAGGCCCTGCTGGGAAGCCTGGCTTGCCAATGTCCCTATGACGTCGTCAGCTTCATAGCCACCAACCTCAACCAACGGAAGACCAAAGGCCTCCAGTAGCTCGGCAGTGCGGTCAACAGAGCGGTCGAAATCCTCCTGCATCTGGGCGTCCAACTTCTCACGCGTCCCCTTGTATTGGGGGTAAGTGTCGGTGCGGAACGAGGTGCCGGCATCATGTACCCAGGCCAAGAAGCTGGGATCGTGCCGTTCGATGAGCCGGTGCAGGAAGTTCGCAACGCCCCAAATGGCCGAGGTGTTCTCACCGCGACTAGTGCGAAGGGGTCTGTTGATCATCGCGAAGAACGAACGATAGATGAGCGCGTACCCATCGACGAGGAAGAGTTGGGGGCGGTTTGACATACGGGAGCAAAATAGTCTAAAAAAAAAGCCCCGCCCACTGACGGGGCGGGGCTGTAGGCTCGGGAGCGTGGACTCAGAGCCGACTGACGTTTTGAGCGTTGAGCCCTTTGTCGCCGGTCTTCAACTCGAACTCCACGTCCTGACCTTCCCGGAGTGTTCTAAACCCCTCCGCCTGGATGGCCGAGAAGTGGACGAACACATCTTCCCCACCCTCTTCCTGCTCAATGAAGCCATAACCCTTGGCGTCGTTGAACCACTTAACCTTACCGCGTGGCATGTACATCTCTCCTGCAAAGACATTTTGAACAGCGTGAAGCAGAACGCCGACCGCGAAACGGCCGTATCAAAAGTCTGCGTGTAGAGTCACCTCCGTGTCAAGCCAAGTACCACACCGTGAGCGCCACGGCCGGTGCCAGTGCGAAGTTGTCATTGAGCGGGCCACTCCATCGTTCGATCACGGCAGCCACCAAGGAGCCCAAAGCGACAGTCAGGATGGGAAACCCTAGTACATAAAGCACGGTGGCTGAAATCCCGCAGGCCGCTGCACTACCGCGTAGCGATTTTCGGTCGCTCTGCCGCCGCCAAGACCCGGCTAGCGACGCCGCCGGATCTGCCATTGCTCCTACCATGATGCCCGCCGCTGGTGCCGGGGCAGGAAAGCACGCGGCCGCCAGATAGCCCAAGCATAGCCAGGTGGCTCCGCTCAAGCGGGTTCTTTCCGAGGTCCGAAACACCGGGAATCGGCCGTGTATCCACGCGGCAACCGAGGGGTTGCCAATCCTCAGGCCTTCCACGACGAGTCCTAGCGCAGCTGCGGTCACCAACACTAGGCGTAGCAGGTCCCACGAACCGACAACAACAAGCAAGAGTACCGCGGCCGACGCCCCGTGGACTAGGCGCCGCAGCCCGGTACTCTTCATGGATCTCCGGCGGTGTTGTGAGTGGTGGGCGGGTACAGGGCGCGATATAGGGACCGGTTCCGGATCACGGTGCGAAGGTATCCACGCGTTTCCGCGTAAGGAATGCGCTCGACGAAGCGCACCGGGTCACCGGCCTCCGGGTAGCGCAGCCAGCGCCGAACCGGCGTCGCGCCTGCATTGTACGCTGCCAGGGCTGGAATCACATCACCCTCATAACGCTCCAGCAAACTCACGAGGTGCGTGGTGCCGATATGAAGGTTCGCGTCCGGAACGACCAGGAGGCCAACATGCCATTCGACACCTAGCTTGCGCGCAACCTCGCGAGCGGTCGCTGGCATGAGCTGCATAAGGCCATATGCACCCGCTCGAGAAACCACTTGGCCGCGGAAGGCCGATTCCTGTCGAATCAACGCCGCCAGAAGATACGGATCTACGCCCTGCCTGGCCGCTTCGTCTTCAATTAGTGCGCGTAGTGGCCAAGGAAAGATGATCCGCAAGACGCGCGGATCGTTGAGCGTGTAGGACCGCGTGGCCCTCCAGCCTAGGCGGATCGCTTCTGACATGTAGCCGCGGCGAATCAGCCCCTCGGCGAGATCCAGCAGCTCGGGTGGAGGACGAGTCTCCTGCGCAACGAGGTGATCAACCAAGTCTGCGGCCTCCGTCGCAAAGCGCGCGGAGGTGAGTCGGTCCAGCTGGTCTAGCGCGGCTATGGCAAGCGGCGATTTCGGACGGGGTCTTGAGGGCGGGATTCGCATCGGGGGCATTCCAGCTGCAGCCCGAGCAATCGTGCCGTAATAACCGAGCGAATCAGCCCGCGCCAGTGCCGCGTGGAGCCCCTTCGCCTCTACCGTGTCCGATTCTAGGGTCGCCAGGCGAAACTGAGCCAAGTTGCGGTCTGTGCCACCTACTTCGACCTCTTGGCGTAACCATGCTACCGCATCAGAGGAATCACCCCGGCTCAACGCATGATCGACCAGCCAAGCTCGCGCACGGGAAGCATATGGATGTCGCGGCCAACGCCCACACAGCTCCGCCAACAGCGAGTCGGCTACACGCCTGGGGCCAACTCGAGCGTGTCGGTCGGCGATCGCATATATGGCTATTGGCGCTCGGTAGCTGTCAGGATGATCCTCCACGAAATCTCGCAGCTCGGCCATGCCCGACGAGTACCGCCCCGCCCGCATGAGCTCAATGCCTTTCTTGTAAACTGCGAGCTCGGCTGCTTCACCTTCGAGAATCGCCGCACGGCCGTACACCGAGATGGCCCGTGATCGCTTCCCGCTGGATACCAAGAGATCGCCCAACAGAAGTAGTGCGTCAGCTGCAGCCGTGTCTTGCTTGACTCCCCGCTCGGCATATGCGACTGCGTCCGGTCGCCTCCTCATGCGGGCCGAGGCCCGCGCGAGAATCAGGAACTCGTTCTGTGTCCGAGGCTCAAAGCGTTTTCGCGCCATCGCCAGGCCCGCGCGAACCAAGGAGGTATCGGACGCAGACAGGGCTTGATATACCAGACTCCGACCTGTGACCGAGTCATCAACGGCAGAGGCGAGTTCCGCCGCGATGACCAGTTCTCCGCCCGCCGCCAAGGCAGCCACGGCACCAACCGAGTCACCCATTGTCAAGAGCACAGAGGCGCGCGTCCGCAGCATCGATGGCCTCGCGGCAGGGGGAGCCCCCGCCAGCAGGGCGAGCGCCCTTCCCGCATCAGACGTAGTTCTTGCTTCTCGGACCGCTAGCCACCCCGCCAATTCGGGAACGGCGATAGCAGCCGCGGCATATGAGCCCGCAGCCAGCCGGTCCTCACCTGCGCGTTCAAATGCGTCGCCAGCGCGAGCCAAGAGAATCCCAGCGTCGCGGCCCGCCAGCTCGTCGGCCGCCTGAGCCAAGGCTTCCGCGGCCTGGTGAAACCGACCCAGTTCATAGTGGGCTGCGCCGAGGAGTGACAAGACCTCTCCGCGCGGTAGGCCGGTCGCTTTCTCCTCACCCTCGAGCAACGATAGCGTTCTTTGTGGCTGCCCAAGCGCGAGCTCCAACTCGGCCAGACGCAGCAGGTGGGCCGGGGCAACGTCCGCGGAAAGGTGCACCAGCGACCGCATTCTCCTGGCTTCCTGCCATAGCGCCGAATCGACGACCAGTGTGTTTTGGGGCTGCCCAATGAGGCCGTGCCCTGTCACCAGAAGGGCACAGGCCAGCAGCAGCGGCAGTACGCGCGTCGTCTTCACCGGCGGCCACCCCCAAAATCGAGATCTCGGACTCAAGCTCTGACGTCTCTCCCAAGCGTAGCATCAAGGATGCCAGCTTGCAGGCCCGAGATCATACCGCCCGACTTGCTCAAGTTCAAGCGGTTTCGCCCACCTTATGCCCAGCGAGAACCTTTCAGGTCGGACGATCGCCGGCTACCGCTTGATGGAGCGGGTGGGAGAGGGTGGCACAGCCACGGTTTACCGGGCCGAACACCCCAACCACGGCCGCTGTGCAGTGAAGATCTTGAAGGAACGCATCCGTGGAGATCAGACATCCGTTAAGCGGTTTCTGCGAGAGGCCGGGTACGGTGCGAGGGTCGAACACGACGCGGTTGTGCGAACCTACGACTACGCCGAGGAAGATGGCCTATATTACTTGGCCCTGGAATGGGTGGAGGGAGAGCCTCTCTCGCACTTCGTGCAGCGGTCAGGCCCGCTTTCCCCCCACCTGGTGTCCCATGTAATCGATAAGCTCGCCGGCGGACTCACCGCCGCACACGCGGTCGGGATCATTCATCGGGACCTGAAACCAGAGAACATCGTCTTCGATCCGTCGACTCGAGTTGTCAAGCTGCTGGACTTTGGCATCGCTCGAGACGCTCAAGAGCCTGCATCAGAACGACTTACGCGGACCGGCTTCTTTGTTGGAACGCTGCAGTATGTTGCACCAGAAGCTCTTTCGGGTGAGTTGGTGGGAGAAGCGGCCGACATCTTCAGCCTGGCTAAGATCGCCTACTACCTACTCACTGGAGTTCACCCACACCTCGGTCGGTCTCCTCGAGAGGTGTTCCATCAACTGCTCACGCAGCCGCCAATCCCCCTCAACCAGGCGGTCAAGGGGCTGGAGTTCCCAAAGGCCCTAGAAGCTGCGGTAATGAGGGGCCTGGAACGCCAGCCCGCGGATCGGCAGGCTTCGACCCGTG
>JBDHHP010000168.1:0-10878 GCA_039589275.1 Gemmatimonadota bacterium | reverse complement strand
CGCTGGATCTCGAACATGTCGCCGAACTGACGCTCGGCGCATTCGAATAGGCCAGCTGCGTCGATATCTGGAGAGATGAGTGCGCGTGACGATTCCATGGCGGTAGCAAGATAACGGTGGACGTCGCATAGACCACAGGTCAGCGTGCGGCAGTCGTCAGACATTCGATTGCTCGACCGGCCGGTAACCCATAACTTCTTCTTCATGCCCTTTCTGCGTTTGCGCGATGAGCGGACGGGTGAGGTTCATGAGTTTGACCGCTCGGAAGTGCGCATCGGTCGAGATCCCGACCTCGAATTGGTGATTCAGGGAGAGGGTCGAAAGGTCGTTTCGGGGCACCATGCGCAGTTCGTGTACCGAGACGGTTCTTGGTGGATCGAAGATCTGTCAAGCCGGAATGGCACGTTCCTGAACGACGGTCGTGTCACGCCTGCCGCGGGACTCCGCGTAAGGGTCAACTCGATCGTGCGCCTAGGCACATCCGGCCCGGTGTTCCTTGTGCAGGTGGTCACCTCGTCTCACTTATCCGGCACACTGATAGAGGGTGATCTTCCTTCGGCGAGTCCTTCGGACGCAACGGTTCCAATGGACTCAGTAGATCTGCCGTCAGATGTACCGGCATCATCGCCTCAGCCTCGGCTCAGCGTGTTGTACGAGGCCACGGGGGAACGGCAAGAGGTGTGGGGTGCCAGAATCCGCATGGGTAGGGGCAGGGATTGCGAGCTGCGACCCGTGGGGATCGGGGATACCAGCGTGTCGCGGATGCATGCGGAGATCGAGTTTCGCGCCGACGGCGGAGTCGTGATCCGAGATCTAGGCAGCCGCAACGGCACGCTGCTCAACGGATCTGCAATCGAGGATGAGTGCCCGCTGCGGCTGGGGGATCGCGTGAAACTGGGAGCCTCGGGCCCCGAATTCCTGATAGAGTTGTTGGAAGGAGGGCATGCGCCCGCCGCCGCGGTCGCAGGGGATGATCGGGCACAACAGGTCCGGGAATCGGATCCCCGTCGTAGCTATGGCGGTAAGGGCGCCACGGTCTTCTTCCAGGACCTGATCGAGGAATCCAGTCGGAAGACGCACGCGCGCACCAGGTGGGTCGTCTGGACGTCCGTAGTGCTACTCGCCGGGGCGATGGGGGTCATGTACTGGGTGAGCGAAGTGAGGGTCAGGGAAACGGGCAGGATGCTTGCGGAGCAACGCGCTACGGCGGACTCGCTCCAACGAGAAGCGGAGGCTGAATACGTGCGGCTGCGCGGAGAATTCGATGCCGCGCGCGCATCTGCGGCACCCACCGCTGTTCTTGATAGTCTGCGGCAGGCTTTGACCGAGGCAGGGGAGCGAACGGATGCGCTCGAGGCTGCGTTGCAGCGCGCTCAGGTCGATCTCAATCGACAGCTCTCGGTCGGTGACTCGATGCAGCGCGCGGCGCAGCAGGAGCTGGCCAGGGTTAGAACTGAACTGAGCATAGCCAGTGGTTCTCAGGAGACCGCACTACTGGACTCGCTGCGCCGTGCAGTCAGGCAAGCAGAGGAGCAGGCTGCCGACATAGAAACCGCCTTGCGGGCGGTGCGCGGCTCCGACCTGTCGACTGTAGCTCGGGCCAATTCGGGTGCCGTCGGATTGGTCACTGCTGTGTTTGGAGACGATCACTTCGAGGGTTCTGGATTCGTGCTGACATCGTCTGGCTATTTTGTCACTAACAAGCACGTTGTCACGATGGATGCGCGGCGACCTGATTCGCTGTATGTGACGATGAACGAGCAGCGACGCATGTTGCGCGCAGACATAATCAACGTGGGTGGGCAGAATGGTCCGGACCTCGCGGTGCTCAAGATACGCAACTACTCCGGCCATCACGTCATGAACGTCGACTGGGTGGGTGACAAGGTGCGGCAGGGAGAACCGGCGGCACTGATCGGTTTCCCCGCGGGGATGGCGATGGCATTAGACCGCAGTCTCACGGTGCGAGCCTCGGTCAACGCGGGGATCATCAGCAAGCTCACGTCTGATCTCGTACAATTCGACGGCTTCACGATCGGAGGTTCCAGCGGAAGCCCGATATTCAACGGCAACGGCGAGGCCATTGCGGTGCACAGGGCAGGCCTGAAGGAGGCCGTGGGAATGGCGTTCGCGGTACCGATGCGGCTGCTGGTACCACTACTGCCGCCACAGGCAAAAGGGGAGCTGGGACTGCGGTAACCGCTTAGGGAGTAGTTCCGCCCTACCGCCCTACCGTCGGGTGCGGTGGGGGTGGTGGGCGGCGGTGGGGTCCAGCGCATCCCGCGCGCCATCACCCAACAGATTGCATCCGACCACCGCCAACACCACCATTATTCCTGGAAACACCGCAATCCAAGGGGCGTTTATCAGAGCCTCTCGGCCACCAGCGATCATGTTGCCCCAAGATGGAAGCGGTGGGGGGACGCCGAGGCCCAGGAAAGACAGTCCAGCCTCTAGCATGATGGCGTTGCCGACCCCAAGGGCTGCGGCTACGAGGACGGGTGTCAGGGAATTGGGCAGCAGGTGGTGCAGGACTAATCGGGTGTGACCGAGGCCGGCGGCGCGGGCGGCTTCGACAAAGGGACGCTGTAGCAGTCCCTTCACCTCGGCTCGGGTCAGCCGTGCTATGCCCATCCAACCCGTAAAGCCCAGCACGAGTACTACTAAGACGAGGCTCGGTTCCCACAAGGTCACTAGTGCTAACAGCAGCACCAGGCGCGGCATCGCCAGCACCGCGTCGGTCAGCGCCATGAGCGTCTTTTCCACCGCACCGCCCGCGTATCCTGACGCAAGCCCAATGGCCATGCCCACTGCAACCGAAACCGCGACCGAGAGGAGACCGACCGCAAGTGATATGCGGGCTCCGAAGAGTATCCGCGACATGACGTCGCGGCCGAACCGGTCCGTTCCGAGCCAATGGAGTGCGCCATCGGGTCCGGTACCGAATGGAGCTATGAACCTGGTGCCAAGGACGTCAGGTTGGGAGGTCGGGTCCGCCGGCGCAAGCAGCGGCGCGAGCAACCCGACAACGCACAGTGACGTGAGTATCATCAGACCAACAGCCGCGCGGCGGTCGCGCAGTAGCGCCGTCACCCTAGGCATTTTGCCGTCCGATACGCGGGTCGGCTGCCGCATACAACACATCGGCAAGCAGGTTGCCCAATACTACCAGCATCGCGAAAATGGCTGTGGTAGCCATTACTACTGGGTAGTCGCGACCGCTCACTGCGTCCACCATGACTCGGCCCATGCCGGGCCAGGCGAAGATCACCTCCACGAACACCGTGCCGGAGAACAGCGCCGGCAGGGAAAGGCCCAGCAGCGTGATGATTGGCAGTAGGGCGTTCCGCAGCACGTGACGGATCTCAACGGATGCGGTGGGCGCCCCTTTGGCGCGTGCAGTACGCACAAACGGCATACCGCGCACCTCAA
Organism: Gemmatimonadota bacterium; assembly: GCA_039589275.1. GTDB lineage: Bacteria > Gemmatimonadota > Gemmatimonadetes > Gemmatimonadales > GWC2-71-9. Next base: position 7,446 of record JBDHHP010000168.1, on the reverse strand, counting down.
GCACCGATCCGCGGACGAACCTTGCAGTCCCGGCGATTCCGATGGCGCCGAGCGTGATCAATGGCAACATCAGGTGCCGCAGACGGTCCACCAGTTGGCCCCAGGGGCTAAGGAATTCTGCGTCGAGTGAGGTTACGCCGAGCGCCGGCAGGCGCAGCCAGACCGGCCATCCGTATCGTGCTGAGGCGTAGGAGAACACCAATACCAGCATGATGGCGAGCCAATACGCCGGCATGCCGTAGATTATCAGAGTCGATACCGTGAGACCCGTGTCGACGGGTGTACGGTTACGAGCGGCTTGAATGACGCCGATCAAGATGCCCCCCAAGTACGTCACCAGCAGTGACGACACGGAGAGCAGTAGAGTGTGGGGCAAGGCGTCAGCGATCACGCGGGCGACAGGACGCTGCTGCACCAGGCTCGAACCCCAGTCGCCCCGCGCGAAGTCCCACAACCACGACGTGTAGCGGACGACGAGAGGTTGGTCCAGGCCCAAAGCGCGGCGGGCCGTTTCGAGTTCCGCCTCGCCGGCCCCTGGTGCTACCCAGAGGCGGGCCGGGTCGCCGGGTGCGAGGTTTACCAACAGGAACGTGACCGTGACAACAGCCAGAACGATTCCCAGACCCAGTGCAATCCGGCGAGCCAGCTTGGAGAGCATCCGCTACACTTGCGGTGTTTTGGCTCGTGCGTCAAGGACGTGCGCTGCGCCGGTAACCGTTCTTGTGGCTGCCTTAGGCGCTACCGCGTGCGTTCCGATCCCCTCCAGCGAGCGCGCCAGCACCGTCGTTTACGCGTCTGGCGCCGATCTGCAGTCCATTAACCCGCTTCTCACCGTTCATCCGCTAGCGAAGGCGGTCCAGAAACACGTCCTGTTCGTCACGCTCGCTGTGTACGACAAGTCGTTGCAACCGATACCGCGGCTGGCGGATTGGTCCTGGAGTCAGGATCGCCGTGAACTCACGCTTGAGTTGCGTCCTGACGTCATGTGGCACGACGGCGTAGCCACGCGGGCGCGAGACGTCATGTGGACTCTCGAGATGGCAAGGACCACTTCAGTTGCCTATCCCCGTGCACGCGACCTCGCCGGCCTCACGGACTTCGAGGCAACGGACAGTCTCACTCTGGTATTGCGTTTTGACCGGCCTCAACCGGTCTTTCCCGACGTGTTGACTGACTTGGCTATTCTCCCCGCGCACCGCTTCGATGGCCTAACGCCGTCCGACGTTCGGACTGCCAGCTTCAACCGGACACCGGTGGGAAACGGTCCCTTCGAATTTGTCGAGTACCGCCCCAATCAGCGTTGGGTGTTTCGCCGCTCTAACACTTTTCCCGAAGACCTCGCGGTGCCGGAGCTTGAGCGGTTCGTCGTCGTGATAGTGGATGAGCCGGCCACCAAATTAGCCGCATTGACATCTGGTGAACTCGATTTCGCGGGCATAAGCCCCGCACACGCATCTTTCGTGGACAAGGACCCGCGCCTCAGCGCCGTTGACTACCCCGTACAGATGGTATACGGAATAGTCTGGAATCTGCGACGTAGGCCGTTCGACGATCCGCTCGTACGGCGCGCACTCACACAGGCACTCGACCGCCAGCTGATTGTCGACGCGTATCTCTACGGCTTCGGAACAGTGGCAAACGGCCCGGTGCCGCCGGAACACCCCTGGTATTCGCCGGTAAGACCCCATCCGTTCAATCGCGATTCCGCTCGGACCCTGCTCGAAGTGGCTGGCTGGTTCGAGGGGCCCGACGGCATTCGTACGAACGGGACCAATCGGCTGACAGTAGAGCTGCTCACGGTCGGCAGCGGTGACGCCTCGCTGGAGCAGATGATTCAGGCACAATGGAGAGAGGTCGGCGTCGTTGCCACCATCAGGCAGTTGGAGCTGGCGAGTTTCCTGGCCCGAGCGCAATCTGCGGATCGCGATTTTGATGCGCTGGTCACAGGCATTCCGGGTGACCTGTCGCTCGGCTATGTGGTGGCGATGTTCGAGGGTAGAGACCCCGGGCCCGTTGCGTACCCTGGGTACGCCAATGCGGAGTTTGACGCCGCCGTGCAGCGAGCACGCGAAGCGGAGACGGAAACGGAGCTGAGGAAAGCGTGGGCCGTTGCACAGGATGTTCTCGCGCGGGATCATCCAACGAGCTGGCTTTACCACGCACGCGGGCTGCAGGGGGCCAACCTCCGTATTGCAGGTGCAGAGATAGATTTGCGGGGAGAGCTGGCCGGAATTGCCGGCTGGCGGGTGAGGGGGAGACAATGACTTTTCATTCCACAACCCCACTCCGCATCGATTTCGCCGGTGGCTGGTCGGACGTCGCCGACTTTGCGGACACGGAGGGCGGCATGGTAGTCAATGCTGCCATTGACCTCCGAGTCCACGTCGACTTTGTGTTGGGTGGTGAGCGAATCCGGCTGGTGGCCGAGGATCTGAACCAACGAACGGCTGTCGAGTCGTCGGCGCACATCAGGTACGACGGCAGACTCGACCTGCACAAAGCGGCCCTGAATCTCCTACCGGTGACGGGCGGTATCGAGATCCTGTCCCGCTCTGACGCGCCACTAGGATCAGGTCTTGGTGGGTCGGGCGCTCTAGATGTAGCACTATTGGCCGGCTTAGCACGCTGCCGGCAAGAGGAATACGAGCCGGCAGAACTAGCCGAGTTGGGATTCATGCTGGAAGCCGGCGAGCTGGGACTACTCGGTGGGAAGCAAGACCAGTATGCGGCCGCGTTAGGCGGCTTTCATCGCCTCGATTTCTCCGCAGGCGATGTGACCGTGTGCCCGCTCGCTGTCTCCGCCGAAGCCGCTCGCGAACTCGCGCTGCATACCGTTCTCGTGTACACCGGACAGACCCACTTTTCCTCCCAGACGCACGCGCGCGTGTGGGAGTCCTTCCACGCGGGAGAGGCAAGGGTGGTTGAGGCGGTCCGTGGAATGCGGGATACGGCCGGCGAGGTGGGCGCAGCACTCGAGGAAGGGAATTGGCGCGAAGTGGCCAGCTTAGTGGATGACAACTGGCGCTGCCAGCAGCTGCTGGATGCGACCATGTTCACACCAGCAATACGCAAGATCGACGAGGCCGTTCGCGCTGCCGGAGCCTGGGGTCTCAAGGCCACCGGAGCGGGCGCCGGAGGCTGTATGGTGGTGCTGTGTCCACCTGAGAGGAGAGGCCAGGTTGCAGGAGGCGCTCGGGCGTTAGGAAGTGAAGTGCTCGATTTCGATTACACGTTTGAAGGTGTGTCGGTCTGGCAACAGGAAGATGCTGCTGAATCCTGAGGACCTGGCTCGGCGCAGGTCCGACCTTGAAACGGCGCCGGAGCTTCGCGCTCTGGCGAAACGGCTGCGGCGCTTCGTCTCGCGGCTCTTGGAAGACCCTCTCTATTTTCCTGAACATAAGGCATTGCTCTCACGCGACGGTGGAATCTGCGCCGACGATGGCAGTCGGCTGACGTTCAATCCCTGGGAACCGGTAACGCATCGGTGTCCCGCGTGCGCACGCATGTACGAGGGCGAACGTCACCATCGCGCGTGGATTTGGCGCTATCACATATGGCTGTCGGAGAGGGCCATCCACCTGGCGTTGCTCGGTTGTCTGCTTGGTGAGCGGAAGCTGGTAGAGCGCGCGCAGGAGATCGTTAGGGGGTACTCGGATCGCTACCGAGCCTACCCCAATAGCGACAATGTGCTCGGGCCCACGCGCCTGTTCTTCTCTACCTACCTGGAGTCGATCTGGCTGATCCAACTTGTAGTCGCGGCTTCCTTCACCCGGCTGGCCGAGGAGGACGGACTAACAGAAGCCACGAACTGGGTTGGGTTCGACCGGGTTGTCGAGGAGTCCGCAGGACTAATAGAGTCGTTCGACGAAGGCGGGTCTAATAGACAGGTCTGGAACAACGCAGCGATGGTTGCGGCCGGAATCTGGTTGGGGGGAGGGCTGGGAGATCCGCTATTCCATCGCGGTCTGCAGGGACAGCACGGTATCCTCGCTCAGCTAACCAACTGCGTCACCGACGGCGGGCTCTGGTTCGAAGGTGAGAACTATCACTTCTTCGCCCTGCGCGGCTTTCTGCTGGCGGCCGAGTTACTCCGCGGTGTTGGGGTCGACCTCTACGGTAGCGACGCCCCGGCGGGACGTTTGGCCGATATGTACAGGGCACCGCTTCTGACCGCGCTGCCGGATCTAACGCTGCCCGCAAGGGGTGACTCGCCGTTTGGAGTGTCACTGTTGCAGCCGCGATTCGCGGAGTTGTGGGAAGTGGGTTGGGTGCGCACCCGCGACCGCCAAGTCGAGAGCATTCTCACGCATCTCTACAGCGCCGATGCGCCAGACGGCGCTGACCCAGGTGAGGCGGAGCTGGCAGAACAGGAGCAGAACCGTCTACCGCAGCGCTTGGGCCGGAGACTTCTGGGGTGGAAGGCACTCTGGTGCATGGAGACCGGCCTGCCCGAGGCGCCTGCGGAAATCTGGCAGTCTGGGTCCCGCCTCCTGTCCGACGCCGGTGTTGCCGTCATGCGTCCCACGGCCGGCCGCTATGTGTCGGTTGAATGCGGAGGCACGCCTGGTGGGCATGCCTGTTGGATTTCGGTACGGGCTCGTATGTGTCGCCGTCGCTTCACTGGTACAGATCTACCCTGGCCCACAACGCCCCCGGAGTGTCGGGGATTGGGCAATCGGGAAGGTCCGCGTGGTGCGCCGCCTTCGATCGCGACGAACAATGGCAGTGGTGCAGAGTCGCGGCCGCCGACCTCCTCGGCGAAGGCAGTAGAGCGTACCGGACCCTCGTGGTCGGTCCCGCTTATGTACTTGATCGGGTTGAGATTGATGTATCCCCGGAGAGAGTAGTTGACCTGCCGCTTCATTGTATCCCATCGGGGGAAATCTCGCTCGCCGATCTGCCAGACCGGGATGACGCAGAACCTCAGCTTGATGCCGTTCTGGGCAAGGTCTTAGTGAGGCACCCGGTCCGCCGACCGTCTGGATGGCGGACGGCTCTCCGTTGCCCTTCTTGGTGCGTAGGGCAAGTGGCAGTGGGGTCTGGACGCAATGTTGGTCATTCGAAAGTGACAGTCCCGCCAATCTCGTCACCAATGGGAGCGAAACCTCGGTCGAGTTCGCGGATGGTTCCCACGACCTAATAGGGTTCGAAGACCGTCGATGCAGTGTCACCGATCGGGCTGGGAAGCGGCACCGCCTGACCGGAGCGCAGCCGACGCCGCCTCCTATCTCGAAACCCAAAGTCAGACATTCGGTGCTACCGTGTCCGCTGTTGAAGCATCTACCGCCCGTTACTGACTGGGAAAGCGAGGTTCCGCGCCACGCGACAGTCGAGCTGGGGGCAGCGCAGTACCGTAGATCCGAATACGAGTGCGGTGCTCGTGGCAACTTCAGCGCGAAGGTCGCTGTATTCGCCTGTGGAGACCTGCTTTGCTTTGCTGTGAACGTGGTGAAGAGCGAACTCTGTGTGCGACGTGCGGAAGACCCGGACCCTAATCTCGACAACGAAGTGCCTGACATCCACTCGGACGGAGTTCAAATCTACGCCGACATCGACGGCTGGAGCGGATTCTTGGTAGTACCGGATCCCGACTCGGACGGTGTGCGGGTTGCGGGAATCCAGCCCACTGTCAGTGAGCCAGCCGCAGCGGATGGTGCATGGGCACGCACAGCACGAGGATACCGGCTGTTGGTTCACGTTGCGACCGGGCGTTCGTTGCGAAAAGGAGACCGCATACTCGTGAATCTGATTGTGAACGAGATGTATTCGTCGCGGCAGCGGCGTGCGGGCCAGCTTGCGCTCTCGGGCGGCGGGGGTTGGGTCTACTTGCGAGGTGATCGCGAGCACCCGGCGCATGCAGTGATAGCGGAGGTAATGTGAATCTCGTAGTCGTGCTGAACGAGACGCAGGATCTAGTGAACGTCGCGAGCGTTGTCCGGGCGATGAAGAACTTCGGGCTTCGCGATCTACGGCTCGTGCGACCGGTTGAGGAGTTCGATCAACGCCGCATCACGGGGATCGCGCACGGTAGCGATGATGTCGTGAAGCGGGTTCTCATATACGACGACCTCGACGCAGCGCTCGAGGACCGGACCTACGTGGCCGCAATGACTGCGCGTCAGAGAGCCGCGAAGCGCAACATGCTGTGGCCCAGAGACGGTGCCAAGGATCTCTTGACTGCGGCGTCTCAGGGCAAAGCAGCGTTGCTGTTGGGACGAGAAGACCGCGGATTGACGAATGAAGAACTGGATCGGTGCGACCGAGTCATAACCATTCCGACCAATCCTGAATACGCTGCGCTAAACCTGGCACAGGCATTCACCGTGATGGCCTACGAGCTGTTCAGCGCGCGGGAAGAGCCCGACTTCAAGCCTCCACGGCGTGCGGCGGAGCCGGCGACGTATGAGCTGAGAGAGCAGTTGTTTGCGCGAGCCCACGAAGCGCTCAGCGCCGTCGAGTTCTTCAAGACGCGTCAGACCGCGAGCATCATGCGCACCGTACGAGAGGTGGTACACCGAATCCCGATGGACTCCCGCGAGGTCAAACTGTTCCGGGCCATGTGCATAGAGGTGGTGCGCTTCCTGGAGCGAAAGGGTGTGCGATGAGGATTCCGGGTGGTACCTCCACTGGAAGCAAGCGACCGGAGTCCCTGTTTGGATGTTCGGATGCCGACCCACGCTCCATGAGCCGCTCCGAAGGCTGCCGCCTGTGGGATGAGTTCGGCAAGGAGTACACTGACATGATCATGGCTCTGGGCGCCGTTGGATTGGGCTACGCCTACCCATCAGTGGTCACAGGCGCTGAGCGAGCGATTCGTGATGGCGTGGTCGGGTCATTGGCGCCCACTCTGGAAGCGGAGGTGGCGGAACAACTGGCGACGGTGATCCCCTGCGCTGAGTCTGTAAGATTCTTCAAGACGGGTGCTGAAGCGGTGGCCGCGGCAGTGCGAATCGCACGGGTTCATACGGGTCGGGAAAACGTCATCACCTGCGGCTATCATGGGTGGTTGGATTGGTGTCAGTCCGGAGCCGGGGTGCCGCAAGATGTGGTTGCGCTTCGGCGTGCGATTCCGTTCAACGACATGACGGCGTTAGAGAGTGCCATGGCGGAGCATGGCCCTGTGGCGGCTGTGGTGATCGAGCCGGTCATTGACGGCCCACCCGATGAAGCCTGGCTTGGGGCTGTGCGTGACCAATCCTCTCGCGCCGGCGCAGTGCTTGTGTTCGATGAGGTCAAGACGGCGTTCCGGATCGCCTTGGGGGGAGCGGCTGAACGCTACCACGTGACACCCGACCTCGCCGCTGTGGGCAAGGCGCTCGGCAACGGCTTCCCGATAGCGGCTGTGTGCGGACCGGCGGGTCTGATGAATGCTGCAACGGAAACCTTGATTTCCTCGACCCTCGCGACCGAGTCGGTAAGCTTGGCCGCCGCCCGAGCAGTGATCCA
>JBDHHP010000167.1:0-8238 GCA_039589275.1 Gemmatimonadota bacterium | reverse complement strand
CTGTCGCAGGCTGTCTCGGTCGCGTTCTACATGATCGCCCTAGCCGAGGCGTTCCGGCCGGCTTTCGATTACCTGTTACCAGGTTCGTTCGACCCGCGGTTCGTGTCTTTGCCGGCGACAGGTGGACTCGCTGTGCTCATGCTGCGGCGCGGCGCGAGCGTGGGGGTCAAGGCGCTTTGGGTCGTCGCGGCGATACTGGCGGCGTCGCTCGTCCTGTTCTTCCTGGGTGGCGCTCCTGAGGGTGTGGAGGTGGGTGAGCGTGGACTGTTCGACACGGTGGCGGACAACGATCAATTTTTCCTGGTATTCGCCATCGTCTTCCCGGCCTTCACGGGCATGACGGCCGGGGTCGGGCTCTCGGGCGATCTCGCCAACCCCAGCAAGTCGATCCCGCTTGGCGTCATGTCGGCGACCGTCGCGGGCATGCTGATCTACGTACTGTTGAGCCTCAAGTTCGCCAGTGCGGCTCCGCCGGAACTGTTGGCCGAAGATCAGTTCGTAATGGCGCAGATCGCGGTGTGGGGTCCCATTATTCCGATCGGTTTGGCCTGTGCCACACTCTCCTCGGCAATAGGATCGATCCTGGTTGCGCCGAGGACGTTGCAGGCGCTAGCAAGCGATGGCGTCACACCCGTCAAGCGAGTCAACAGGTTCCTCGCTGCGGGCGTTGGCGAGCAGAACGAACCGCGCGCCGCTACGGTTGTAACGGTGTTTCTTGCTCTTGCCACGGTTGCGGCCGGCAACGTCAACATCGTGGCGCGGATAATATCGATGTTCTTCATGGTAACGTACGGCGCGCTGTGTACGATCAGCTTCTTGGAACACTTCGCAGCCCGTCCTTCGTATCGGCCCAGCTTTCGCTCCAAGTGGTACCTGAGCCTGCTCGGCGCGGTGATGTGCTTGTTCATGATGTTTCAGATGGACCCGGTGTTCGCTTTACTCGCGCTGCTCATCATGATCGGCATCTATCGGGGCTTGCGGGCCGTGCACAAGGAAGACGATCTGGCAGCCATCTTCCAGGGCGTGATGACGCAGGTCTCAAGGCGGTTTCAGGTGAAGTTGCAGGCTAGTGCCGTCAGGCAGCGCAGTGACGCATGGCGTCCCAGCTTGATCATGGTGAACGGCCGCACATTCGATAAGACGGCGCCGCTGCAGTTTCTTACATGGGTGTGTCATCGCTACGGTATTGGTACCTATATCCACTACATCAAGGGCCACCTCAACACTGAGACATTCAAGGAAAGCAGGCGTGTCCAGAACCGCCTGGTAAAGGTCGTGCAGCAGCGGGGCAGCGCGATCTACGTAGACACCATGATCTCTCCGTCGATGCGGTCGGCGCTGGGTCAGGCGATTCAGTTACCCGGGGTCTCGGGGACGGAGAACAACTGCCTGCTCACGGAGTTCTGCATTGATGACGAGCCGCACGTGCTCGCCGAGGTGGAAGAAGCTAGCCTGATGGCAAGCGCTGCAAGGGCGAGCACACTCGTGCTACGCCATGGGGACCGGTTCTTCGGACAGCATTCCAGCATTCACGTCTGGCTCACGTGGCACGACTATAAGAACGCCAACCTGATGATTCTGCTGTCATACATTCTGCTTGGACACCCCGAGTGGAAGAAGTGCGAGATCAGGGTCTTTGCAGCGTTCCCCCAAGCCGATGTACAAGAGGAGCGTACCAGACTCAGCGAGATGATCTCATCTGGTCGCCTGCCGGTGAGTAGCAAGAACGTGAAGGTGATTCCCACGGACGAGCGGTCGGACTTTCCGCGGCTGGTAAGAAGCAGATCAGCGGAAGCCGATCTCGTGATACTCGGCTTCACGGAGCAGCGGCTGAAGGAGAAGGGGAGGGAGCTGTTGCTACGTCACCCCGATCTCAGCGACGTGTTGTTTGTATCGGCACAGGAGCGAGTGCTCATAGAATGAAGCCGCTGATTGGCGCGGATTTGAGCGGACTAGCGCAGATACTGAGTTGACGGAGATGAGGTGGAGCGGCAAATGCACTTCGCGGTAGCCGGCATTGACGTTCACCCACTGATCCCGCCGTTCGTTGCGTTTGTTGTTTCTTTGTTCACGTCCATGGGTGGTGTCTCGGGCGCGTTTCTATTGCTGCCGTTTCAAGTAAGCGTCCTCGGATTCACGAGTCCCGCCGTAAGCGCGACCAACCAGATCTACAACATCGTTGCCATTCCAAGCGGCGTGTGGCACTACATCCGCGAAGGCCGCATGGTGTGGCCGCTCACGTGGATCGTAATTGCGGGCACGTTGCCAGGAGTGTTCATAGGTGCGGTGATCCGCGTGATGTTCTTGCCGGATCCGGCTGACTTCAAGCTGTTTGTGGGGGTCGTGCTGTTCTATGTCGGGGCTCGCATGTTACGCGATTTGCTCAAACAGCTACGCGACGCTGATGATGCCACGTCCGCCGAAACCCGATTTCAGGAACTGATCCGCAATTACCATAGTCGCTTGAGTGAGGGTGAAGCCCTTCCGCGCATCGAGGTGACGCGATTCTCCCTGAAGCAGGTTGTGTATTCGTTCTACGGCGGGCGGTTTGAAGTCCCGGTACTACCGGTGCTGGGCATCAGTGTGTTGGTGGGGATTGTGGGCGGGGTCTACGGTATTGGTGGAGGGGCAATAATGGCCCCCCTGTACGTGACGTACTTTCGGCTTCCGGTCTACACGGTGGCCGGCGCTACCCTGATGGGCACGCTGATCACTTCTGTCGTGGGCGTGGCGTTCTACCAGGCGCTGGCCCCGTTTTATCCGGCAGTTCAGGTTGCGCCGGATTATCTGCTGGGCTTTCTCTTTGGCGTCGGAGGCCTGGCCGGCATGTACTGTGGTGCGCGACTGCAGAAGTTCGTGCCGGCACGGACAATCAAGGGCATCTTGGCCGGATGCCTCTTCCTGCTGTCAGGGAGATACTTCTTCGAGTCACTGCAGCGTTGACGCCAACTCTCGGCCCACCAAACCGGTCAATGGGTTTCAGCAGGAACAGTTGGGCGGACAGGCACCGCTGCAGGTCTTCTCTGGTCTTCCCGTGGTGCTGCCGCGCGATGCTGTGAGCACCGTGACCGCGGAGAAGGTCCTCGCTGTTTGAGTGGAGCCACACTGCGTGCATTGCGGTGTGATACCTTCTGAGTATTCCGAGATGCTGACACGGATCTCGAAGGCCTGGCTGCACTTCTCGCACTGGTAGTCGTAGGATGGCATGGAATGGTCTATAGCTGTAGCCAGAGGCAAGATAATCGGATGGCGCTTGGCTAGCGACGTGAGAAGGGCCGGTCGAGAGCGGCCGGCCCGATGTATGTGTCATTCCCGCCCAGACCTGGGCAGCGGTGTCAGGATGCTCAGGTGAATCCACCCGGCCCGCAGTTGCTCGACGCCGTATTCGTGCCAGACGATCCCGTCAGCACGTTCACGGCGGAGAATCCCCGAGCCGCGTTTTCGGAGCCACAGTCAGGGCAGCGGGGGCTCAATCCCTTCGAGTATGCGGCGATCGACGCACGCAGGTCGAACTCCTTGCTGCAATCCTGACAAACGTAGTCGTAGGTTGGCACAATCCCTTCCTGTTTGTCCCGGTTTATGGACTAATGATAGAAATATAGCAATACAACGATGTTTTGCAACGAGCCGTTGTGACCGCTCCCTAAACTACTGTCATAAAGCACTTTAACGCTCCGGATTCAGTACTTCCAGGACCTGAAGACGCGCCGAATAGACACTTTCCTGAGTCTCGAGCATCGGCTGTCTCGCGGATTCAGTTTTGACACCAAGCGGGCCAGCCGAGATGGCTGGCCCGTTTGGATTTTTGCAGGTCAGTAATGGCGGTTGGGCTACTCGATCGTTGGACCGATTTCTGGGCGCGCCTGCTCCTCGCGCATGGTCGAGATGAGTGCTTCGGCTTGCCTCACATGGAAGCGCAGCGAGCCGGCCGTTTCCATCACCTGATCCAGAAACACCTTCTGACCGTTCAGCGTCTCCAGACTGGAGCCGACGTCGATCATCAGCGCCTCGGCTCGCGCGATCTTCTCCTCGATTCCAGAAATTTCACGGTTCCGTTCTTCAAGGCGATCCGTCTCGTGACGTACTGCGTTGAGTTCGGCCACCAAGCTGTCGAGCATGGTGCGGCTCTGCTCGAGCTCTTCCCGCGCACCCACGATGGCGCGAACGCTCGCCGTGGTCTCGTCTGCAATCTCGAAGAGATGATGGATGTCGGACCGCAGCGCATCCACAGTTGCCTGCCGCCCAGTAGCGTCATCGAGCGCCTGTGTGAGCATGGCTTCGGTAGCCTGCCACTTGGCAAGCCGATTCTCGAACTGGGCGATGCGCTCGCTCACCGGCTGAAGGTTTTCTGCCTGGCGATCCAACAGTGCGCCTAATGACTTGATCTGCTCGATTCGCTCCTCGGCGGCCGTCAGCTCCTGGCCGAGTTCCCGCGATCGTTCGTCCAGCGCGTTCACCTTGGCACCCGCTTCCTCGCGCAGGACGGCCACTTCGTTGAGGCGTGACAGCGCTCGTTCCAGCGACGTCTCCCGCTGATCTGCCTCACTGGTGAGTGCCCGCACGCTGTCTGCAAAGGCCTGAAGCTCTCGCGCACGGGCCTCCAACGACTGCATGGTCGCCTCGAGATCGGCCAGCCTCTCCTCGGCTACATCGAGTGAGGTGGTCGCGGGCTCTCGCACCTCGATCAGCCTGCGCGACACATCCTGGATCGCGTGCTCGACCCGCCTTATCTCCTGATTGACGGTGGAAACGCGTCCCGCCTCTCTCTCCAGCTTAGCGACTTCGCCTCTGGTTCTCGCAACCCGGTCACCGAGGTGCTCCATGTCCGCTTGAATCTCCGACAGAGTCTGATCGGTGGCCTCGACCGCTTCGAAACGCTGTTCTAGGTCTTTCGAGGCGTTGCGCAGGTCGGCTACCTGAGCGCTGGTTGTGTCGAGGCCCTGCTTCTCGAACTCGAACCGGTCGATCGCTTCGCGGATCTGGCTGTACACGCCGTCCCGCAGTCCATTCAGCTCTTGGCGCCGCGTCTCGTCTTCGGCGGCGATTTGGCGCTGCCGTGCCGCAATGACGTCTGTTTGCTCGATCAGTTGTGCTTGGAGTGCCCCTAGGCCCTCGACTTCTTCCCGCAGCTGTGTGAGCGACTTGGCCTTCTCGAGTTGCGTCTTGGTGTCACGATCGATGCGCTGCAGCAATTCGGCGAAGCGCTCACCCTGACTGCTGGCGCGATCCACGGCCTCGCGTTGCAGCTCTAGTTCGGAGACCTTCTGCGCCACGTAGTCCGACAGTGCCTTCAAAGTGCTCAACTCGCGCCGCACATCAGGCACGCCGGCTGCAAGCTCGGCCAGTGCATCGACGGTGGCTTCGAGCTTGCTGGCTCGCTCGTCCGTCGCGCGGAAGCCATCTGCCATGTGAGCGTAGCGTTCCTCCATTGATGCCAACTGCGAAAGCGCGGTGACTCGCTGTTGCTGGTTTTCCTCCTGTTCCCGTCGCAGGGCGGCCATGCTCTCACGCAGCTCAGCACCGAGCTGTGACAGGTCAGCCATTTGGCCTCGCATCGGTTCGAGGCCCTTGCCGAGTTCGAGCATCTGGTCGAGCCTCGGCTTGGTCGCGACAGCCTGGTTGGCAATCTGCCTCAGCTCGCCCAGCTCGGAGTGAAGCTGCTCCAGGTCGGATCGAAGAGCCGCCATCTGCCGGTCCGCTTCACCCGCCTGCGACTCCATGTTCGCTTGGGTTGCGGCGATGCTATCCGTCTGATCGCCGAGTCCGGATAGGCGTGACGCTAGATCTTCGGCGGACTTGAGCCGAGTCTCAAACTGCTCCAATGATTGCTCGATTCGCGCAACAGGCGCGGCGAGATCTTCGGCCCGCGACATGGAGTTGGTTGCGCGTTCCGCGGCAGACTCGAACGCGTTGCGTTCGTTGCGCATTTGGAGCAGGATGGTTCGCAACTCACCCTTCAGTTCCTCCGGCAAGGCACCGTTTCCGAACACTCTACTAAGGACTGCTTGCATGGTACGATCTCCGGTGATGGAGTCACGACCCACTCGAGGTATCCGGGCGCGACACCGCCCCACGGGATCCCGAAGGTATCTGAGGAGATCCTGTGGCTCAGGTGATGCACTAGCCTAGCGTGGAGGGAACGGTTCTTTCTGTGCCTTAAGTCACATAGGGGTGGTGGTTTGCGGGCTTTGGGCGAGCAATGTGATGTAGATCACAAAGGTCGGTAAGGCGGTAGGGCGGTAGGGCGGTAGGGCCCTAAGGCGGTACGTTCGACGTTCGACGTTCGATGTTCGATGTTCGATGTTCGACAGCTCCGGAGGAGGGACTCGAACCCCCGACCCGACGGTTAACAGCCGTCTGCTCTACCAACTGAGCTACTCCGGAAAATCCCCTGTCAGTCCGTCTCAGAACCCTCGCTCAGGGGCCGCGAAGCTTAATGTGACTGCAATGGGCACGCAAGCGACGTGCGAGACGCTAGAGCCCAAATGTGTTGACCAGGATTGCCACCGATATCGCGATCTGAGCGAGCTGGATCAAGATGAACCATTCTTGGGTCGTTATGCCCTTTCGCGGTACGTAAACCTGGTCGCCCGAGCGGATTCCAATCTCGGCCAGCGTCATGCCCCGCATTGCCTCCTCGACGCCCATCACAGAGGACTCGCCACCGCGTACGAGTCGGATCTTGCCGGAGTTCCCGTCCGGTCCCGCCCCACCCGCCAGGGCCACCACGTCGATGGCGGTCAACGTCGGGTCTACCGTGTAGAGACCCGGGGCCCGCACCTCGCCGAGCACCGCCACTCTGAACAAAGGTGATACCGTGACGAAGGGAGCATTGAACAGCGTCTCCAGGCCGACACGGAGTGAATCACGCACCTGGGCGACGCTGAGCTCGCTTGTGTCGAAATTGCCTAACACCGGGTAGCGGAACCGCCCGTTCTGGTCGATTTGGTACTGGCCAGAGAACTCTTCTCGTCCCCAGACCTCGATCCGCAGTACGTCTCCTGGCCTGAGTGTGTATTCCGAGACACTGGACGTTACGATGGGACGTTGCTCTTGTCCCTGGGAAGGAGCGGCAATGGCCGCAAGCAGCAAGACGACGGCTAGGGATCGCATGGGCTCTAAGATTGTAATTGCGGGTTGATGGGTCAACTGTAGTGCCTCGCGCGTCGCGCTCTAGTTACTGTGCTGCGATGGGGCAGTGGGGGCAGCTGCGGCTGTGGCCTCATGCTCCTGCAACGCCTTCCGCAAGTACCTCGCGGTGTGGGTCTCAGTCTGCGCCACCTGTTCTGGCGTCCCCTGCGCTACCACTCGGCCACCCTCGCTGCCACCCTCCGGGCCCATGTCTATGACCCAGTCGGCGCGTTTGATGATGTCCATCTGGTGTTCGATGACCAGGACGGTGTGGCCGGAGTCCACCAGCCGATCCAACACCCGGATGAGGGTGCGAACGTCGTCCACGTGGAGGCCCGTGGTCGGTTCGTCCATTATGTACAGCCGGCGCTCCATCTTTCGTTTGGCACCGGCAAGCTGTCGGGCGATCTTGAGCCGCTGAGCTTCGCCGCCGGATAGCGTAGTAGCCGGCTGGCCCAGACGTAGATAACCGAGGCCGACCTGCTGCAAGTGCCACAGCATTTTGCCAAGCCGGTCCTGATGTCGAAATCGCAGAATCGCTTCGTCCACCGTGAGATTGAGCACGTCGCGTATTGAGAGGTCCTTGAGGCGCACGTCGAGTACCTCCGCCTCGAACCGCGATCCCTCACACGCCTCGCAAGGGATGAACACGTCGGCCATGAACACCATCTCGATCTGGATGAAGCCCGCGCCATCGCATTCCTTACAGCGTCCCCCCTTTGCCGCGTTGAAGCTGAATGTGGTCGCTGTGTAACCCCTTGCGCGGCTCAGCGGATGCGCTGCAAACAGCGAGCGGATCTCGTCGAATGCCCGCACATATGTCACGGGGTTGGATCTAGGCGTCCGGCCGATCGGTGATTGGTCGATCAGAACGACGTCGTTCAGTTGTTCCCAACCGGACAACTGCGCGACGGTTCCGACGGGCTCGCCTAGATGTTCCTTGGCCCCGTGAGATCCCTTGATGCGCGCGGCGAGCTGGCGGTACAGAACGTCGTGCACCAGTGTCGACTTGCCGGAACCCGAGACTCCCGTCACCACGCAAAGGCTGCTGAGCGGGAGTGCGACATCGACGCCGGTCAGATTGTGCAGCACGGCTCCCTCTATCTC
>JBDHHP010000166.1:0-8300 GCA_039589275.1 Gemmatimonadota bacterium | reverse complement strand
GAGGCTATGGCGTCGGGCGTGCCCGTGATCTGCGCCGATGCGACAGGGAGCAGCTCACTGGTGATCCACGAGGTCACGGGCTTCCTCGCTCCACCCGGTGAGGTGTCCTACTTCAGGGATTACGCGGTTCTGTTGCTTACTGATCGTGAGTTGAGACACCGTATGGGAAGGGCGGCGCGTGAGCGATCCCAGAACTACGACTGGGGCACCGCGATGGAACGGATTGTGGCCTATTACGACGAAGTGCTGAATCCCGACTCCGCGCAGCATCTTCGATCCGCCACGCGTGCGTCCGCTGTCTGATTGGATCGCAGCATGACGAACGCCGCAGTTGAGCACATACCGCCCCGGCCCGGCAGCGTCGGAACGACCCCGCTCAAGGTGCTGTTGGTCACGCATTCGCTGCCGCCAGCCGATCGGCCGCTCGCGAACGTGGGTGGGATGCAGAGCGTAGCGGCCGGACTGGCGCGTGCACTGGAAGAACACCATAACGTCGAGTTGCACCTGCTTGCCCTTCGCGCATCCTGGAGCGAAACCGGGCACCGTACCGGTCCGTTCCTCGTGAACCTGCTGTGGAAGATACCCCGCGTGGTACGCACCGAGAGCATTGACGTCGTGCTGTTCTCCTCCATGGTCACGGCCACAGTCACTTCACTCTTGGGTGGTAGGCTGAGGAAGCAGGGTGTAAAAACCGCGGCGATCGTCCACGGAAATGATGTGACGCTGCCCGTGGCAGTCTACCAGCGAATCGTTCCCAGGGTGTTCCGATCGCTCGATCTCATCTTGCCAGTCAGCAGAGCGACGCGAGACGAGTGTGTAATACGGGGCGCCCCTATCTCGAAGCTCAGGGTCGCGCCCAACGGAATAGACATAGCACATTTCGAGGCCCCGAGAGATCGCTCAGCGGCGAGGTCTCAGTTGAGTGAGTGGTTCCCCGATCCAAGCGGCAGTCTCTGCTCCGACACGTTCCTGCTGGCGAGCGTTGGTCGCCATGTGCGGCGTAAGGGATTCGCCTGGTTTGTCCGGGAGGTTATGGGTCTACTGGGCCCCGAAGTTCAATACTGGATTGCAGGCGAGGGTCCGGAAACGTCCTCGATAGCGCACGAGATTGCGCGCCGCGGCCTGGAGCGCCGGGTTCGCCTGCTCGGCACGGTGTCAGAAGAGAAACTGCACACACTGCTCGGAGCTGCCGATTTGCACCTGATGCCCAACATCCCGGTGCCAGGCGAGATCGAGGGTTTCGGGGTAGTGATCCTCGAAGCAGCTGCCTGTGGCCTGCCGACACTTGCAGCGGACGCGGAGGGTATGCGGGACGTTGTGCAAGAAGGGGTGAACGGATATCTCGTGAAAGGCTCGGACGCGCGGGGTTTTGCGACCCGAATAGCGCAGCTCGCCGATGATCGCATGGCGCTCCGGACAGCCGGTCGCTCGGCGTTGGCGCATACCAAGGCACAATTCGATTGGAGGGTCGTGAGCGACAAGCACGTTGGCGTTTTGTCTGACCTGGTGCGGAGGGTGTAACGTGGGGGCCTCCTGGTTCCGGTGGTGATCGTTCCCTTGCTACCACATCTAGTCGCCCTAGGCCTGGTCTTGCTCGAGCTTGGGCTTCGCGCCTGGAAGATCAGGCTGCTGATCGATCCCGGACGTCGCATGCCGCTGAGTCGGGCGCTTGCGGTCAACGCGTATGGCGACGCTGCTGCTGCCGTTACGCCGGGTAGGTTGGGCGGTGATCCCGCACGGTTCATTGGTTTCGGCCGTTGCGGCATTGAAGCCTCCGCACGCCTGGTCGGGTTGGGTGCCGAGAAGATCATCGACGCTTTCGTGCTGGCAGCGTTAGGGACTCTGCTCGTGGCAGCTTTCGGTGGGCGAGGACTCAGAGGTGCATTACAGACCCTCTCGCAGCTAGGCGTTCAGGCGACCGTAGTTGTTCTTACCCTTTTCACCGTGTTCCTCGCACTCGGCGTTTGGGGCGTGCTCTGGTACAGGCGACGGCGGGCCAGCCATATGTCGCAGCCTCTCAGGAAGCTCTGGGCGCACGCCCGCGGCCTTTCCGCTTGGACCTGGACCACTGCCGGCATCTTGACGGTTGTCGGCACCCTGGCCCGTGTTGCCGTGTTGCCGGTGCTGTGTTTCGGGATCGCGCCCGCTGCGGACCTGGGAGTGGTGGCGCTCGGCTCGTTTGCTCTGCTGTACAGTCAGCTGGTGTTGCCAACACCATCGGGTGCCGGCGGTGTGGAGCTGGGGTTCGCGGTGGGCTTTTCCTCGAGTCTCGATCCAGCGCAAGTGGCGACGCTGCTCGTCGCCTGGCGCTGCTACACCCTGCTGGTGCCAGCGGGGTTGGGTGGCGTTCTCTTGGCCCGGATCGTTGTGACTCGGCGGCTTACGCAGGCCGCAGGAGCGTTGCTGGTGCTTGGCGCTGCGGGAGCAGTGACTGCAGGAGCACAGGAACCACTGGGATCGCGCAACCTACCCTATGATCACTGGGCGTACGAATACATCGAACATCTGCGGCCTCGTGGTTACCTCGCCAACCTCAACCCGTTGGTGCAGCCCTACCGGCGCCTCGAAGTAGCGAGAGGTCTCGTTGAACTCGATCCGGCGGAACTGCCCGAGCCAGAATCCCACTGGGTGCAAATGCTACAGGACGAACTGTCGCGCGAACTGGCCCGGCTGGAGGGAAGCGAGACGGGTCACTGGGGTATTGACCTCTCGGGTGGTGCCCGGGCGTCCACTAGCAAGAGGCTCCAAGTCTTGCGGCCAACCGGTGACGAGGACATATGGCCCTGGTATACCGCCGGTGGTTGGATCGAAGGCGGACCATTCGCTATGGAAACGAGGCTCCTAGCGGACAGGTATCTGCTCCACGATCCGGACGGGGATGATCCGGGGCAGCGCCGGTTCGGAAGGGCGGACAACGCATACCTATCGCTCACGGTGCCCCTGGGCTCTTTCAGCCTGGGGCGTGTGAAACGGAACTGGTCAATGCTGGGATCCGACGGACTCATGCTGTCGGATGTGGCAACAGCCTATCCCCAGTTGTCGCTTGAGCTCAAGGTTGGGCGCCTCGCAGTGCGATCCGTCACGGGCGAACTGGAGACGATCGACGGAAGGAAGCGGTACTTAGCCGGCCATCGCCTCGACTACGAGGCAGACAACCTCGTGCTCTCCTTTGGTGAGTCCATTCTCTATGCCGGAACGACGGGATTATCCCTGCGGTTCTTGAACCCCGCCGAGTTCCTGTTCTTCGATCACGACAACGCGCCTGGTGACTTGACACAGAACCTGATGTTGGATGGGCAGATATGGTACCGGACAGGCAAGTGGGTCTTCCACTTCGAGGGAATGCTGGATGACGTCGATGTGATCCCGGGGGAGCGCGATCCGGAGCCGCTGCTGTACGGCTTCACGCTCGGAGCCCGCGTTTCATCCATCAAACCTTGGGTCGACATCGGAGTCACGTACGAACAGGTCGCGGCGTTCGCGTACCGAACGCCCAACTTGGTGGATAACTATGACTTCCTGGGGCGTGGGCTTGGCCACAACTACTCAGACTACGACTTGCTCACGCTCGTGCTCGATCTTTACCCTGCAATGGCCGGCCTGCGAATCAGTCCCGTAATACAGCACCAGCGCCAAGGTGAGGGAGATTTCCGGGATCCGGTGCCGCCGATGGCTGAGTACCTAGCGAGCCCAGCGCTATTGATAGGGACGGTGGAGAAGACCTTGCGTCTGGGCGTTCGAGGGCGATACCAACCCTACCGACACTTCTGGCTGGGTTGGGACTTGGGCGAGAATTTCGTGCGCAACGCGCGATCCGTGGAGGATGACAGCGTCACGGAGTTCACGGCTGTGATCGAGGTTGGGGGCACTGTCAGCCTACCGCTCCCGTAGTCTGAACCACGTTTCAAGCTGCTCTTGAGAGGCTTTTCACCACCGCATCACGAACCGTCCGTGTGCTCCGTCGAACCTGCCATGATCGGTGTAAGTGTCACCATCTACGTCTAGTCGGAATCCCAAATCCAGGCTGAATCTCTGACCGAACTGCCACCCTACCCCTAGCCGCACTCGGCTGTTGTTCCTGTCTAGAAACTCGAGGCGAGGTACCTGCTCGTCACCCCTGATTACGCTTCTCGAATCGATCTCGAACGCCAGATCGGCTCTGAACCCTCCTGGAGCACGGTAGCGGCCACTGGCAGCGCCGCTCCAGGCGCGATCCTCGTAGTCTACGTCTGGCTGGTCGGCATCACCGTAGTCTCTCTTCTCCGGGCGCCACGTGTGGCCAATCCAGGCCTCCACTCGCCAGCGAGGGGCCAGGTCCGCGAGAACGAACGCGCTCATTTGCGCGGTTCGTTCCAGCAGTGAGTAGTCATCCAATGCCTCCCCGGCGCTCAGCGGCTCCCGGTCTGTCATTGCCCGGACATAGGTGCCCATCACGCCGGTGCGGAGGCGGGGCACGATCGAGAATTCAAAGACCCCGCCGGCGTGGGCGTATTGCTCGGATTGGCGAAAACCGCGCTCCGGTTCTCGCTGGTCGTATGAGCGGAAGCGCGATTGAAGTAGAATTCCTGCGTCTGCAGATAGTCTTACCGATTGAATCGGACTGAGATTGAGAGAACCTCGCACTGCGAAAGGCTGCCGCTCGTGGTCGATTGCCGTTTCGGCGAAACCGGGCCAGACCTCGAGCACCTGATAGACGAAATCGTTGAACGCGTCAAGCATGGTGAGTGATACTTGCACGTCTGCCGTGGCAGTGGACCAGCCGCCTCCTATGGCAAGGTCGCCGTCGGGTTTGAATGCGTGGAGAGAGCCTTCAGCGAAGACGCGTGCACCAGTCGCCCAGGATCGCTCAACACCTACGTGCAGGAGGTCGCGGTCGATTGCTGGAGTGGTCTGCTTTGCATACTGAGCGCGGAACGACCATCCCCTTCCCAGGTTGGTCGCTGCCTTGAAATCCGCGCCGTCCACCAACTGCACCAAATTGACGCTGCCGGCCCAATACCTGACGCCACTCGATTGCCGCTGCCATGCGTACTCGTCAGTCAAACCGAATTGAGAGGAGATAAGATCGAGTTCGTACTCGGCGTCGATGTCGGGATGGAAGCGCTGCAGGATTCCCCGATCTCCCAGTCGCCCACCCTCGGCCGCACCGCGGTCTGTCAGCAGGTACCACGTTTGGTCGGCCCAGCCGGAGAGGGTCGCGTGAAGTGTAGAAGAGTCGGCTTGAGGGGATGCGGGTGAGGGGAGGGAGAGGGCGAATACCAACAGCAGGGAGCAGGGGGCAGGGAGCAGTTCCTTCCTTGGTTGGTTCGACCTAGGAGCCGGATGCCTCTGCATCGGAGCCTGGTCAAGAACTGGAGGGAACTGCCGCCTGCTCCCTGCTCCCCTTCTGTCCTCCCGTTCCCCGTTCCCCGCTCCCCTAGTCAATACTCATTCCCGCAACCGCCCTGAGTACTCCCGCCACTTCCCCCGCAAACCGCCGCCACGAATAGAGATCCTCCGCTCGTCTCCGTCCCGCCTCACCGATCGACTGGGCCAAGTTCTTGGGCAACTTGAGTGCGCCGCGAAGGATGTCAGCGAGCGCATCCGGATTGCGCGGCTCCGCCAGCCAACCGGCTTCGCGTCGCGACCCAATGCCGCCACCCAGGATCTCGATAGGGCCTCCTTCGTAGGCTGCGATTACGGGCACCCCGCAGGCCATTGATTCCACCACGACGCGCCCAAACGGCTCCGGCCGAGTCGAGTAGTGCACTGCAAAGTCGAATTCGGGGTATGCGGTCTCGATCTTTTTTTGGAAGGGGAGATGGTGGATGCGAGGGAGGTGGGAGGAGGGAGGAGTATTCTCCTTGTGCTCGTCAAACGCCGATGCGGATGACTCCGGCTCCGAGGCAGGATGAGCTTCGGAGGGAACTGCTTCCTGCACCCTGCTCCCCTCAGGTACCACTCCCTCCTCCCTACTCCCTTTCAGTTCTCCTCCCTCCTCCCTCCTCCCTTTCTCACCAGACAGCCGCAGCCCTCCTGTACTGACAACTTGCCACTCACCGGTAGCTGCTCTGTCGATTTCGAGCATCAACTCCTTGCCGTACTTCTGCTCGGCAAGTGTGTCGTAGATGCTGCCGCCCACAATCACCAGATGCACGTCCTCGAACTCATCAGTGATCTGCTCGAATGCCCTTATTACCTCGAGCTGTCCCTTCCACCGCGCGAACACCGCGGGCATGCCGATCAACCGATGTTCTCGAGGGATGTAGAGACGGTCGTGGATCCAATAGCTGCGCTCTGCGGGCTTGAAGCGATCCAGGTTAATCCCATTTGGGATCACAGTTGTCAGCTGTCGGCTGGCGGCGGCTTCCTTACCCGTTCCCCGTTCCCCGTTTCCCCAATCGCGTCCCACCACCTCACTATTCGCAATCAGTGCGTCCGGAACCCGCCTTGCGAGTCGCCGCCAAAGGCCCCCGGTTGTCTCCGGTGGGAACTCGTGCAGATGCCAAACCACCGGGTGTTTCCGTGCAGCAGCTAGGGCTAGATGCGGTTTGAACGCAATCGAGTAATAGACGTCCGCATCCCGTATGAACTCATGCTTGGCCAGTTGACGCGACCAGCGCCACACGCCGAGCAGGGCAGACGGGATGGAGCGCACGAAGCCGATCTGCTGCGAGCCCTTGAGCATCCCCTCGGGGGCCGGAACCACCTCCGTGGGGACGCCTATGTTCTTGAGGATCCGCACCAGCGGCCCGTTCAGCGGCGTGATCACCCTCAACGCGATGTCGTGCTCGAAGGCGCGGTTCGCGAAGTCGAGCAGCATACGCTCAGTACCGCCCAACTGGGCGGAAGCGCTTATCGCTGTGACCTTGAGTGCGGTTCCTGTGCTAGGCAAGGCTCCGATACACCTCCACCGTCTTTTTTGCCGTCTCGAGCCAGCGGAACTTGCCAGCGCGATCCAAGCCGCGTTGCACCAACTCGTCACGCCAAGTCGCATCCTCCGCTAGTCGAGTGATCTCCTGAACGTACGGTTCAGCCTCTCGACCGCTCACTACTATCGCCGCATCACCGGCTACCTCTGCCAGGCCGCCGGCGCCAGAGGTTATCACCGGTAGGCCGGACGCCATAGCCTCCAACACCGGTAGTCCGAAGCCTTCATAATGTGAAGGGAACAGCAACACATCCGAAGTATGGTAAGCGAGCCTCAATTGACCCTCCGGCAGGAGGCCGGGTGCGATAGTGCAATCACGGAGGCCTCGTGTGTCGAGGTCCGCCCGCTGCTCATCGCTGAAATCTCCGCCCACCTGGAGGAGCCATGCGTTTACACCTCTTTCCCTCAATCCCTGCACCGTCGCCGTAACAGCGGATACGTTCTTCCGCGGCGTCAGGCTGCCAACATGCAGTACCACGAAAGCTGCCGGGGGCAGGCCGATGCCGGCGCGCACCTCAGCTCGATCCGGATCGGGCTCCAAGAAGAACCCGTCGTCGACTCCAAACGGTATGACATGGATTCTCGCGCCCGCATCGTCACCGAGCCACTCGAGCAGCTCTCCTTTGAGCCACTCGGTGGCCACTATCCACGCATTTGCAAGTCGCAGCCCCCTCAACGTTCTCTTGAGCAGCCAATTCCGCACTCGGGTCCGAACACTGGACGCCGGTTGCTTCAGCATCATCATGGGAAACAGGTCGTGCACCGTAACTGCGGCCGGCCGATGCGGTTTCCCCAACAGCACGTGCCCGTAGGAATGATCCAGCACGTGCAACACGTCTGCCTTCACGCCCCGCACGCGGCGTGGGTAGAGCCAATACCGCGTGAAGTAGCGATGCAGTTGGGACAGGCTGGCCTTGGGTTCCACGGGCAGCGGGCGCGGGCCGGAATCACGCGAGCGCGAGCGGGGACCCTCCTCGTCCACCGTGAGCTTCGACACCTTCGCCGTGACCCCGATTTCAAGGTCCTGAGCCAGGTCGTTCATGTGCCAGATTAACCGCGAAGCATACCGGTCCATCGAGGGCCAGTGCTCGAGTGCGAGGTCGGGTACCAGAAGGACCTTTGTCACGGCGTACGAAACTGACACCAAACGCGGGGGGACGGAAGGGCGGTGGAGTCGGCGGAAGGTCGGAAGGTCGGAATGGCGGAAAGGGGGTCAGCTCTGCGAGTAGTCACGGCCGCTGGCCGCCCGCTGCTGGCCGCTGATCTACGGCCGCTGGTCGCCGGCAGCCGACCGCCGTACCCCGATCGCCTCTAGCTCAAACTCCAGATACCACGCCGGGAACACCCACGCGAGACGATGCTCGTAGAAGTCCGGCCAGCGACGCGCCAG
>JBDHHP010000165.1:0-8831 GCA_039589275.1 Gemmatimonadota bacterium | reverse complement strand
CGAAATCCACGGCGAAACGCGTGATCCGTAGGACAGGAAAGCCCCGGTATTCGGGCGTTTGCTATCTGGGCGAGACGTCCAAGCGGGCGAGAATCAGCTTAAGTTGACAGTACCCTCTGAGCGCATCTGGTGGCGTGCAAATCTGAAGAAGTTCAGGATGACCCCGTGGACCGATAGAAACCGCTGTGCTCGACCAGCTGACTTGAAGCGTCGCATCTGACGCTCTCGTTGTCGCGTCGGCTGATGCGACACCTCAGCTCGATTGTTCTCATACCGTGCCGTGTTGTGATCCACGCAAGGCATCGTCATCCGGTGAGCGGCGCCGTAGCTTTTCAACTTGTCCGTCACCAGCCACCACGGCGTGCTTCCCTGCCCCTTCAGCAGCTTGCGAAAGAACCGTTTGGCCGCGCGGGCGTTGCGATATCGCTGAACCAGGACGTCGATCACGTCCCCGTCTTGGTCCACGGCTCGCCACAGGTAGTGCCGCTCGCCTCTGATCTTCACGAATACCTCATCCAGGTGCCACACATCGCCCAGCCGCCCCTGTCGACGCTTGAGCTTTCGTGCGTACTCGGGCCCGAACTTCCGGCACCACTGCCTGATGGTCTCGTAGGAGACGATAATCCCCCGCTTCGCCAGAAGCTCCTCCACATCGCGGAAGCTCAGGGAAAATCGATGGTACAGCCAAACGCTGTGACTGATAATTTCACGAGGGAACCGGTAGCCGCGGTAGTCATTCGTATTCGTTTTCATCCGCGAAAGTTGGCTGGCACCGGCTCAAGTTGACAATACCCTCTGGGGTCCTAGCACAACTCGGCAAAACGATCTCTGAGTTATCTGGCCCTGAACACGGCGAGTACCAACGACATGAGTTGCCGATCCGTTTTGGAAGCCGGTCGCACAGCTTCATCTATGGGTGATGCGATCGATCCACTGTCTCGCGTTCTCATTGTCGGGATTCAGGGTAACGGACTTCCGGTACGACTCCAGCGACAGATCGTATTCGCCCATGTTGTAGTGGAGTTCCCCAAGACTGTCCCACGTGCTCCACGACTCCGGGAACAGTACGGTGTTCAGCTTGAACACCTCGAACGCACGTGCAAGTCGGCCATCCCCCATGAGTACGTGCCCGCGGTCATCGATGCGCTGTTCGACTTCGGCCGCATTCCACCCTCTCCACCACCAGAAGTCGGCGTATTCCCGGCGTTGACGGTTGAACTCCGCCGCGGCGACCTCGGCCCCTTCATCGGACGCAAGATCAGCGATCGACCTCACGTCCCCGCGTAGCGCAATATCCAGAGCTGGATCACGACCACCGAAGTAGTCACGGCCGGAGAAGGGTGCCGGGATGTGTGGGGAAAAATAGACGGTGTCAGGCCAGAAGGCGTTGTCGATCTGTCTGCTGGCGACCATCACTTGGAAACCGCTATTGGGCAGGTTTCCTCTGAACACCGAATTGCTAAACAGGTTGAAGGGACAAGCTGGTGGCTCACCCAGAACGGTCACGTCAGTGTGAGCCACAAGTTCCTCTAAGAAGATCACCGCTGCGCTGAAGGTTCTCCGGCCCACCAGAGCGAACAGGCTCCCTCGCTTATTGATGAAGTCGCGCTTGATGATCTCGTTCACAATG
The DNA here is from genome assembly GCA_039589275.1 of Gemmatimonadota bacterium. GTDB lineage: Bacteria > Gemmatimonadota > Gemmatimonadetes > Gemmatimonadales > GWC2-71-9. The sequence goes on along the minus strand of JBDHHP010000165.1, from coordinate 7,201 downwards.
GGAAACAGCAGAAGGCCGGTGCCTCCGTCATTGTATCGAAGGTCAACGACGAACTTGTCGATGCTATCCGCATGCGTGTCGATGTGCGACCACAGGCGGTCAGAGAATTGAAGAAGAGTCTCTGAGTTACCGGGTTGGTTGGCAACCTGGTTGAACTGGAAGTAGACCGCACGATCATCGGTCAGGTGCTTGAACCAATAGAAAGCGACATCTGGTCCTTGGCGTTGCAGGTGGAGCGGAGCATTCTGGCCGACCAGGGCCGCGTGCACATACTCTCCGTCGGTTGGACCGATGTTGACTCGATTTGCCCACCCTAGGCTACTTCTATCGGTGATCGATTCCATCGTGAGCGTGGTCGTCACGCCGTCAGTGAGGACCACATCTAGTACTACCTTTCTGACTTCGTCCGCCAACCCTAAGCCGTAGAGAATTCGCGGAAAGGTGAATGTCCTCAACGCATGAGGGGTCCTTCCGAACTCGTTATCCTTGCTGACAATGTGCTCTGCGGTGGTGAGCGCCCTCTCAATTGGATGACCGTTCACTGCAACTACACGCGCACCTAGGGCGTGTTCATACTCTTTGGCAACGACAGTGATGTGAACGCCATCCGTGAAGCGGTCGAGCCGGAAGGGATACCTTAAGTCGGTTATCTCGAACACTCCGGTCCCTGCCAGTTGAGTGTGACCGTCCTGGATACCAGAAATGGTCCTTTGGATTGCAGCGACGGCTTCCATATCTGACCGGGCAACTCCGATCTGCGTTCGGGATTGCGCAACGATGGAGTCGAACTGAGCCTCGGAGGTCCGGTAGTAGAGATTCGGGTGATGGGACTTCAGTTGCGAGACCACGAAGTCTAGGTCCTCCAGCCACTGTTCTGTCGTCAATGTCCCAGCTGCTTGCTGACGGCCAACACTATGATCGCCGGGGAATACCCAGAAAGGCAGTCCTACTTGTAGCGATAGGACCACAGCTAACGCAGGAAACAGACTCACGCTCATAAGGCCCCCTAACTTGCCTGTTCGTTGTGGCACCACCCTCAGACCAGACGGGCAGCCTCCCGGACCGACAGCGCAATCCCTTGCCGAAGTTGACGCGTGGCATCCGACCTCGTATACTTCGTGACGCGATATATCATGTCACGAAGCATAACGATAGGCGATACAGAACGAAAGGTGTCTCAGAGATCTGGTTCTTGTTTGCCACACGGGGACAGTGAATCGGGAGTCCAGGTCGACAGATTTAGCGCCGTACTGTCAACTTAAGTGAAATTTCGTGCTGAAAGCGCGATCCATGAAACCGGAAAACCTCTATTTTAGGGCAGTTTCGAACTGTGCTCGATGCTCTGGGTACGAGCAATCAGCGTTAAGTTGACAGTACCCATGGTTTTCAGTTTCCCCCGGACGACCTGATGAAGCTGGATCTTGAGAGTCTGGGCCCTGAGGACAAGGACGATGATCGCCTATCTGACCGGGGCTTCGGTGCCATCGAGGTGCCCTAATCAGGTGAGCTCAACGCCACGGAAAGCCAGCTCGGTCAGTCTTCGTCGGCGGGATTCAGTCTCTCAGATACCGTAGCTTCGAAGTCATCGCAGCAGTCTTCGATCTCGAGGCCGAGCTGCTGCTAGCCTGGTCCGGATATGATGGCCGTGATCTCTTCGCCGTGGGTGCCGCACTTCAGGTCGGCGGCCTTCTCCTCGAGCGTGGCCCGGATCCGTCTGACGATTGCCTTGTCCTCCTCCTTGACCCATTCGGATTCGAAATCGGAAGGCTTCGACGCCCGGCCATGAAGAAGTAGACGTGCATGGCCACTCCCGGCTATGGCTGCCTGAAGATCCAGGCGGCCACCAAGCCCTCGCACAAGTCCCGCGTCTCGTCGGTGATCCGTGTCTCGGGCTGCATTTGCCTCTCGAGGATTGGGAACAGTGCCTCTGCAAGCTGTGCCCTTTTTTTCTCGCCGTAGGCGCCCCAATGGCGTGTCACCAGTTCTACAACGCGGGTTACGGCGCTACCTGACAGCTCCAGGAACTCATCTGGTAGGCGCTGCGCAGCGGCACGGTCTTGTGTGGTGATTGTGGCCACAGCCGCCTCTTTTCGAGCCAGGGTAGCGGCGCATGTGCGTGACGGTTCTACGATGTTGCCCAGTACCGATGCCGGCAAGGGAGGGCCACGCGGAGTTCGTGGCGGGGCGGTGGGAAGGGGTGCGATGGTGACTACGGCCTCAACGCGTACCCGAGCTTGGCAAAGAGCGTCCGGCCCGTTTGGGTGAGGTCAACCGTCTCGGTACCGAGGCGGTTGTCGGAGTAACCCAGGAATGCCACCGTCTGCGGATTCAGTTTGTAGGAGAAAAGGAACTGAGTGAACAGCGTTCGTTGCTCCTCGTCCACTGTGAAGCTATAGGCTGCCGGGTTCCGTTCGACATTCTGGAACTGAACGATCGCCCGCACGAATACCCGGGTACTGAAGTGGTAGAAGGCCCTGACCTGGAACAGGTTGGCCGTAAAGATATGTGTGCCGTCGAACGAGAGCCGCTGGTACACGTGGCTCAGGTTGAGCGTGATCGGCCGCCCGATCGACAGCTGCGCGCTGGGCTGCACCGCCAGGCCAAACGCCCTCCGGTTGTTGGCGAAATCAACCTGGTCACCAAGGGAAGCATGGGCGCCGAACACGAGCCCACCGGACGGGCGGATCTGGAAACCGACGTTTCCATCCACGAGGTCGTGATTCACACCGAGAAACAGAGTTCGGCGCTGGTTGACTCCGGCGCCAATGCTCGTCTGGCTGGGGCCGAGGTAGTTGAAGAACAGGCTCTCTCGCCGATCGGTGACCGTGCCGTCGTAGCCCAGTGTCACGTCGCCCGAGACGCCGGCGCGGAGCTGGGTGAACCATCCCCCTTGCGGACCCCAGAAGGTGCGCTGCGCCGCGGCCTCGAAGTGTCGCTGGTCAACTCGGGGGACGAACCCGACGTCAGCCCGGAAGTCAGGGCCCAGGTCGTTGTACTCGAGGTTCGCGAACCAGTTGCGGCTGATGTGCAGAAACTGCGCGGCCAGGGCCGCGCCCGTGAACTCGCCCATCGGTTGGCCGAACGCCGTCGCCGTGCTATCCGGGTACTCGGTCTGGGAGCCCAGGACCTGAATGCGGAGCGAGTTGCTGCGGGACATTTGCCAGAAGGCGTCGGCGCCGGCCACCCGGTTGTGGTATTCGTCGAAGCTCTCGCGGCTGGCATAGAGCAGCCCGACAGACGACGCCTGGCCAATGTCGCGGCGGTAGCGTGCCACGGTGGTGAAGCTACTATCGGCCAGTGCGCCGTTTGAGGAGCCCTGGTTGGCGGGAAAGAGGAGATTGGTCGTCCGGTCGTACGCCGTAAAGAACCCGAGCCCATTCGCACCAGCCTTACCGGACAGCTTGAGACCACCGGCAGGGTCGGCAATTGTCCGCGTGAACACAGCGCTTATCGGTGTCTCGAAGATGTCGGCGCCCTCGAGGAAGAACGGTCTCTTCTCTGGGAAAAAGAGAGCGAACCGGATGTTTACGTCGAGTTGCGCGATGTCTGCCTCGACTTGCGAGAAGTCGGGGTTGGCCGTCGCGTTCAACGAGAGGTTTGGAGTGATGCCCCAGCGTACATCGAGTCCCGGATCGAACTCCACGTCGCCGTTTTCGATTTCTCCGTCGGGGAAATCGGCGCGGGTGTCAGAGCGGCCGGACGTGAGGGTTGGGTAGAGTTCGACGTTTGAGCCCGGAGATATGCCTTGGATGCCGGTGATCTTGTTCGCCTGGCAGAGCAGGCAGCTGTTGTTTCGGTCGGTTGGCATCGACCGGATCCGGTGACGGCTACTGCGTGGGTACGACCGCTCGAGTATGATACCCCAAGTCTGCTCGTCGGAAGTCTCCGGAAAGCGCAGTGAACGAAACGGTAGAGCCACCTCTACCACGTACCCCTCGTCTGTGATTCTGCCAGCCGATGCCCAGATAGTATCCCAGGAGAAGTCCTCGAAGCCCTCCGCCGTGCTCAAGAAGGCGTCCATCTGCACTCCCAGCGGATTGACCCGGAACTGGAAGGCGCGGCGTTCGTCGTTGAACGGGTCCAGCAGGACAGCAATGTGGTCATCTTGAATGGTCCGTTGTAGGTCGTCACGGTCGGCGAGATGAGCACGGATGGCGTGGGGACTTGGGTCGCGAGCCACGCAGCCTATGTAGAGTTTGTTGGTGTCGTAGGTGACGCGGCACTCGGTCTCTACGGGCGGTGCAACATTGTCGCCTGGGAACCACTCATAGGCGAGTGGGATCAGCACGGCGGAATGCCACGCTGCTTCGTCAAGCCGACCATCAATGTCGATCTGGCCATCCATCGGGGTGACTGCGAAGCTGTCAGCAGGGATCGGGGGTCCGTCCTGTCCGTTGGATGCACCAGAGGCCATGCCCAGTAAAGCAACGGCTAGGCCAACGCACGCTGGCAGTTGGCTTGATCCGACCATGGAGACCCTCCGAGACACGAAGTGTGAACAGGCCATGCTGGAAGCCAGAGCGGCGGCAACCCACATAATGGTAGATGCTCGTGTAGGCGAGAAGGTTCCAATGTTCAAGGGACCTGCTCAATCGCCGGGCTCCTGCCGAAGCTAGGACTATTCGCAGACTTAGCCTATGCTACCGACTCTGCCGGCGTACACCTGCTGGAGAATCGCCGCTATCTCGTTCGGCACAGAAGTGGTCACACAGGAGCAGTATTGCGTGCACCGTCCAACGCGGGGGGAATGGGGGCGATTGAACAAGGTTGCGTCGGGAGGTGTCAGCCGGTATGCAATCGAGCGAGGTTTCAGCAGTCGTGAGGGGGAGACTCCATGTTTGAACACTGGGTCGCCCGGTTCCGCATGCTGTTGTAGCAGCAGTCGTAGCGGCAATGTCGTCCTAATCCCTTCATCCGCGGAATTACTCAATATGAAATGGGATTTGACTACTCTAGTCGGTATCTACGCTCTATGTGTGGCTCTCGTGAGCTTGCTCTGGCACAGGCCGGCTGCGCTGCTCGTGTGTCTTCTTGGTACGAGCATCTTGATGCTGCGCAAGTGGCATAGCAGGAGCGATCTCATGTTTTATGTGGTCGCCTTCGTGCTGGGACCGCTTGGCGAGATCGTGGCAGTAAGCTCTGGAGCCTGGGAATACGCCAGGCCGTCGTACCTGATTCCGATGTGGTTGCCCTTTCTGTGAGGTGTTGTCGCGCTGTTTCTGAAGAGGGTGTCAGAGACACTGTCGATGCAGCCCTAGGATCTACCACACCTCAAGACACTGACGACGCGCCGTAGGACATTGCTTGAGCTGGAGTGTTGACGACACGTCATGAGGCCGCAGCGTCTGAGTTCACGGCACTTGGGGTAACTGAGCACTTCAGGCGGCGTTGGTGCATGGCTCGGAACTGAGGCCAGGTCCCCCGTACCCCGAGATAGAATCACGCCACTCGGTAGCTGTCGGGCATCCCGAGACGGGTGATCGTATTGAGGACCGTGCACGCGAGTTGCACCTCCACCCGTTGGCCCGCCAGGGTGCGACTCCTCATGCCTCGGCCGATGATCGTCTTGTATCGATAGATCGCGTTCTCGACCATGCTGCGCCTGCTGTAGCCCGACTGCGTGTGCCACTCGCGTCGACCGAGTCTGCCGATGGAGCGGATGTTCCGATTCCTCTCCTTCAATGCTGCCGATGGTCTTGGACTCGACTGGGCGTCGTGTCCAGGCGGGATGAGCACGCTCACCTCTCGTCCCTCACCCTGCGCGTGAGCGGCCTCGTAGGTGCCCTCGGTATCGTAGGCACCATCTGCAGAGACAGAGGCCACTCGATTGTCGATCTGCCCGAGCAAGGCGGGAACCCGAGTGCAATCATGCGTTCGACGACTGGTCAGATCTGAGGCGACGATCTCACCAGTGCCCGCGTCGACCGCAAGGTGCAGCTTCCACCAGGCTCTGTTCTTCGGTGGCTTCCGCAGATTGCCGACATGAATCCTGAGACCCGTGCTGTCGATGAGCAGGTGGATAGGCCGCTTGCTCGCGACCGCACGAATCGAGAGTTCACCGAGCGTCTTCAGCCGCCGGGACAGGGTGGTGTGGTCGGGAATCGGGATATTCAATTCGAGCTTCTCCGCCAGTGATCGCAAGAGTCCTTCGGTCTGCCGGAGGGGGAGATGAAAGACCATGCGGATCGTCAGGGCTGCCTCAATCGCAATGTTCGCGTAGATGCGTTGACCGCCGGGTTGGCCACTGGCTGGAGCCCGCCAGGCCTTGATGGCGTCGTCGGAAAACCAGATGGTGAGGTTGCCGCGTCTGCGTAGACCGGCCTCGTACTCAGGCCAATTGCGAATCCGGTATGGGGATTTCGCGTACTGGTACTGGCTCCGTTTCGGATACTGCATCGGTGGCGACTCCGGATCGGGACATCGCCTCAATGATGCACCGAAACCCAGAGCCATGCACCAACGCCTCGACGTATCCCGACTGCACGGTCTCCTGGGGAACGGCCGAGCCCAAGGAGTAGAGGAAGCATGACAGCCACAGCGTATGCGCCGCGATCATGACGTAACCCTCCAGTGTTAGTGTTCGTGAGCGCTGCGGTGTTGGCGGTGATCACTGCGGATAAGCATCGTCAATCCGGAACACGTAGATGTACAGACCGTTGGCCTCGAGGAAGGTCTCGGTGCGTTCGAGGGTATATCCGGCCGCGTGCATCTGCGTTTCGATCTCCTCTGGGGATGTCGACCGCAGCCACTCTCCGATTGCCAACATTCCCCCGGGTTTGAGTGCCGAGCTAGCATTCCGTAGCAACGTTACCGGGTCTAAGAAATGGTGGTAGGCAGAGATAACGAAGATGAAGTCCAGCTCACCCTCGGGAAGTCTTGGGTCTGTGACATCTCCGAGAACGGACACGACGTTGGTGAGTCCCCACCGTTCGCAGCGTTGGTCCAGGTGTCTCAAGGCCGCGGCGTCGATGTCTTCAGCATAGATCTTTCCATCTTCTCCTACTCGAGCCGCAAGTTGCACGACATACCGTCCACGCCCAGCGCCGATCTCCGCGCCCGTCATCCCCGGCTGGATACCGATAGCATCCATGATCTGGTCGGGTGGCTGTAGACGATTGAGTCTGGCCTCATTGGGGTTCTCGGGAGCGAGCACGCCCGCGGCGCTCCTGGTCTCCTGAGCGTTAGTCGCCGGCACCCAAGG
>JBDHHP010000164.1:0-9584 GCA_039589275.1 Gemmatimonadota bacterium | reverse complement strand
TGCTTCCGGGCCAGCTTTGACTAGGCTCCTTCGGTCTGCTCCTCTGGTTGGTTCTTGTCCCTCACGTTTGGAGGCAGGACAAATGAAGGAATCCCTTTACGTACCGCCGAACTACAAGCCACTTCTTGACCCGAATGAGACGGAGAAAGCGATCCTCCTGATCAAGAACTACTTCCAGACGAATCTCGCATTCGAGCTGAACTTGACGCGGGTCACGGCACCTCTGGTCGTAGAGTCAGGCACAGGAATCAACGATGACCTGAGCGGCACAGAGAGACCCATCCGATTCAAGGTGAAGGCGATGGGCGACACTCAGGCAGAAATCGTGCAATCCCTCGCCAAATGGAAGAGGATGGCGCTCGCCGATCTCGGTTTCCGGCACGGCGAGGGTATCTACACCGACATGAATGCAATTCGTCCCGATGACCGATTGGACAACATTCACTCCATTTACGTGGATCAGTGGGACTCTCACCTGAGGAGAGGTCTCTGGCGTTCTTGAAGTACGTCGTGGACCAAGTCTATGCTGTAGTCCGGAGAACGGAAAGGTATGTCTGCTATCACTACGGAGTTATCCAGCCTGTCCTCCCCGCGAAGATCACCTTCATTCACAGTGAGGACCTTGAGGAGCAGTATCCGCACTTGAAACCCAGTGAACGGGAGAAGGCTGCCTGCAAGGAGTACGAAGCCGTCTTCTTGATCGGTATCGGCGCGGAGCTGAAAAACGGTGAGCCTCATGACGGGCGGGCACCCGATTACGACGATTGGTGGACCGCAACGGGAAACGGCTATCGGGGATTGAACGGAGACATCCTGGTTTACAACGAAGTCCTCGACGACGCCTTCGAACTCTCGTCGATGGGAATCAGAGTCGACATCCCAACACTGGAGAAGCAGCTGGAGCTCAAGGGCGTAACCGAGAGAAAGGCTTTGCCATTCCACCGGCGCCTACTGAGAGGGGAGTTGCCCCTCTCCGTTGGGGGCGGCATTGGCCAATCGCGGCTCTGTATGCTCTACCTGCGAAAGGCTCACATCGGCGAGATCCAGGCGAGCATCTGGAGCGACGATGTGAAAGGGACGTGCCGGGAGAACAACATCATCCTTCTGTGAGAGCCTGTTGCCCTCGCCGCCTGGTCGTCTCCAGCCCCAAATCGTAGCTTAGTCCAGTCGCCAATCAGGAGCCGTCCCTATGGCTGACGTGCTGGACCGTCTCAAAGCAGCATTGGCCGACCGCTACCAGATCGAGCGGGAGCTTGGTTCACCGCAAGGTGGCAGTGAAGGTGCTACGTCCTGAACTTGCCGCAGCCCTTGGCCCTGATCGCTTCGTACAAGAGATCGACATCGCAGCGAAGCTCACTCACCCGCACATCCTTCCACTCCATGACGGGTCGCTCGCTGTGGTTGGTGTCCCGGGCTCGGCTGCTGGCAACGGGAAGGGTCGCCCCACGCAACTTCCCCCCACCGCCGTGCGTATAGCGGTTATAAACCACCAACGTCGTCGGTTTCGACTGCCATCTCGCGAGGGTACGATGCGTGGCCTGATATCGCTGATGATCTTGAGCAGTGCTCTGTTGGGGGGACTGGTGACAGCCAGCCGCGCCCAGACTGCGCCGCCCGACTTCTTCGCAGACCACGGTGATCTGGAGTTCATCGTTTACACCGATCTCAGCGTCCTCCTCGCCGACACCTCGCTCGACAGTCCCGACCGGCTGGGTGAGGTAGGGTACGTGGGGCCGGATGGTGAGCCTGTCTGGCTACCGATCAAGGTAAGGACCCGGGGCCTTTACCGTCTGATTCATGGCGTGTGTGAGTTTCCGCCCTTGAGACTCGATTTTCGCGCCCGGCACCTGCGGGGAACTGTCTTTGACGGCCAGAACACCATCAAACTGGTCACCCATTGTCAGTCAGACCCCGAATACCAGCAATACGTCATTCTGGAGTACCTGGCGTACCGATTGTACGAGATACTGACTCCCAGGAGTTTCCGAGCGCGTCTGGCAAAAGTGACCTACGGGGACGTGTCGGAGACCTACGAGCCAATCACCCGTTACGCGTTCCTGATCGAGGATGTCGACGACGTGGCAATCCGCAACGGTATGGTGGAGGTGGACTTCGACGGGTTCCATGCGCTGCTCGCCGATGAGTTCGAGATGGGCGTCCAAGATGTGTTCCAATACATGATTGGCAATACTGATTGGTCGACCCTCCTGAATCACAACGTGAAGTTCATTCAGGATGCAGAGGGGAACACGACGGTAGTGCCTTTCGACTTCGACTGGTCGGGCGTTGTGGCACCTCCCTACGCCTATCCCGCTCCCGACGTTCCCATCGCTAATGTTCGCGAACGGTACTACATGGGTGTGTGCCGGCTCACAGATCACCTGACCGCTGTATTTGAGTACTTCGTCGAGAAGAAGGACGAGATCTACAAGCTCTATCGGAACGAGGCCGCCCTCGGCCAGGAGCAACAGGAGCAGGTGCTGGCGTATTTCGACGAGTTTTACGAGATCATCACCGACGAAAGTCTGGCCCAACGACAGATCCGAGACGCGTGCAAGATGTGAGCTAAAGTTGCGCTGAACACCAATCTGGCCGCCGATAGCCGAAACCCGTAGCTTAGCCTAGTCGCCAATCGGGAGCCGTCCACATGGCCGATGTCTTAGAGCGTTTGAAAGCCGCGCTCGCCGACCGCTACACCATCGAGCGGGAACTTGGTTCGGGTGGGATGGCGACAGTCTATCTCGCCGAGGACGTGAAGCATCACTAGCCTCGCAGCCCAGAGGGGAGCCGGACCTGGGCTCCCCTGCTGAAACACAGTTCCTAGACCTCTATCGCTCTGACTGCGTAAGCCAGATCACCTCGATCACACCGCTTGTGTTTCCAACCCCCCAGCGGGTTGTTGCGTTCAGGCCGCTGATATACCTGATCTCCTTGATACCCTCCATGCGGAAGTCCCGCAGCCCGTTGACCGATCCAACTCGCATGTTCTGTACATACAGTGTCGGCAGTCCGTCGCGGCCCCCGCGCTTGCCGGTTCGCACTCTGCGGCGAAGCCAGTTTGGCCTCAGCAACCTTACGGCCTCGTAGGGATCCGATACCCCGCTGGCCTCCAACTCGGCCTGCGTTATCGGACTCATCGTCGTGGGAGTGGTGAAGCCGACTGGTAGGGTCTTCCCGGCGCAGCCAACTGTTATCAGTGCAGCGAATAGTAACGGCGTAGTCGAGCGGTATCGAAGCATCTTGCACCTCCTGCATGAGCCTGGTGTGGTAACTCAGGACTGCTCGCTGCCGGGCCGATACGGGTCCGTCTCTAGCCAGCACCCATCTCCGCCCGTAGCTTTGGTGCCAGGCTAAGCCACCGACCACACGCAGGACTTACCCAGGCCTTACACAGCGCTCACATGGGTGTGTGAGCGGCCTCGGTGGCCCGATGATGCCTATGATCACCGTTCGGTTGCTCGGCTCGGTCGACATACGTGACGCTGGCGGAAACGAGTTGGTAGGCCTACTCCGCCAGCCCAAGCGGGTAGCCCTCCTTTCGTATCTTGCCGCCGCGGTACCCCGCGGTTTCCACCGCCGAGACACTCTGATGGGTCTGTTCTGGCCCGAGTCGACTCAGGATCAAGCCCGTAACGCGCTCAGTCAGGCACTCCACGTGCTGCGACAGGAGTTGGGAGAGGGAGCGATCGTCACTCGTGGCGAGGGTGAGGTGGCCCTGAGTGAGGACGCTGTGTCGGTTGACGTGTGGGCGTTCGAGACTGCGTTCGCTGCGGGTGATCACGAGAGTGTGGTGTCGCTCTATTGCGGTTCGTTGCTCGCCGGTTTCGCGATCAAGGCGAGTGCAGAGTGCGATCAGTGGTTGGATGGGGCGCGGGATCGCCTGGCGAGGGCTTACGCTGGTGCGTTGGAGCGGTTGGCGGAGGTTGCGGGCGAGCGAGGTGAGGCCGAGCAGGCAGTGGAATGGTGGCGTCGCTTGGTGGAGCAGGATCCCTACAGCACACACGTGACCATATGTTTGATGCGGGCGTTGGAGGCGGCGGGTGATAGAGCGGGGGCGTTGGATCAAGCCGAGCGCCACACGGCGTTACTGCACTCCGAGCTAGCTGCGGAGCCGTCGCCGGATGTGGTGGCTTATGCCGGGAGGTTGCGTAGGGAGCCGGTGCGGCATGTAGGAGATAGCTCGCTGCAAGGTGCAGCAGGAGCAGGGCACCGTTTGGAGCGTGTGAAGCGTGCCCTGGCGGATCGTTACACGATCGAGCGGGAGATCGGCTCCGGTGGGATGGCCACCGTTTACCTCGCTCGGGATCTCAAGCACGCAAGGCAGGTGGCGGTCAAGGTCCTCCGGCCCGAGCTTGCAGCCTCACTTGGCGCCGATCGCTTTCTGCGCGAGATCTGCATCGCGGCTAATCTCAGTCACCCGCACATCCTACCGCTGCACGACTCGGAAAAGGCGGACGGACTCCTGTTCTACGTGATGCCGTATGTGGCGGGAGAGTCACTGAGGGATCGCCTGAGCCGCGACAGGCAGCTTCCAGTTGAGGATGCTGTAAGGATCGCCGGTGAGGTGGCCGACGCACTGGCGTTCGCACACGAGCACAACGTCGTTCACCGTGACATCAAGCCGGAGAACATCCTGCTGCAGTCGGGCCACGCGGTGGTGGCTGACTTCGGAGTGGCTCGTGCGATTACCGAGGCGGGAGAGGACCGGATAACGGCGGCGGGGCTAGCGGTTGGCACGCCGGCGTACATGAGTCCCGAACAGGCGAGTGACGAGGTGGAGCTGGACGGTCGCAGCGATCTGTACAGTCTGGGCTGTGTGTTGTACGAGATGCTCACCGGTGAGCCGCCGTTTACTGGTCCGTCGGCCGAGCACGTCATTCGGAAGCATATGAGCGCGGTGGCGACGCCCGTTTCAGTGGTGCGTCCGGCTGTGTCGGCGGACCTGTCGCGCTTGGTTGACAGGGTACTTGCCAAGGCGACGGTGGATCGGTATCAGACGGCGGGAGAGCTGAGTCAAGTGTTGACTGCCGAACAGGCGGGGCTCGTGACCTCGGATGGTGGAGCGACGCCACCCAAGACGATGTCCGTGGACCGCCTGGCCAAGCGCAAGTGGATGATGGCCGGAGCGGCTGTTGGAGCTGCCACAGTGATCGCCGCGATTGCGGTCGTGGCGTTTCGTGGCGCGTTCGCAGGCGGGGAATCCGGGGTCGGAGCCGGAGGGATGGAGGACGAGATCGCCGCCCGCAGGATGGTCGTCGTACCCCTCGAGAATCGTGCGAGGGATCCGGAAGCTGCCGACTGGGGTCTGATGGCGGCATGGGTAGTCACGCGGGCGATCGACCGGGTGGGTACGGTCATCGTCGTACCGGCAAGTGTCGTGCGGGACCATTGGCGCGAGATGGATGCTGCCGTCGGACTACCGGTCGCAGAGATCGCTAGCAGGACCGGAGCAAGGTTCGCTGTGGCGGGGAGCTACACGACCTCGGCTGGACGAGTGCGATTCGAGGTGGAGTTGGTCGATGCCGGGTCCGGCGACATGCTCAGGGCGCTCGACCCGGTTTCAGGTCCTGTCGATTCGCTCGAGTCGGTAATTGGGACGCTGGCGGAGCGGGTCACCGGGGCCGTAGCGGCGCTCCTCAATCCAGACCCTGCATTATGGATGGCGCGGTCTTCGATGCCTCCCTCCCTCGAAGTCTTTAGCGGCTATCTGGCAATGATGGATGTTTTCTGTCAGGGCAGGTTTCAGGATGCGATTGAACTAGCCCAACCGGCGCTGAGGGCGGCTCCCAAATACGTGCCTACGCTGTACCTCGTGGGCGCCGCATATGGGAACTTGGGCCGGCGTCGCGAAGAAGACTCCGTCGCCGCCTTGATCGAGCCCCTCTTGGATCAGTTGACCACCGTTGACCGTCTCCAGTTCGAGTGGGGGCGCGGAATGCGTCGCGGCGATCTGGCCGAGGAAACCCGGGCAGTGGAGCAGCTGTACCGCCTCCATCCTAACCTCTTTGGCTACCACGCGGGATTCACTGCGCTTCGCGCAAACCGCCTCGACGATGCCCTCGAGCGAATGCTGGCCCACGACATTGACACACGTTGCTTTCGGAACTGGGTGCGCTGGTGGGAGCAGACCACCGAGGTGTACCATCAGCTGGGCCGCTACGACGAGGAACTCGCGCTCGCGCGACGCGGGTTAGGACGGTTCCCGAATCACAGGGAGATTTTCGACGCAGAACTGCGCGCACTGGTGGGGCTCGGCCAGCTGGGGGCCGTGGACTCGCTGCTCGAAAAGATCGCTGACCTGCCGGTGCACGAATGGTACTCGTTGGGCCTTCAGTTGGCGCGGACGGCCCTCGAGCTCGAGGCCCACGAACACCACGCCGAATACGAAGCCACAATGGTCCAAGCGCTCGGCTGGTTTGCGTCGCAGCCGGCGAGCGAGATGCGCGAGGACCGGGGGCGTGCGTTCTTCTATGCCCAGCGCTGGACCGACGCGGATACGTTGTTTGCTGCACTGATCGCAGATGCACCCGACAACGTCGACTACCGCGACTACGTCGACTACCGGGGCATCCGAGGAGTGGCGCTAGCGCACTTGGGCCGGCGCGAAGAAGTGCTGGAGGTCGACAACTGGCTCCAGGAACTTGATCGGCCCTATCTCCGGGGCTCTAAAACCCGCTGGCGCGCTGCGATCGCGGCGGCGCTGGGCGATCGTGACAGGGCAGTGCGATTGCTCCAGCAAGCGATCCGCGAGGGCGTCACTCACCGCATCTGGCAGCATCGCGATCCGGAGTGGGAGCCCCTCCGCGACTACCCACCGTCCCAAGAGTTGATGAGGCCAAAGGGGTAGCGGCAGTGACTGACGCCCTCGACCGGCTTGAAACCGCTCTCGCCGACCGCTACACCATCGAGCGGGAATTGGGTAGTGGTGGAATGGCCACAGTCTATCTGGCCGAGGACGTGAAACATCACCGCAAGGTCGCAGTGAAGGTCTTGCGTCCCGAACTCGCTGCAGCACTCGGTGTTGACCGGTTTCATCGTGAGATAGAGATCGCTGCGCAGTTGACTCACCCTCACGTTCTCACGTTGATCGACTCGGGTGAGGCAGACGGTTTCGTCTACTATGTGATGCCTTTCATCGAGGGCGAATCACTGCGGCAAAAGCTGGCCCGCGAGGGGGAGCTACCCGTGAGCGGAGCGGTGAGAATTCTCAGGGACGTTGTGGACGCACTCGGTCATGCCCACAAGCACGGAGTCGTTCACAGGGACATCAAGCCTGACAACGTTCTGTTGTCGGAACGACACGCGTTGGTCACCGACTTCGGTGTCGCCAAGGCGGTGAGCGAGGCCACAGATGCCGAGCATCTGACGATTGAGGGCATCGCTCTCGGAACACCATGCTATATGTCACCCGAACAAGCCACTGCCGATCCTCAAACAGACCACAGATCGGATATCTACGCCGTTGGTATTCTTGCCTATGAGTTGCTCACAGGTAGGACTCCCTTTGTTGGTAGAACTTCACAAACGGTTCTCTCCGCCCAACTCGTCGCTAATCCAGAGCCAATTGAAAAGTACAGGGAGTCGGTGACTCCCGTCCTACGGGAACTCGTGATGAAGTGTTTGGAAAAGAGGCCGGCTGATCGTTGGCAGAGTGCCGAGGAGTTGTTGCCGCAACTGGAGGCGCTGGCAACGCCGAGTGGGGGGATCACGCCGACCGGGACGATGCCGGTTGATCGTGTGGCGAAGCGCAAGTGGATGGTGACAGGAGGGGTGGTGGGTGCTGCCGCAGTGGTAGCGTTGATCGTGGCGATTGCCGCGATTCCTCGTGGCAGCGGACTGATGCTTGATCCTGATCGAGTAGTGGTCGCTGTTTTCGAGAACCAAACAGGTAATCCTTCACTCGATCCGTTGGGCGTGATGGCTGGCCACTGGATCACACAGGGACTTCAGCAGTCTGGCGTCGTGCGCGTCGTACCCTGGATGGAGGCGCAACAGGCATCACGCTATGTAGCGGCAGAAACGGAGGCCGGAGATCTGAGAAATCCGATTGACGTACTGGCGGAGGAAACAGGTGCTGGGACTGTCATCTCGGGCTCGTACTATCGGTTTGGGGAGTCCATTCAGTTCCACGCGGAGGTCATCGATGCCGTTCAAGGCGAGTCCCTTGGTGCTTTAAAACCCGAGACTGCACCACATGGATCGCCGGAGGACGCCGTCGGAGCCCTGCAAGGGCGCGCGATGGGCATGCTCGCGGTAGCGTTCGACGAACGCCTCGCAACACGTGCCGGTGCCCTGGCGCGCCCACCCACGTTCGAAGCATACCGGGCGTTCGAACAGGGCGTAGACCGCTACATTCGATCAGAGTTTCAGGAAGCTCTACCACACTTTGCTCGGGCCTTCGAACTCGACACCACATTTGCACTTGCCTTGCAGTACCAGGCAATCGACTACTACGCACTACGACAGTATCGTCAGGCCGATTCCGTATTGAACATCATGGCGCCACTCTTGGGTCAACTCAGCGATCTTGACGCAGCGTGGGTCGAGTACCTGGACTCGGAGTTGGATGGAGATCATGAGCGGGCGCTGCAAGCGATCCGTCAGGCTGCGGAGATCGCACCACGCTCCAAGGCTGCATACAACAGAGCGCTCGTTGCCGTGAACACTAATCGCCCGCACGAAGCCCTCGATGCACTCCGCGCACTCGATCCGGAACGCGGCCCCATGCGCGGGTGGATCGGCTACTGGTCGATCTTGTGCACTGCGCTGCACGAGTTGGGCGAGCATGAGCGCGAACTGGTAGCAGCATACAGGATGCGAGAGCTTCTCCCTGACCGCGCCCTGACGGCCGAATTCCACGCCGCCCTTGCATTGGCGGCGGTGGGGCGCATTGACGAATTGGATGAGCTCTTGGACAACGTGATTCTGTTGCCACCGGTGGACGGTCTCAGTGCAGACGAGATCATGCTGTGGGCGAGCAATGACCTGCGAGGACACGGCCATCACGCAACCTCGCAGCACGTAGTTGGTAGGGCCATCGAGTGGTTCGAGGCTCAACCTACTGAACGAGCGGAGATCGAAGTCCACCGCTACAACTACGGAATGGCGCTCTATCTCGCCGGACGGTGGCAGGAGGCTACGCGAGTGTTCGGGGCTCTGGCCGATGCGTTCCCAGACAACCTCAACTATCTGGGGTATCTTGGTGCGCTAGCCGCGAGGCGCGGTGATCGAGACAGCGCCGTGCACGTAGCAAATGGGCTACAGAGCGTCGATCGCCCCTACATGTTCGGACTACACACATGGTGGCGAGCGCGGATCTGGAGCGTGCTGGGCGAGTCTGAGCAGGCAGTTGCGTTGTTGCGGGAGGCACGTGCTCAAGGGCGCGTGGATAGCTGGCATGTTCCAGCCATCGATTTCGATCCGCTCCGTGACTACCCGCCGTTCCAAGAGTTGATGAGGCCGAAGGGGTAGGGGTGGGATTGCAGATTGGGGATGGGTAAGAAAAATCTGTTGAAGAAACCCGTTTGGGAGGCGACCGCGAACGTGCTGACCGGGGTCGCACTGCGAGGAATTGGACGCCAACG
>JBDHHP010000163.1:0-9057 GCA_039589275.1 Gemmatimonadota bacterium | reverse complement strand
TCCGGTTCCGGCATTCTCCCTTTCCGTGAACTTCGCGGCGAATCCGGACCGGCTGGAAGAACTGACGCGGGTCGTGTTCGATGAGATCGATAGCATCAAGGTCAACGGACCAAGTTCGACCGACATCGAAAAGGTCATGGAGGCTCAGCGTCGCGGCAGAGAGACGAGCCTCAAGCAGAACGGATATTGGCTGTATCAACTTCTGTTCGCCCAACGGTTCGGCACCGATCCGCGGGACATCCTCACGTATGAAGACCTGATCGCCCAGCTAGATCGCGAAACACTGCGACAGGCCGCACTGAGATACTTGACCGAAGACAACTACGTGAGGGTGTCTCTGTACCCCGAGCGGGTCATGCCGTGATCCTCCGGGCCGCGAAGCCGGTCGAGCACGGATCAGGTGTCTCTATGTACCGTGTCAGGTGAGAAAGCTGGCAGGCAGACAGCGATGTACTCCGCGCCATCAGGGTTCGGAGTCGAGTAGCGCACCCAATCGCCGCTGTAGGTGATGACCGCCTGACGCTCCCGAACGTCCATGGTTCCTTCCGCGTGCTCCACTCGAAGCGTACCCTTGAGCACCACAGTGAACTCGTCGAACTCCGGGGTCTGACCAGGTTCCACCCAGCCCATGGGACTCCGCATGTGTGCGATACTGACATGTTCCGTCCCGGAATTGAGACGACCTACGTACTCGCTGATCTGTTTCGGCTCAGTGCCCGCGGCGGCTACCGTGGTGGGTGAATCGACCAGTGTCGGCATAGAGATTGCTCCATCTTAGACCCAAAGACGGCCCTGGCCCCCAGGCCTGGCCGCGGATGATCGTTGGCAAGCGACAACGATCTGCCTCAATGTAAAGGAACAAATTGAGCCCGATAACCGTAGATCGTGGCATGATCAATGACGCGGTGAGGTGCCGATGCCGGACTGGCATCTTGGTATGCTTCCTGGCGGTAGCGGCGACGGGCTGCGGTGAGGATTCTCTACGTGGACTGTTTTCCGGCTACACCCCCCACGAACGCTACGAACGAGGCCTGCGCGAGGCCGGGCTAGATCAGACTGCTCTCGGCAGTGATTGGGTCACGGCCGCGTCGGCGGCTCTGGATGGCGCCGTTCCCATTGCCGCTCCGTATCACGAAGAGAGCTACCTCGATCCGCGCGAAGCGATGGCGGCAGGATATCGCGTTGGACTCAAGCGCGGGCAGAGAATCACAGCTCGATTCGACAGTGAGCCTGACAGTAGTTATCGGGTCTTCTTTGACATGTTCGTGATTCCGACCGGCTCCAGCCGCAAGCCCACGCTGCTTGCCAGCGCCGACAGCGTCGCACGAGAAATCGACTATGTCGCGCGGCGTGACGGCGACTACCTGGTCCGGATTCAGCCGGAACTGCTGCGCGGCGGGCGCTACTCTATCACAATCGTCGTCGGTCCATCTCTGGCGTTCCCGGTACAGGCGCATGACACCACGGCAATCAGGAGCTGGTACGGTGATCCTCGCGATGGCGGACGGCGGCGGCACGAGGGCCTCGATATCTTCGCACCCCGATGGACCCCGGTGCTTGCCGCTGCTGACGGCGTCGTGCGCAGCACTAGGCCGAACCGACTCGGCGGCAATGTGGTGTGGCTGCGCGACGATCTGGGTCGCTCGCTCTACTACGCGCATCTTCAGAGGCAGAACGTGAGGCGTGGGCAGAGGGTGCATGCCGGAGATACGCTGGGTTTCGTCGGCAACAGTGGAAATGCCCGAACCACGCCACCGCACCTACACTTTGGTGTCTACCAGCGAGGTTCTTTCGATCCATTCCCGGCTCTTTATCAGCCACCTTCAGCTCCCGTGATGTTCGTGGGCGATACGGCCGTTATCGGGACAGTCGCTCGCGTGAACCGAGCCAAGGCTCGGGTCAGGGCACTTCCGACATCGCGAGCACCCATACTGACGGAGCTGTCACTTCACACGCCAATTCAGGTGGAAGCGGGTAGCGGTGGCTGGTATCGCATAGCGCTGCCCGACGGCACAGTGGGTTTCGTGGCAGCGTCCCTCACGGAGCCCATCGACAGGCCGATCGGCCGTGAAATGGTCGCCAGCGGCGGCGTCCTGCTGACCGGACCGGGTCCGACCGCTGTGGCTATGGACAGTGTTGCTGCTGGGCAGGAAGTACCCGTTCTCGGTTCGTTCGGCGGCTTCCTCTATGTGAAGGCGCCGAACGGTCGGGCGGGGTGGCTGACTTTCAATTGAGTTGATGACAGGTGGGAGACCGCGTCGGTGCTCCGTCCTCGAGCCCTGCGGGCATGACCTGAGGATTTGCCCTGGGACGATCTCCCCCCCCTCCCTCACGCCCTCCATCTTGTCACTCGGCGCCAATCGGCCAACAGCCTAGAGGCGACGTGTAACCACGGAGACCCGATCCTCTTACCTACGGGCCTTGCGTGTATTGCGGAACGCAGAAAGCCCGGCGCATCGCAGAAGTCCGGCATCTCAGTGTAGGCTCTCCCCAGCTCATACGGGAAGTGGGCGTCGGAACTTGCTGCCGATGGGATGCCTCGCTGGCTAGCCGCTGCGGCTGCCCTTCTATTCCACATCCTCAGGAACGCACGGGAGTTGAAGACCTCGACCATATCGGCCACGGCCATGACCTGTGCGGCGCGCAGAGCAACCCGTGTGAGGTACGCGAACGGATGCGGGGCGTAGATCACTCCCCCTTGCTGTCTGATCCGTCGAGCCGTTTCGGAAACCGAGAGCCCATACGGAATCCGTGTCTCCATGAAGAGGCCGATTAGATGAGTGTTTCCGTGACAGTGGATCTCTTCGCCCACGATCACGCGGTCGGGGAACCGGGAGTGCGCCTCCAGCGCCCCGTCTATCTCGCCATGGTCCGTTATCGCGACCTTGTCCAAGCCCGCATCTAGGGCCCTCTCGACCACGTCAGTAGGACTGGCCCAACCGTCATGCGACGCGGTGGAGTGGAGGTGCAGGTCGACGCGGATCATACCATCGACAGCTAGCAACGGCTGTGCCGCCTGTGTCTCCTTGCGGGTCGGAGCACACGGGATATGCTTGGAGAACTGTGAACCTGCCGCACGGAGCTCACCAATGAGAACGGCCGCTGTTTCACTGCTGCTATGTCTGGTCGCCGACGCACCCGTAATGGGTCAGCTCGGCGCGTCTCATTTCTCCGCTATGAAGGCCAGAAGCATCGGGCCGGCGGGAATGAGCGGCCGAGTGAGTGCCGTCGCCTCGGTCGCGAGTGACCCCAACATCATCTACGTAGGCGCCGCCACTGGCGGAGTGTGGAAATCTGTGGATGGGGGCTTGACCTGGGACCCGATCTTTGACGATCAACCAGTCTCTTCAATCGGCGCTGTCGCGGTCTTCCAAATGGCGCCCGACATTGTCTGGGTCGGAACGGGTGAGGGAAACATCCGGAACAGCGCAGGCGTCGGCAACGGCATCTACAAGAGCATGGACGGCGGTGTGACCTGGCAGCATTTGGGGCTAGAGAATTCGGAACGAATTCACCGCGTCGTGCTGCACCCGACGGATCCGTCGATCGCATATTTGGCAGTGATGGGACCCACATGGAGTGACGGCGAGCAGCGTGGCGTTTATAGGACCACCGACGGCGGAGAAACGTGGGACCGGTTGCTGTTCATGAACCAGAGAACCGGTGCCGCTGACCTTGTGATGGATCCGCGCAATCCCAACAAGCTCTTCGCCGCGATGTGGGAACACCGGAGATTGCCGTGGTTCTTCACCTCGGGCGGTCCGGGTAGCGGGCTGTATGTGACCTACGATGGTGGAGAGACGTGGACCCGATTCACGGAAGAAGACGGGATGCCACAGGGCGAACTCGGGCGCATAGGAATCGCCATCGCACGCAATGACCCCAACGTCGTGTACGCGCTGGTCGAAGCAGAGACTAGCGCGTTGCTGCGATCGAACGACGGAGGGCGGAGTTGGCACACCGTCAGTGACTCTCCAGGGATAGCGCCGCGTCCCTTCTACTATGCCGACATTCGACTCGATCCGCAGAACGAGAATCGACTCTACAACCTGCACGGACGCATTACTGTGAGTGAAGACGGAGGTAAGACCTTTGAGACTGTAGTGCCGAGCTCGATCATCCATGGTGACGTGCACGAGCTGTGGATCCACCCCGAAGATGGTCGCCGTCTCATCATGGGGAACGACGGTGGCGTTGGGATGTCAACAGACCGCGGCTCCAGCTGGCGCTTCGTGGAAAACCTGACCCTGGCGCAGTTCTACCATATCAACGTGGACATGGACGTGCCATTCAATGTCTACGGCGGTCTGCAGGACAACGGATCTTGGTTTGGGCCGAGCTCGGTTTGGACGACCGGCGGCGTCAGGAACGTGCACTGGACGCGTGTCGGGGGCGGAGACGGGTTCGCAACCATGAATGACTTCAGTGACTTGCGCTACGGATACGCGATGTCTCAACAGGGGCGCCTGTATCGGTTCGACAAAGTGACAGGTGAGCGTAAGGACATTCAGCCGGTGCACCCCGACGGCGATCAGTTGCGGTTCAACTGGAATGCAGCGATCAACGTGGATCCGTTTGACTCGACCACGATCTACTTCGGCAGCCAATTCGTCTTCAAGACGGCCGACAACGGTGATTCGTGGGAGATCGTCTCTCCGGACCTGACTACGAACGATCCAGATAAGCAGCGACAGCGGGAGAGCGGTGGGATCACGATAGACGCTACTGGAGCTGAGAACCACACGACCATCATGACCATTGCGCCGAGTCCCGTTGAAGCGGGCGTGATTTGGGTGGGCACCGATGACGGGAATGTGCAACTGACCCGGGATGGCGGAGTCACCTGGACAAACGTTGCCGACCGCATGCCAGAGGTGCCGGATCACACCTGGGTGCCTCATATCGAACCGTCCAAATTCGATGGCGGTACCGCATTCGTGGTGTTCGACGATCACCGCAGGGGTAACTGGACTCCGTTCCTGTTCAAGACGACTGACTTCGGGCGTAGTTGGGAAAACCTAGTCACAGACGACCTGTGGGGCTTCGTCCATGTGATCGAGCAGGATCCGGTCAATCCCAACCTGTTGTTTCTGGGTACCGAATTCGGCATGTACGTGAGCCTGGACGGCGGCGGCCAGTGGTTCAAATGGACGCACGGAGCTCCAACGGCACCCTATAGGGCGCTGATGGTACACCCCAGAGACCACGACCTGGTGATGGGGACCCATGGAAGAGGAGTGTACATTCTGGATGACGTGCGGCCGCTCAGGGGTCTTGCTGCCAACCCGGCTCTGGCCGACTTGGGGCTGTACCTGTTTGACCCACCACCGACGGTTTCTCACCCGGTGGCAGAGGCGATTGGGTATCGATCCACCGGTCACGCCATGTTCTTCGGCGAGAACCGAGAGTTCGGTGCCTTATTGTCATTTTGGATCGGCACGCCGGACGTCGAAGAGGTAGCAATCGAGGTGTCAGATGGTCAGGGAGAGGTAGTGCGGACCATGACGGCGGCTTGTGAGGCTGGCGTGAATCGGACTGTCTGGGATCTGCGGCGAGAGGGCTTCGAGCGCCCGACATCGGAGGGCACCTCCACGGGTTCGGGTCCATTGGTCATGCCGGGAGAGTACACGGTGCGGTTGATCGCCGCAGGGGATACGGTGAGCAGTCCAGTCGTTGTCTTGTCCGATCCACGCAGCGACATCGCCGCAGCAGATCGAGCGCTCAAATACGCAACCGTTCTGGAAGTCGGCGAGCGGCTGGAGCTCACTGCCGAGGCTGTGACACGTCTGCGCGAGGTGAAGGAAGGCGTCGCTCTGATCCTCGAGTCGTTGGAGGATGAGCAGGACAGTGCTTCGGTAGCTCTCAGAGATAGTGGCGAGCGATTGCAGCCTGCGCTCGACTCGGTTGTCGCACGGTTTGTGAACCCGCCAGGACGACCAGGCGCTGCGGAACCACCAGTTTCTAGCCGCTGGAGCCGGGTGTACTCCTCACTTCAATCCTCGTGGGACGCACCGACGCAGGCGCAGCGGACGAGCATTGACCTGGCAGAGGATGCGCTCGAGGATGCGCTGGACGAGTTCAATACCTTGGTCGGATCCGCGGTGGCGGAATTCCGTCGAGCGGCCCGTGCCGCCGGTTTGGATCTTGTCCCGGAGATCGGGCCGATTGGGCGCTGAAGTGTAGTCGGCGTGCAAACGGCGACCCCGGACATGCGCCCGGGGTCAGCCTAGGAGGTCCAATTCGCTATGCGGTTATACGACCTTGACGATGGGCTCCTGTTTGGGCAGTGCTCCAAACTTGCGCTCGCGGTTGCCGAACTCTGATAGCGCGATCGCGAGGTCGGAACGTCGGAAGTCGGGCCACAGCGTTCCAGTGAAATAGAACTCTGCGTAGGCCGCTTCCCACAGCATGAAGTCCGAGAGGCGCTGTTCGCCGGCGGTTCTTATCAACAAATCGAGCTGAGGGACTCCCTCGGAGATGCGCACGCCAAGTGCCTCCGTGGATATCTCGTCCGGCGCCAGGGTGCCTCGCTCGACCTTCCTTGCGAGCTCGGCCGCGGCGCGCGCGATGATCCAGCGAGAGCTGTAATCGATCGCGAGCCTCAGGTGTAGGGTCCCTCCGCCCTGAGTGTCATGCTCAAGCTGCTCTAGAGACGCCAATGCGCTAGTCGGAATCTTGTCGCGCCGCCCGATTGCGGATACTCTCACTCCCTTTTCGATGAGTTCTGCCCGCTCGCGGCGGCAGTATTCGCGCAGCAGCCAAAACAGGCGTCCGACTTCGGCGGGAGGTCTCTTCCAGTTGTCGCTGGAGAAGGCATATAGCGTCAAGGTGGCTATGCCCAAGTCGGGCGAGGCGCGTACGGCGTCGCGCACGCTGTCGACCCCGGCCAGATGTCCTCTCCAGCGGGGCTTCCCCCGCAAGTTGGCCCAGCGGCCGTTTCCGTCCATGATGATGCCAATGTGAAGTCCGCTCATGTTCTCTCGAGTGCCTCCCTGGCTTCGTTCAGCAAGGCTTCCATTTTGTTCAGGTAGCTCGCTAGAGCCTTGCGCCCTTTCGGCGTAAGGCTGTATTCCGTCTTCGGTTTACGATCTTCGAAACCCTTCTCCACCTCGATGTATCCCGCGTTTTCCAACTTGCGCGCATGTACGCTCAAGTTTCCGTCCGTTGTCTTCAGCACCGCCTTGAGGTCGGCAAAGCTCAGACGGTCCTCGGCGGCGAGCGCGGACACTATCCCGAGGCGTATGCGCTCGTGGATGATACGGTCGATCTCGTCGGTGGCAGCGCTACCCGCCATGTCTCCACACTATGTCCAGACCGATGCCGAGATGCATGCCACCGAAACCCACGGCGAGCATTGCGAGACCTAGGTCTGGTGAGTAGAGCGCGACCGCTCCGACCGCGAGAAAACCGATTCCCATCCAGCGGATCGCGCGGATGGACAGCGTACCGCCGGCGGTCACAGCCGCGCCATAAAGGGCCAACCAGGTCCCGGGGAGCAATTGTGATGCCTCATTGCCTTCCAGGGCGAACGTCAGCATCGCGCCCGCCAGCAGCGCGGGCGCCATGACCCAGACGATCTTCCTCATGACGCCGGACCAAATGGGAACGTCGCTTGCTCGGGCCTTCAGCATGTTGGCGGCGGACGCAATCAAGACTGAGACTGCAGCGGCCGGAATCCATACCCGGAGGTCTGCCGCGCTGCCGCTGGCCCGCGCCAGCCAGGCAGCTATGAGGGCCACGACCCCGCTTGCCACCAACCCCCACCCTGACACCGCGGTGAAGGTGGACGCCGATTCCATCGTGCGACGGATATAGGCCAACGTCTCCTTGGGGTCCTGCTGATCCTGAGCCGTAGGGATCGTCACGTTGCCTCCCCGCTGTGACCGCTTTCCAAAAAGAACTTTATACTACAAAGTAAAACGACTTGCTCAGGAGGCAATACCGCTGACATCCGCGGCTGGGTAGGGTGGGGACAGGACTTGAATCGGCACCGGATAGGCGATTAAGATTTCTTGCCGTAAGGATGGAGAACTCCGCACAGGACTACTACAACCAGTCTGTAAGGCGATGTCTTTACTAACGTTACAGGATGTATCCAAGAGTTTTGGTCCAGTGAGGGCGGTGGATGCTATCTCCTTCTCGGTCGACCGGGGGAATGTGGTTGGCTTTCTGGGACCAAACGGGGCGGGGAAAACCACGACGATGCGCATGATCAACCAGCTCTTCGAACCGGACGGAGGCGAAATCCGATTCGACGGTGATCCGATCATCCGATTCGACGGTGATCCGATCACCGAGGTCATGCGAGACGCCAAGCGCCGTATCGGATACCTGCCAGAGAACAACCCCCTCTACTCTGACATGTTGGTTGTCGAGTATCTGGGCTTCGTTGCCGAACTACGGGAACTGGCCGGTGTCCAGCGCAGAAGCGCCATCGACGACGCGGTCGCCGCAACCCGGGTCGGCGAGGTCTTCTATCGACCCATCGGGGAGCTCTCGAAGGGCTTCAGGCAGAGGGTCGGCTTGGCCCAGGCGATTCTGCACAGGCCGGACCTCTTGGTGCTCGACGAGCCGACGGAGGGGCTGGATCCAAACCAACGAGTTGAAATCCGGCGACTGATTGAGGAGTTGGGCAGAGACCACACGGTAGTGCTCTCGACTCACGTACTGCCCGAGGTTCAACACACATGCTCGCGGCTGCTGGTGATTCATGAAGGCAGGATCGCAGCAGATGGGCCGGTAGACCAACTCATGGCTCAAGCCAGTGGGGCCGTTCAGATCACGGTTGAAGTCGACGGCAGCGGTGTCGATGAACAGATCGGCGGTCTGGCAGGTGTGACGCGGGTGAATGAGGTGCACCGTGATCCGTCGGGGCGGGTGTCACTGGCGCTAACCGCGGACAGTTCTCAGGACGTTCGGCCCGCGATCTTCGGTTTGGCCAGGGATCAGGGGTGGACGTTGTACGAGCTGCATCAGGAAACTAGGAGTCTGGAGGACCTGTTCCAGGAACTGACCTCAAACACGGAGTCGGCATGAAACCGATCTGGACCATTGCCC
>JBDHHP010000162.1:0-12359 GCA_039589275.1 Gemmatimonadota bacterium | reverse complement strand
GCTGACCGCTGATTGCCCGCTGACCCATGGACGATCGCTCCTCAATCTGGCTTGCTGCTAGGGAACTCGCTGAACAGGGCACAACTAGTGCCATGGCGACCGTGTCTCGTCGTCGCGGTTCGCTCCCAATGGCGAGCGATGCAAAGATGGTTGTGGCCTCAGACGGGAGGAGTTGGGGGACGATCGGGGGTGGCTGCGTGGAAGCCGACGTCATTGGTCAGGCGCTCGAAGTTGCGAGCCAGGGCAAACCCGCCTTCGTGAGTCACACTCTGAACGCCGACGTTGCAGGAGACCTCGGGCTTTCGTGCGGAGGAACGGCTCAGTTCTTCTTGGAGCCAGTAGTCGCGTCGGCTGAGATGATTCGGCTGTATGCGGCGGTTGCAGAGGCAATAACCAGCCGGTGGCCTGCGACCGTGTTAACCGCGTTGGACTGGCCTGTTGAGCCTCGCAAAGCGGTCGTGTTCAGCGATGAGGAAGCGTGTTCGCCCGTCACAGTCGGCAATGTAGGGGACGTACCGGTGGATGCGGGCGGGAGTGACTCCCGAACCAGCGTTCATTTCGACGAAGCGACAGGTCTTCTCGTCGAGCAACTGCAGCGCAAGCCGCGCGTGGTGATCTTTGGCGCCGGACATGTTGGGGTCGAAATCGCGAAGCTCGCGGCTGGAGTCGGTTTCCACGTGGTTGTCATCGACGATCGCGAGGAATACGCCAATCCAGAACGAGTGCCTTGGGCCCACGAGGTCTTGGTCGATGATTTCCGTACTGTGCTCCGTGATTTCCAGCTCGACGAAGACGACTACGTCCTCGCCACTACCCGAGGCCATAGCTTCGACGCGCTAGTTGTCGAGCGAACCGCCGGATCCCGTGCGCGCTACGTCGGAATGCTGGGTAGCAAGCGGAAGCGAGCAGTCATCATGCGGGCTCTGGAAACCGCTGGTGCGCGTCTGGAGGATTTGCGGAGAGTTGTGACTCCGATTGGTGTTGACATCGGTGCAGACACTCCGGCTGAGATCGCGGTGTCGGTGGTGGGCGAGCTGATCAAGGAGCGCAGGTTGAAGCAGGCCTAGAGCGGTGCGGTAATGTACGGCGCGACTTCGTCGTTCCATCCAGAAACAGCCTGAGGACTTGAGCACTACCCGCGCGCACTGCAACGCGCTGCGAGTGGATCTCTGCGCGTGTGGAGGCGGTAACACCATATGTCCACCAAACACAGGGGTACCGCTTAACGAGGCTTGTCGTATGCTCTCGCTTCAGGTAATGGGAACGAATGGTCCTCACAGGAACGGCGGACGTCGTTCTGGCGTTTCCGTCTATCCGCCGACGCTGATTCTGGCCGCAGTAGTGTCCGTGGCCTGCGGCCAGCCGGTGCAGATCTCGCCGGATGAAGGTCAACCACCCCGACTGACGTGGAGTCCACCGCTTGTGTATCCGCCCGAAATGTTCCGGTCTGATGTGGAAGGCAGGGTGGTGCTCGAGGCGATGATCGATACGTCGGGCAAGGTCGAACCAGGTACAGTGAGTGTAGTCAGTTCGACGCGGTCTTCATTTGAGCAGCCCGCTATCGACATGTTGCGCAACAGCAGGTTTGAGCCGGGTCGTACGTTAAGCCGAGCGATCAGGACGCAGGTACGCGTACCGGTCCTGTTCGACTTGAAAAGGGCCAGTCGCATAGCTAAAGCTGACAGCGCTGCCGCTGCGGGTCTGGTTTCGGACGGTGTGCGTCTAGCGCAACAGGGCAGGATGCAGGATGCGCTGACGGCTTACTCCGCCGCACAGGGTATTGACGCGCGGCTCAATGGATCGGTGGGGTTCTGGTACGGCCTGTGTTGGCACGGCAGCGTTTGGGGATACGCCAGCGACGTCATGTTTGCATGTGACCAGGCGGTTGCGCTCGCGCCGCGTCAGGCCCGTACCCGCGAGGCTCGCGGCATCGCTCGAGCATTGACGTCAGACTTCGCCGGGGCGATCGATGATCTGGAGGAGTCGGCGGCCCGCGCGTCAGTTGGTGCGATCCGCACACGCTTGTTGACCTGGATCCGATTGCTCCGGTCTGGCGAGAACCCGTTCAATGAGAGTGTGCTGGACAGGCTCCGCAGGCCGACGTCGTAGTCTCGCGCAGAAGGTTGAGTTCTTCGCGGCTGATAGCCGAGGTTCGGCTGGTCAGCCGCTGAGAGCGGCGCCGCCGTTTTGCCCTAGCCGGCCCACCAGACACCACCTACCTTAGAGCGCTCGAATTCCTGCGTTCTTCACATAGCCCTGATCTGGAGGACAATGCCGAGCTTGGCTGAAGCTTCCATGCGCGTTTTGCATTCGGGCTTTCCGGTGCGGCACCAGACCAACCGCCTTACCGCCTTACCGCCTTACCGCCTTACCGCCTTACCGCCGTTCCGCCGTTCCGCCGAACATGAAAGCTGACTCGCGGGGGGAGAGATCGGTCTCAGGACGGTCCGGCGAGGGCTTCCGGAATCACCCTCGCGCCACTGAGCCGGCAACACTAGTCGTCACCCTGGCATTGAGCGTCGTGGGTGCCATCATAGGGCTGCAAATTCTCACCACTCTGGGCGTGACGCCCAACACGTCGATCATTGGCGTCCTCGTGGCCATACTGATTTCGCGAGTCCCCATTTCGTTCTTCAAGCGCTTCCGGTCGATACACCGGCAGAACCTGATCCAAACCAACATCTCGAGTGCGAGTTTCGGTGCCGCCAATTCGCTGCTCGTACCAATCGGCGTGCCTGTGTTGATCGGACGCCCGGATCTGTTGGCTCCGATGCTGGTCGGTGCCACCATGGGGATGCTGATCGACCTCGCGATGCTGTATTGGTTCTTCGACTCCCGGCTGTTCCCCGGACGATCACCTTGGCCGGTGGGGATTGCTGCGGCGGAAGCCATCAAGGCTGGCGACGAGGCCGGGAAACGAGGGACTCTCCTAGGGGCGAGCGCCGTTGCGGGTGTGGTTGGGGCGTCTGGCCTATTTGGATTGTTGAGGCCGGTCGTCGGTGCAGGTGGGTTACCCATGGCCGCATTCGGTATTGCGTTTCTCGGTAACGTCTGGGCGCTATCCATGTTCGGTACAGGTCTGCTCGTCCGAGCCTACACACCCGGACTGCTAGGCATTGATCTGGATGCCAGGCTGATCCCACACGGGATCATGATTGGAGCAGGTCTGATCGCTCTGGGACAGGCGGTAGTCTTCGTGCTACGTCGGCAGAGTACGACGGCCGGGCCGAAGAAGGAAGAGGGCAAGGCGGAGTCTAACGAAGACGGCGGCCAATTGACTCGGGATGACGGCGACGCACGCCGGGGCATCGCTCGTGGCTTTGGGCTGTACTTAGTTGCGGCCCTAACGTTGACTGCGTTGGCGGGGTTTTGGACCGAGATGTCGCCGGGCCAGCTGGCTGGCTGGGCTCTGTTTGCAGCACTCGCTTGCATTGCCGCCGAGTTCATCGTGGGATTCTCGGCCATGCACGCTGGCTGGTTCCCGGCGTTCGCGACTTCCCTGATCTTCTTGATCATCGCTCTTGTGTTGGGGTTTCCCGCACCGGCGGCTGCCCTGTTGGTAGGGTTCGTCGCGTCGGGCGGTCCAGCCTTCGCCGATGCGGGCTATGATTTCAAGGCCGGTTGGTGTCTACGGGGTTCGGGGCGCGATCCGGAGTTCGAACTTGACGGTCGCAGACAGCAGGCCATTGCCGCCGCGTTAGGGTTCGGGACTGCGGTCGTGATCGTTGCGTTGGCGCACGGGCTGTACTTCGATCGTGATCTCTTTCCGCCCGTCGTGCGCGTGTACGCAACGACGATTGAGTCGGGCATTGATCCCGCCAGTGCCACAGGGTTACTGGTGTGGGCAATCCCCGGCGCTCTGCTTCAGTTGGCGGGCGGAGCAAGACGACAGCTCGGCGTTCTGTTCGGCACCGGCCTCCTAATTCACAACCCAGCTTGCTGCTGACCAAGAACCGGCAGACCGAAGAGGGCTCCCCCCTCACGGTGTTGGCTGCAGGTCTCATTGCCGGCGAAGCGCTGTGGGCATTTGGCAGCGGGGTTTGGAGGATGTGAGGAGGGCAGCCAGCCGCCAGCGGCCAGTCGCCGGCGGTGCGGCCGTCACCGCTTCGCCTTGAGCTTTCTCAACAGGCCGGACAGCATCTTGCGAACCGACACAAGTGATCTCACGAGTTCTCTGTAGGTATTGCTGTCGATATAGCCTAGGTCTCGCGACAGCAGCAGATGGTATTCGAGCTCGCAGGCCGACCCAATCGCGATGGAGGCGAATCTGGAGCGGTCCCCATCGGACTCCCTACCCAGTCCTTCGGCTAGGTTGGCGGGGATCGACGCTGCGGAGCGCCTCAGCTGGGATGTGAGACCGTAGCGTTCCGTACCTGGAAATGTCACCGTCGCCTCGTAGACCGCGAGGGCCAAGTGATGTGCCAACTCCCAGACGTGATAGCGGCGAAAGTCTGCCACGGTCCACTCCTTGAGGTCCACGTAAGTATCTATCCGACTCGCCACACAAGTGGTATTCTTTCTCTGCCAGGTCTTATCGTTTTTTTGTTGTCTCGGACCACAGGGCCGGCCGCTGGCCGCTGGCAGCCGGCAGCTGACTACCGACCGCCGATCGCCGATGCTCCTCAAACAAGTCCTCGACATCGCCGAACTGCTCGACCAGCCTGACATCACGCCGGCCGATATCGAGAGTCTGTTTCTATCCCGCGGGCTTGAGGAGATTGAACTCGAGGCCGTCACCGCAGATCGCGGATCCACCACCGTAATCAAGATGATTGTGCCGGGCGAGCGCGGGCGCACCGTGGGCGGCGACGCTCCGACCATGGGATTGATCGGATTCCTTGGCGGCGTTGGTGCGCGACCGCAGATACTCGGCCTGGTGTCGGACGGCGATGGAGCAGTGGCGGCGTTGTCAGCAGGTTTGAAGCTGGTCGATATGTACCGGTTGGGCGACAGGCTTCCGGGAGACGTGTTTGTGACGACTCACGTCAGTCCCAATGCGCCGGTGATTCCTCACGAGCCAGTCCCATTCATGGGATCGCCGCTCGGGGTGGGGGAAATGTGCCGACGGCTCGTCGACTCGCGGATGGATGCGATTCTGGCGGTCGATACCACCAAAGGCAACCGAGTCATCAACAGTCGCGGCTTCGCGATATCTCCGACGATCAAACAGGGGTATGTGCTCAGAGTGAGTGAGGATCTGTTGTCGCTGCAACAGAACGTGACCGGCAGGCCACCGTCGGTGTTTGCGGTATCGACGCAGGACATAACGCCGTACGCCAACGACCTGTACCACCTGAACAGCATCTTGCAGCCCTCGACGGCCACCGATGCTCCGGTGGTGGGGGTCGCAATAACCGCAGAAATCGCCGTGCCGGGCTCCGCATCCGGAGCCAGCCAACCCATCGATATCGAACTGACGGCCCGGTTCATGGTCGAGGTGGCCAAGGCTTACACCGCCGGTCGCGCACAGCTGCACGACGAGCGTGAGTTCGATCGCCTGGTGAGATTGTATGGACCCATGACCCATTTGCAGACGCCGGGGAAGGGAAGCGCGTCGCCATGAGCACCAAAGTTGGGGCCGTCACGATAGGCCAGTCGCCACGGGACGACGTCGTTCCGGTGATCCAAGTTATACTCGGCGCTGCTGTCGAGATCATTCAGTGCGGCGCGCTGGATGGGCTCGACCGACCGGCAGTCGAGACTGAAGCTCCGAAGTCGCCGGAGGGCGTGCTCGCCACGCGAATGCGGGATGGCAGTGCGGTCAAGGTGAGAAGAGAGTTCCTGGTGCCGCGGATCAAGCACTGCATCCACTCCCTAGAGGAAGAGGTCGAACTCGTCCTCATGTTGTGCACTGATCCGTTCTGTGGACTCGATTCCAGGCGGCTGCTGTTGTTGCCCGGTCGGATTCTGACAAAGCTGGTCGCAGCCCTGGAAGTGAATAGAGTAGGAGTAATGACGCCGTTATCAGAACAAACTCGGTCCCAGCACGAACGCTGGAGCAAGTTCGCGCGGGAGGTAACGGTTCGCGCGACTTCGCCCTACACTGAAGCCGACAAGATGGAGGCCGCAGGAGAGGCATTTGCCCAGGGCAAGGTCGACTTGATCGTAATGGACTGTATCGGATACACGCCGGTCATGAAGCAGGATGTTGCCAAGGCGGCGGGTGTCCCGGTGTTACTACCATCGACTACGCTTGCCCATACTGCTGCGGAGTTGTTGAGTGGGCTAACTCCGCTCGTCCAGTAGGATCGCACGCCGACAGCCGACAGCTGACAGCCGGCAGCCGTCAGCGCGCAGCTCACCGACATCATCGGATAGCCACCATGAAATCAACATTCAAGAAACTCCCGCTATGCGCCACGACCCTGTGCTTGTTAACACCTACGATACTGGCCGCGCAACAAGAAAACCCCCGCGACCCGGATTGGGCCAAGTTCCACAGCACCGCAGATGCATACGCGTTGCTGCAGGGCTGGGCGGCTGCGTACCCACAGTTGACCGAGTTGTACTCCATCGGTGAAACGCTCGAGGGTACTCCACTCATGGTGCTCGAGATCACGAATGAGCGGACCGGACCGGCAAATGAGAAGCCGGGTTACTACCTCGATGGAAACATCCACGCCGAGGAGCTGACAGGTGCCGAGGTGGCACTGCACTTCGCCTGGCATGTGCTGGCGAACTACGGCAACGATGACCGCATCACGCGGTTGCTCGACACTCGTGCGCTATATTTGCGGCCCAAGTTCAATCCGGATGGAGCCGATGTGGCGCTTACCACCATACACAATCCCCGCAGCACTCCGCGGCCGTACGATGAAGACCGGGATGGCCTGCTGGATGAAGATCCGCCCAACGATTTGGATGGTGACGGGTTCGCCACTCGGATGCGTGTACCCAATTCCGTTGGGCTTTGGAAGAAGAGCGCTGCCGATTCGCGAGTCATGGTGCGTCGCGGCGACGGCGAGATCGAAGGCGAGTTCTTCGATCTCTATTCCGAGGGCATCGATGACGACGGGGACGGGCGATTCAACGAGGACGACGTCGGTGGCATAGACATGAACCGCAACTTCCCGCGCAACTGGGGCCTGGAGTTCGAGCAGCGTGGCGCCGGACCGTATCCGCTCTCTGAACCGGAAACGAGGGCCACGATCGAGTTCCTGCATGCACACAGAAACATCACCGGTATCGTGCACGGTCACACCTCGGGAGGGTTTGTCTATCGGCTGCCGTCGACCACGTCGTGGGACAACTACGGCCTGGCCGACCAGAATCTCATAGTTGAGCTGGCCCGCAAGTACGGCACGACAACGGGCCAGCCGGTGCGGCCCAGCTACACCAACCCGCGCGTTCACAGACACGGTACTCTAATTAGCTGGGCGTATTGGGATTTTGGCGTTGTTGGATTCGTGCCGGAGTACTGGGGAGGTTTCGGCCGCGATTACGACGGCGACGGCACGGTCACGGAGTCAGAGCGATTCAGGTGGGACGAAGAAGAAACAGGCGGTGAGGGCTTCGCCGAGTGGCGTTGGTACGATCATCCTCAACTCGGGCCGGTGGAGATCGGTGGTTGGCGCGCGCGGTTTACGCGACGCAATCCCCCGCCGCATCTATTGCAGACTGAAATCGAGAAGTACGTACCGTGGATCCTCTGGCTCGTGGAGGTGAGTCCGCGGGTGGTGATCGACGATGTCGTGGTGACGCAGGTTGGATCGGGTGTCGTGAAAGTGGTGGCACGGGTGGAGAACGAAGGCTATTTGCCAACGAACATCACCCAGAGGGCTCTTGAAGCCGAGGTGGCCGTTCCGGTTAGGGCAGTGGTCGAGATGTCGGATGCCGAACTAGTTGCGGGCGATCTGCGCACTGATCTGGGGCACATCGCCGGCTTGCGCGATACCCAGGGCTCGACCGGCCGAGCGGATTCTCATCGCACGCTCGAGTACGTGCTGCGTATCACGGGCTCTGACCCGACGCTCACATTGACCGTGGTATCGGAGAAGGGCGGGGTAGCGACCCAGGTGGTTGAGCTAGCGAAGCGGTGATTATCGCTACGGGAACCGGGAACCGGGAAACGGGAAAGACAAGCTAACAGCTGGCAGCCGGTAGCTGTCAGCCGGCCGCCGACTGCTGGCTATCCTGTAAACGCCGCGGCGTGATCCCGCGCGAAGCTATCGAAGCTCCGCGCCGGGCGGCCGGTGACTTCATGAACGGCGTCCGATACGGTGGCAAGGTGTCCCTGTTTGGAGAGATCCTGCAGCGTTACCAGATCTGTCGCCAGCCACTCAGGGACGCCCGACTCTGCCATGGCAGCCTTGAAGTTGTCTCCCGGCATATCGATGTACTTGACTTGCTTGCTCAGCACTTCACCGAGCGTGTCGGCAACCTGCCGGTGCGTTATGGCCTCGGGGCCGGTTATGTCCAACGCCTCGCCTGGCTTGCCTTCGCCCGTCAGCAGTTCGGCAGCCACGGCAGCTATGTCGCGCGAGTCGACCAGTGAAACCTCTCCATCGCCCCATGAACCGTAGAATTCACCCGATCCGATAATGGTGGGAGCTGACATGAGCAGGTTCTGCATGAACGAGTTCGGCTTCAAGACCGTGTGAGGGATCTTCGACTCGGCGAGTGCCTGCTCGATCGCAGCGTGATGCCGGGCGAGTTGGACCGGCGAATCCGGCGCTGAGCCCATGACCGACAGCTTCACCGCGTATTTCACACCCGCGTCCTTGGCGGCTCGGACCGCGTTGCACTCCAGCTCGACCTGATTTTCGTCTGCTCCGGACAGCAGGAAGAGCTTCTCCACTCCGTGCATGGCAACGTCGAGGCTGTCGGGGATTGAGAGGTTCCCTTCGACTACGTCGACGTGAAGTTCCTTGAGTTCAGACGCACGCCGAGGATTGCGAACCAGGGCCTTGAACCGTGCGTCCGTGTCTACCAGGAGCTTGCCCAGGTAGCTGCCGATCGTTCCTGTCGCGCCGGTGAGTAGGATCATTGCTGTGTCTCCAAATGCGTGTCGGGCGTGACAAATAATGCTATGGGAGGGCTCTCGGTGCAACGAGGGTTGTCGGCGGTCGGCAACCAGCGGCCGGCTGTCGGCTGCCAGCTATTAGAGACCCCAGGCTTGCGCCTGGGGTTGGCTTGTGGATCGCCCTTCCGCCGTTCCGCCGTTCCGCCCTACCCCCGGCGCAAACATCGCCGCTAGCCGCTCGGGATTGACCACTTCTTCCGAGACAAACCAGGCATCTGCCTCGTCAACTAGGTTGTGGCCTTCACTCTCGCCGAGCAACTCTCCAAGCCGCCGCTGAGCCACGGCATGGTACAAACCTGAGTCAATGGTCTCCAATCGCGCGACCGCATCGCGGGCGTGCTCGATCGCACCAGCTCGATCGCCGCT
Organism: Gemmatimonadota bacterium; assembly: GCA_039589275.1. Classification (GTDB taxonomy): domain Bacteria; phylum Gemmatimonadota; class Gemmatimonadetes; order Gemmatimonadales; family GWC2-71-9. The sequence goes on along the minus strand of JBDHHP010000162.1, from coordinate 2,971 downwards.
CGTTGCCTTTACTCCGGCATAGAGCAGTTGAGCGCGAGCCTTGTTGGATTGCGTCGAGTAGTACGGCTCTTTCTCGAGCAAACGCGCAGCCCGTTGGGCGACCTTGAGCAGCTTGGTGTTGTCCTTAACCGTGCCCGCCAGTGCCAGCGCGCTCCATGCCCTGAGCATTATGCAGCGCTGACGTACCACGCGTATTCTGAGTAGCTGAGATTCCTCGAGCTCAGGCCAGGTCTCGGTTACCGTGCGATACGCCGCCTCACCGTCTCCCTGATAAAGCTCGATAAGAGCGCGCGCCTTCATTTCGTAGAAATCGGCCATGTAGTAGGTGCCCTCGCGATGCTGACGCTGCCCCTTTGCCACCGTTTCACGCGCACCAGCCACATCATCCCGACACAGCCACGCCAGGATACCCCAACCCATGCTGAAGATCCTCGCACCCAACAGGTTGCCCCGTTCCAGCGCGTCCGCATACCACTCTCGGCTCAGTCTGCAGAACTCCGCCAGTCGGCCCAACTCAACTAGGATCGGAATGTGATATGCGCGCGCTATGTTCAGCTGCCAAATCCCACCGGCCTGCACTGCCAGGATCTCCTCGGCCTCTCTCGCCAACACCTCGGCTCTCTCGCACTCACCAATGTGGAATGCTCCGGCGGCACCGATGATCTTGCACAATCCAATCGCTTCCGGCGATTCAATCTCCTGAGCCAGATCTTCGGCCCGTCGTAACAGCTTGGCCGCCGTAGCGTCCGATCCCGAACTGGACACGAAACCGGCCTCCAATGCGAGCGCGCGGGCAACGCGTCGCGGTTCACCGGCGTCCAGCGCCAGGATCAAGTGCAGCGTCTGAAACGCGGCCCCCTGAATGTTGTCGATCAAAGCCATGCCCTCGGCAACGGTCCAGCACGTGTCGATGCGCGTGAGGACATCAGGTGGGATTTCGTCGGGACTTCGTTCATGCCAACGGAGACCCCGCAGCCGAAGTTGAAACCGCCTGGCCAGCAGATTGAGAAGTGCTCTGCGAGGCGAGCGCCTGAGCTTGAGCCCGACGTGCTCGAGTACCCTGCCGATGACTTCCATTCCCTCGGCTACCCTGCCACTGGCCAGAAGCAACTGACCGGCCCGGCGCTCGTACTCTAGAGCTCTGCGGTGGCCAACCATCGGCAGCGCGTCGAGGTATGCCCGTGCAGCATCTCCACCGCGACCGGCACAGGACAGCGCATCTCCCAGTCCCACGTACCAAGACGCCCTCTGGGGACTAGTGCCTTCGCTCAATTCCACGGCGCTGCGGTACAGCATCGTGGCGTGTTCGAACGCCAGCTTCTTTTGAGCCGCTTCCGCCGCCTTCGCGGCAAAGGCAGCCGCCCGTGCCTTGTCGCCTGCGCCCAGGTAGTGCTCGTACAGCGCTTCCGGATCGTCGATTCCCTTGGCGCCGAAGTCGTGTGCCAGGCGGCGGTGAATCGATCTCAGCTCGGCGGTGTGGAGCTGCCGGAAGAAATGCTCGCGAATCCTGTCATGATATAGGTCGATGCGCTTGCCGGAGGCACCTACGCGCAGCAGGTGAGCGATCTTGAGGTTGGTGACCAGTGGCCGTTCATCTCCCGCGAGGCCGGCAGATTGATAAGCGACGTCGGCGTCGATCGGTTGACCCGCAACTGCTAGTACTTCCACTAGTTCCCTCGCACCATCGGGCATCTGGCTCACGCGGGTGTTGAGCGCATCGCCGAGCCGGAAGGACTCAGTGCTTTCGCCTCCACTCGCCAAAGCCACTTGAGCCATCTGGTCGAGCAGAAACGGATTCCCGTCTGATTCGGTCGCCAGCATCTGCGCGCACGTTGTCGCTTCGGGCCACCTCGGCCCCAGCACGTCAGCCACATATGTGATGGCGTCGGAACGCGAGAGCGGACCTAGCTCGAGCGCTCTCATAGATTCCCCATCCACTCGGTCGAGCAGCTGCCCAAGGAACGGCAGGTTTGCGATCTCCTCGCTGCGAAAGCTCAGAACGAACAGCAATCGAGCACGCTGGAATGACTCCAGCAACTCATGCAGCACATCGATGCTGTCCTGGTCGGCCCACTGCAGGTCATCAATATGGATTACTACTGGGCGTTCCAAGGAGATGGTCTCGAAGGCTTCACGCAGTGCACCGAAAGCCCGCCGTCGCAGCTCGCGCCGGTCTGAGATGCCGAGCGACACCTCGGCACGACGATCGATCGCTTCAACCCGCCGCAAGACCGGGAACACCCAGGCCAGCGCGCCAGTGTCTTGGGGCAGCCCTCTCTCCACTTCCGCAGTGGGTAGACTCCTCAACAGGCGACTGAGCTTGTCCATCACCCCGTCCAGCGCCTTGTACGGCACCGATTCCCTCACGTAGCAGCGTCCGCTCAGAACCACGGCACGCTCGGAAGACCGCAAGCCCTCGTTGAAGTGGCGCACGAGCATCGTCTTCCCAATGCCCGACGGACCATAAACGCACAATGACACTGAACGGCCATCAGCTGCTGTCTGAAATGCATCCCCTACGGCAGCGATTTCGGCAGCCCGTCCTACCGGCTCGGTAACCTCTGCGGTTACAGCGTGGTAATCGATTGCGACAGCAGGCTCCGACACACGCAGCCGCCCTAGCAAGGCAGGACCGCTGGGCCGGTCGGCCGGGTCGCGAGCCATCAGTGAGACGCACAGTTGAACCAGATCGTCTGGTAGGCCGGATACGATCTCATTCGGAGGAGGCGGGTCTTCCACTAGCTTGCGCTGGAGGATCTGAAGCACGGATGATCCCTCGAAAGGCACCGTACCTGCCAACGCCTCATACAGCAGAACACCGACCGCGTACCAGTCGCTGGCCGGTCCACACGGTTCTCCGGCGCACTGCTCGGGTGCCATGTACTCCACGGTGCCCGAGATCGTATCGTCGATGGTCTGTTCCGTTCCCGCGGTCGCGATCTCACCAGCGATACCGAAATCGAGAATCACC